>DATLBS010000015.1:0-38162 GCA_035526765.1 Thermoplasmatota archaeon | reverse complement strand
GGCCGCTCAAGCCGCCGACGCGGTTGCCCAGGACGGGGCGGCGCACGTCGGGCTCGATGGCGATGGCCTTGAGCGTGTTCGTGGCCACCAAGGCGTCGGCGCCGGCCTCCACCGCGACTCGGGCCAGCCGCACCACGTTGTCCGTGTTCGGCGTGAGCTTCACCCACACCGGGACCTTGACTGCGGCCTTGACCGCGACGACGACCTCGCGCAGGCGGTCCGGGTCGCAGCCAATCTCGGAGCCGTACCCCTTGGCGTGCGGGCAGGAGACGTTCAGCTCCAGCGCCGGCGTGCCCAGCGCCGCCATCCGCGTCGCGGCCTCCGCAAACTCCTCCGCCGTGCCGCCGAAGACCGAGCCAACCAGGACCGCGCCGCCCTTCTGCGCCTCCGCGACCTCGTGCGCGAAGTGCTCCAAGCCGGGGCCGGGCAGCCCCATCGCGTTCAGCAGGCCGCCGTCCACCTCCACGACGTTGGGGCCGGGGTGCCCGTTGCGCGGCTTGAGGCTCATCGACTTCGTGACCACGCCCCCGGCGCCCTCGCGCACCGCCCGCGCCATGCTCGCCCCCGTCTCGTGGAGGATGCCCGAGGCCAGCAGCAGCGGGTTGGGGAAGCGCACGCCGGTCACCGTCGTCGCCAGGTCCACGGCGGCGCGCAGCGGGTCTTGCCACTTGAAGCGCGCGACGCCGGCCGGACCGCCGAACCACGGATTCCACGGAACGCACGGAACTTGACTCCCCTCCGTGCAATCCGTGGAATCCCGTGGTTGGGCAAGGGCGGCTCGGCCGTCTCGCTTAAACCCCTCCTTCAAGTGCGCACGGTTGTGCCGCGTCCGGTCTGGTTCGAGAAGGGCCTCGTCGTCGCCGCCGTCGCGGACCACTTGGAGGCCGCCGCCAAGGCCGCGCAGGCGCCGCTCCGCTTCGAGGCGGTGCAGGTCCCCGGCGGCACCGACTTGGGCGTGCTGCACCAGGCCGCGCTCACGGTCGCGCGCCGCAAGCTGTCCCTCTCCAACACGGAGACCGACCGCATCCTGGCGCAGGAGGTGCGCGCCATCGACGACCTGGTGCGCACCGCCAACCTGCTCGTGGAGCGCCTGCGGGAGTGGTACGCCCTGCACGCCCCCGAGGCCACCCGCCTCGTCACGGACGCGCAAGAACTGGCCGAACTCGTCGCCACCCACGGCCAACGCGACGCCGTCCTGAAGGCGCTCGACCAAGCCAACATGGCCCAGACCAGCCTCGGTACCGACTTGCAGCCCGAGGACATGGCCGTCCTGCAGGGTTTCGCCGGTGCCCTCTCCGCCGTCCACCAGTCCTGGCACGCCCTCGAGGCCCGCGTGGCGGTCCTCATGGAGCAGGTCGCGCCCAACGTCAGCAGCGTCGTCGGCCCCGTCCTGGGCGCGCGCCTCATCGCCCTCAGCGGAGGCCTCAGCCGGTTGGCCACCTGGCCCAGCGGCACCGTGCAGCTGCTTGGTGCCGAGACCGCCCTGTTCCGCCACCTCAAGGAAGGCACGCGCAGCCCCAAGCACGGCATCCTGTTCCAGCACCCCACCGTCCACCAGGCGCCGCCGTGGCAGCGCGGCCCCACCGCCCGCGCCCTGGCCCTTGCGGCCGCGACCGGCGCCAAGGCGGACGCCTTCACGAAGAACGACATCCGCCCCTTCCTCGCCGCCCAGCTGAAGGCGGACATGGAGCGCATCGTGCAGCGCAAGCCCCCGGCCCGCAACCCGTTCAATCCCCGCTTCGCCAAGCCCGGCGGGGCCCGCGGCCCCGCGCGCAGCGGCGGCCCCTCGTACGGCCGCGACCGCGACGGCCCCCGCAGTCCCCCCCGCTCCTTCCCGCCGCGCGACGCGCCCCGCGGTCCCCCCCGGGACGACCGCGGCCCGCCGCGCTCAGGCGGGTACGGCGGCCCTGCGCGGGATGCGCCACGCGGCCCTCCCCGCGATGACCGCGGTCCGCCGCGCTCGGGCGGCTACGGTGCAGGCGCGCGCGACGACCGCGGCCCGCCGCGCACGGGGGGCTACGGCGCCGGGGCACGCGACGACCGCGGTCCTCCGCGCGATGGCCCGCGTCCGCCCTTCC
Source organism: Thermoplasmatota archaeon (assembly GCA_035526765.1). GTDB lineage: Archaea > Thermoplasmatota > E2 > JACPAO01 > JAHFTW01 > JAHFTW01. Next base: position 36,084 of record DATLBS010000015.1, on the reverse strand, counting down.
GCCGTGACGGCCCCGGCGGCCCCGGTAGTGGCGGCACCGCCGGCGCAGCCAAGCCTTGGAAGCGCAAGCCGCAGGGCGCCTTCCGCTCCGACAACAAGCCGGCGCGGCCGCCTGGCTCCGGCGACCGCAAGCCCGGGGCGGGGGGTGGGTCCTCGTGAGGCCCCTGAACCTGGCGGGGTGCTTCGAGGACAAGGGCTTCCTCTGGACGGAGAACAAGGACCCCGGCCATGCCGTGTACGGGGAGCGGCTCCGGAAGGCCGGCCCCAAGGAGTACCGCAACTGGAACCCCTTCCGCAGCAAGGTCGCCGCCCTTTCCCGCAAGGACCCGTCGACGCCCTGGTTCACCGCCTCGGATGACGTGCTGTACCTGGGTGCGGCCTCCGGCACAACCGTGTCGCACGTGAGCGACATCACCTCCGGGCTCGTGTACGCCGTCGAGTTCAGCCCACGCGCCGTGCGGGACCTGCTGTGGAACGTGGAGCCGCGCAAGAACGTGGTGCCCATCCTCGAGGATGCCGGCGCCCCCGAGCGGTACGCCGCCTACATCGCGCGCCCCGTGTCTGTCCTCGTGCAGGACGTGGCGCAGCGCCACCAGGTCGACATCTTCCTCCGCAACGTCCCCTTCGTCCGCAAGGGAGGCCTCGGCATGCTCTTCGTGAAGGCCCGCAGCATCAACGTGTCGCAGCCGCCCCTGGCCATCTACGACGAGGTCGCGCGCCGGCTGCAGGCAGCGGGGCTTGCCATCGAACGCCAGGTCGACCTCGAGCCGTTCGAGACCGACCACCGCGCCTTCGTGGTGCGCATCCCGTAGGCGAGGGTTGAGGGATGGGAGGCCATGGCGTGGACGTGAAGGGCAAGAGGATCCTCGTGACGGGCGGGGCCGGCTTCATCGGCAGCCACGTCGTCGACCGCCTCGTCGCGGAGGGCGCGAAGGTGACGGTGCTGGACAACCTCTCGGGCGGCAAGGAATCGTTCCTGCAGCTGAGCCGGGCGAAGATCGCGTTCGTGGAGGGGGACTGCGGCGACGCGGCGACCCTGGACAGGCTCCTGAAGGGCACCGATTCCGTCTGGCACCTGGCGGCCAACCCGGATGTCCGCAGTGGCGAGTCCGACCCCGATGCGCACTACGAGCAGAACGTCCATGTCACCTACATCCTGCTTGAGGCGATGCGCAGGGCGGGCGTCAAGCACCTCGTCTTCACCAGCACCAGCACCGTGTACGGGGCCGCCAAGGTCATCCCAACGCCCGAATCGTACGGGCCCCTGCTGCCCATCTCCGTGTACGGGGCCTGCAAGCTGGCCTGCGAGGCCATCATCTCCAGTTACGCGGGCACGTTCGGCATGCAGGTGTTCCTGTTCCGCTTCGCCAACGTCGTGGGCCCCCGCAGCACGCACGGCGTCATCTTCGACTTCACGAACCGCCTGAGGAAGGACCCGAAGCGGCTGGAGATCCTCGGCGACGGGACGCAGACCAAGAGCTACGTGAGCGTCGCCGACACCGTCGACGCCATGGTGCATGCCGTCCGCCATGCACCCCCCGAGCCGGCCGGCGGCTGCCACGTCTACAACATCGGCTCCCAGGACGCCATCCCCGTGACCCGCCTCGCCGACATCGTGGAAGAGGTCCTCGGGGTGCACCCCAAGCGCGTGTTCAGCGGCGGCACCAAGGACGGCGCCGGCTGGAAGGGCGACGTCAAGAACATGGGATTGGACCTCACCGCCCTCTCCAGGGTCGGTCCCGGCTGGAAGCCCAGGCACGGCTCCGCCGAGGCGGTCCGCATCACGGCACAGAGCCTGGCCGAGGCCATCGAGGATTGACCGGCGACCGACGCTTTGCGGACCTGACGCCTCCCTTTAAGTCGTGAGCCATACGGACTTAGGGTCGTGGCAAGACCGTGGATCCCGGTGGTGCTCCTGGCCCTCGTTGCCGCCGGGGCCACCGCCGCCGTCCAGGAGAGAGGCCCCCTGCCCATCCAGGAATCCTCATGCTGGGAATGCCACTCCCAGTGGACCCCGCCCCTCAAGGTCCCGGCCCAGGTCATCCCTCTAGCCAGTTCGGCCAAGGTGGGCTCGGTCCTTCCCGCCGCGCTGCAGGTCCGCAACGCCTGGCAGGCGGAGATGCGCCACGTCATGCTGGACATAGACCTCACGCGGGCGCCCTCCCTCGCCTTCGTGGCCACCACGCCACCCCTGCACACGAACACGACGTTGACGCTCCAGCCGGACCCCACGCAGCCGGGGACCACGCAGGCGCAGCAGACGGCCATGACGCTCAACGCCTCCGCGACGCAGAGCCAGCTCATCGTGCGACCCTCATCCACGGACGCGGTCGCGGGGCCCCGCCTCGTGGCGGTCCTTACCTATCCCGACGGGCGTACAATACGCCACCTGGCGCCGGGACGGGGCCAATCCATCGTGCTGGCTGGAGCCCTGGACCACACGGTGGGGCCCATCGGGGTCCGCGTGGAGCTGCCGGGCCTGCAGCCAGATGCCGGTAACATCACCAACTACATGCCGCCGACGGCCACGGTCCACGTGACCGTGCAGGCGGATGCATGGTTCGACACGGCCACGCAGCGCCAGTCCGCCATCAGCATCCCCGTCCAGATCGACCATGGCAAGTTCAAGGTGTTGGGCGGCCTCAACTTCACGATCATGCAGGCCGCCCAGGTGGGCGAGAACATACGGTTCCGGCTCAACACCACCGTGTTCTACCACCATACGACCTCGGGGGCGCAGGACTGGGGCAACTGGACGCAGGAGCCGGTGGAGGTTTCCGTCGAGCAGGTCGGAGACCGCGTCGCTTTCGTCGGCGCGTCCGCTCCACCCCCGGCGCCGGCCCCCTTGAACGGCCCCACCATGACCACGGTCGGAGAGACGGTCGGTTACGCGGCGTCCTTCCTCATCGTGTCCTCCATCTCCTCCGGCGGGATGTTCGGGAAGGCCAGCCGCCGCGGGATCAACAACCTCTTCGGCTCGGCCAAGCGGCGCGTGGCGTTCCACAATTTCCTCAGCTACGGCCTCATCCTCGCCGCAGGGGCACACATGGTGCTGTTCCTGCTGGACGGCGACTACAGTTGGACGCGCGGCATCCTGTGGGGCGGTGGAGGCATGCTCGCGCTCCTAGGGCTTGGCGTCACGGGGGCCTTGCAGGTCCACCTCATCCGGCGCTGGAACTACGACGCTTGGCGCTGGACCCATTACGGGATGGCCCTCGCGGTCATCGTGCTCACCATCGTCCACCTGCTGCTCGACGGCAAGCATTTCGGGCCCGTGCAGGGAGCGCTGGGCTACACCGACCCGCTCCATCCCACCTGAGCGGGCAACGAGGGGCGGCACCGGACGACAACCTTGATGTATCGTCCAGGAGTGGTGCGAGCGTTGGTCTCCGGCCGCCTGCTGGGCATCCTCACGGTCGCCCTCCTCGCCCTCGGCGCGCTCGCGGCCTCGGGCCAGCAGGGAGGCGCCCACTACGTCGGGGTGCGTGACTCCTCCTGCTGGTCCTGCCATGCCAGCTGGACGCCCCCCCTCAAACGCTCCGCGAACCTGGTCCCTGGCGACCCTGTGGCCGGCGCCGTCGGCAGCACGATCCCCTACACGGTGCAGGTCCAGAACGCGTGGCGGACCGAGATCCGCGCCTACGTCCTCACCATCGACCTGCGCAACGCGCCCTCGCTCAACTTCGCCTCCGGGCAGGCCCCCATCAAGGACGAGGTGCGGCAACTGGTCATCCCCGCGGCCAACGACCCCGCCTCCCTGGGCAGCGCGCGGCAGGCCGACACACGCATCAACATCACGGTGCCCGCCAGCAGCAGCAGCCTCGTCATCGCCCCGCAGGACACGAATCCCACGACGGGCCCAAGCCTGGTCGGGTACATGGTCGGTCCCGACGGCAACGAGACCACCTACCCCTCCACGGGCCCGGGGAAACCCATCCCTGTGGCCGACCCCTTCACGGGACGCAGCGGCTCCTTCCGCGTCGGTGCCAGGGTCCTGCCGCCGAACCCTTCCTCCCCTTCGCCCACGCTCCCCTCCGTCAGCCAGGTCCCGTTCACGGTCACGTACAGCGCCGAGTTCAACCTCGAGGGCCTGCGTGAGGTCCCCATCTCCTGGCAGTCGCCGCAGCCGCTGCCGTTCCCCGACAAGGCCGTCGGGAAGATCCAGCTCGTGCGCGGCCTCAACTTCACCGTGGCCAAGGCCGCCGGGGACGGCGAGTCGATCCGGTTCTGGTTCAACTCCACCGTCCACTACACCCACGTGGCGTCGCCCGACCCCCGTGCCCCCGGCGGCGGCGACTGGGCCAACTGGACGCAGGAGCCCCTTGAGGTGCCCGTCAAGCTGGACGGAGAGAAGGTCCGCCTCGAGCCCACCAGCACCGTCGTCGAGCGCCCCACCCTCATCAACGGCCCCACCCTGACGACCACCTCCGAGGTCCTGGGGTACGCGGCGTCGTTCCTCATCGTCTCCTCCATCGCGTCCGGGGGCATGTTCGGCAAGGCGTCGCGGCGCGGCATGAACAACCTCTTCGGCTCCGCCAAGCGCCGTGTCGCGTTCCACAACTTCCTCAGCTACGGCATCATCCTCGTCGCCCTCGTGCACATGGTCCTGTTCCTGATCCCGGGCGACTTCGTGTGGACGCGCGGCCTCATCTGGGGCGGCCTCTCCATCCTCGCCATGCTGGGCCTGGGTGTCACGGGGGCCATGCAGGTGCCGATGATCCGACGCTGGAACTACGGGACCTGGCGGTGGACCCACTACGGCATGACGGTCGCCGTCATCCTGTTCACGATCCTGCACATGCTGCTGGAGGGCGTCCACTTCGGCGACGTGCAGGAGGCGCTCAACTACTCGGACCCGTTCAACCCGGTGCCCACCACGGCGTGAGCGCGCTCCAGAGACAAGCCTGATAAGCCTGCGGCCTCGTGGAACGCCCATGAAGCCCTTCGCGCTGCTGCTGACCATCGCCTTCACGGCCGTCGGCATGGGCGGCTGCACCTCCAACCCCGCGCCGGAGGAGGCCCCGGAGACCCACTACTTCGAGATGGTCGTCAACCCTGGCCTCTCGGACACGGTGCAACTGTACGAGAAGAACGACGGCAACTACTCGAAGGCCATCGCGATCCCTTTCAAGCTGGACTCGGCGGACCCCTTGTCGGTGCCGGGCCCCGAGATCCGCGTCAAGGAAGGCGACACCGTCGTCATCCACCTCGTGAACCCCAACGCCCTCTCGCACACGCTGCACCTGCACGGCGGGCTCATCCCATGGGAGATGGACGGCATGGACTACCTCACCCAGGACCCCATCATGGGCAACGGCGGGGAATACAACTACACGTTCCCCGACCTCAAGGCGGGGACCTACTGGTACCACTGCCACATGGACGGCGCGCACCACATCGACCTCGGCATGTACGGCGCCTTCATCGTCGAGGAGCGCCACCCGAAGGTTCAGTTCGACCGCGAGTACGTGATCCTCCTGGACGAGTACGACAACTGCCACGTGCACGGCAACCGCGACCCCGTCGACCCCACCTCTGGCAACGGCCAGGAACCCACACCGGACACCCAGGGCCAGCTGGAATGCTACTACCGTTTCCTGCTGGACAACCTTGCGCAGAACCAGCTCGTGACCACCACCGAAGGGAGCGTCGGCAGCCAGGTGCCCCAGGCGGTCAAGGACCAGTTCTGCCCCCAGGTCGAGGCGATGCCCGAGGACACGGCGCAGCAGAAGACCGCCAAGAACAACGCCATGGCCACGTTCGGCTGCACCGGGGCGCACGCGCATGGCAACCCGCCCCCGCAGCAGACGCCCCGCGAGTGGTGGCCCGAGACGAGCCCGGTGTACCACCCCCAGTACAACACGTTCCTCATCAACGGCAAGGCGTTCCCCGACGCCCCAGTCTTCCCGGTCAAGCAGGGCGAGACGGTGCTCTTCCGGGTCATCAACGCCGGCAACCTGTGGCACGCATGGCATCCGCACGGGCACACCATGCACGTCGTCGCCCGCGACTCGTATCCGCTGGCCTCCCCCTTCGACGTCGACACGCTCTCGATCGGCCCCGGCGAGCGCTACGACTACGTCATGAAGATGGACAACCCTGGCCTGTGGATGATGCATGACCAGAACGGCCTCACCAACGCCAACGACAACGTGGCCCCCGGCGGCATGATGGCCTGCATGGCCTACGACGGGTTCCACGGCCTCGTGAAGGCCTTCGAGATGACGCGGTCGCTGGACTGCAACACGGTGGCGCGCGAGATCTACGGCGGGCACCACAGCGGCTAGCTTCGCGGGGCACGCGGCGTCCTGCGGGGAACCGCCTTGGCGATGCAACCGCACCCCTTTTCACCCCCATCCTCCGTGGACCGGCCATGGCGACCCTGACCTGGGCCCAGGTGGTCATCATCGGCCTCGTAGCGACCGTCGGCTTCACGCTGCTGGCGTACGGTTACTCCCTTTGGATGGCCAAGCGCAACAAGAGCTACCAGGTGCGGCCGAAGCCCAGCAAGGGGAAGGAAGCCCCCAAGGCGAAGGACCCCTGATTCCCTCCGCCGCCACATCCCACCGAGGCCACGGAGCCATGCTTCCGGCGTCGCGGCACGGAATCGCCTTCCCGGCTGGAGCGCTTCGGGCTGAGCTCTCCGGGCTCCACGCGGATGCCGCGGAGCACGCGGTGGCACTCCCCTGTTTGGCCACGGCCCACGGAAAGCCCGCCGCTCCAAGCGTGCGTTTTCGGTTTCCGTGAATTTCCGTGCATCCCGTGGCTGGTTTCGGCGGGCGCGCTTCGCGCGCCCCCTTCCATCGCATGCAATTCCAACACGTGGTGCTGCACTGCGGCGTCGGCGCCACAGCCGTGTTGTCCCAGTCCAAGGCGACGACAGACCGATGGGTCGATCCACGTCGAAGTGTTTGGAGGCCCGGTGCTGCTGCAGCACGGAGAGGAGGACGAACATCTTCCCCCATCTGTGGCATCTGTGGTGACGTCGGGCCCGAAGCTGACCGCAGTGGACCCTTGTTCGGTGTCCTCGGCGTCCTGTGGCGGGGAGCGGCTAGACCAACAACTTCCGCACCAGCGTCGTCGCCTCTTCCGTGACGACGTCGATGTGCTGGTCCGAATCGATGACCGTGAACCGGCCCGGGTCCTTTTGCGCCAGGGCCAGGTAGTTCCCCTGCACCTGCCGCAGGAACGCCTCCTTCTCGTACGGCGTCGTCGCGGCACGCTGCTTCACGCGGCGGACCGCGATGGCAGGGTCGCACGTGAACAGCAGGACGCGGTCCGGCATGGGGCACCATCCCGCATGCATTCCCTCGAGGAACGGCAGGGCACCCAGAGGCGACCCCCAGCCCGGGATGCCGGCCAGCGTCGCGCACTGGTAGGCGAAGGTGGAGTGCATGAACCGGTCGCACAGCACGTGCGAACCCCCGTCCTGCCAGCCGCCCATCTCGCGCACGTGGCGCGCGCGGTCCGCGAGGAACAGGAACGTCGTCGCCAGCGGGTCCCAGCGCTCGTGCACGGCGCGCTTGACCCAGTCGCCCGTGGCCGAGGCGGTCTCCTCGCGCGTGGCCATCACCTGCAGGCCCTCCGCGCGCAGGGTCTGCGCGACGCGCGCGATGACGGTCGACTTGCCGGAGCCGTCGATGCCCTCGAAGGAGACGAGGCGGCCGCGCCGCTGGGCGCCATTGGCCGGCGGAGGGGAAGGGGGGGCGGCGGGGGAGGCCATCTACCCGAGGTGGCTGTGCACGCCGCAGTACTTCGACCCCAGGCGGGGGGTGTTCTGGCACGGGTCCCCGAACGGGTCCAGCGCGATGCAGACCGTGCGCGGCACGGGCGCCTTGGCGGCAGCCTTCGGGGCGGGGGCGCGGCGCGCGGCGGGCGAGGGCGCCCCGCGCTTCGCCGTCTTGGTGGCCGAGCGGGTCGGCGCTGCCTTGCCCTTCTTGGCCGCAGCCCTGCCGGACCGGGCCGGCGCCGCCTTGCGTGAGCCCTTGGCAGCCTTCCTCGACGACTTGGCGGGCTTGGCGGGCGGCATGTGGACCTGAGACCGCATTCCCGATTCCACTTTAAAAGCGCGGTCCCTTGCGCGGGCGTGCCCGGGCGCACCTTCGAGCAGTTCACGGTGGGCGAGGTCATCGAGCACGCGGCCCGGTTGCCTGTCACCATGGCGGACAACGTGGCGTTCTGCCGGCTCACGCTCAACAACCAGCCCCTCCACCTGGACGGGGCTGCCGCCCGCAAGGCCGGCTTCCCGGATGTCCTGGTCAATGGCCTGTTCACCTTCTCCGCCTGTGTGGGCGCCTCCGTCGAGGACACGACGTCCGGCACGCTGGTGGCGAACCTCGGCTACGGCGACGTCGAGCATCCCGAGCCCGTCTTCCCCGGCGACACCCTGCGGTTCCAGACCGAGGTGCTGGCCAAGCGTCCCAGCAGCAAGCCCGGCCGCGGCATCGTGACCCTGCAGCACCGGGTGCAGAACCAGGACGGCCGCGAGGTGTGCCGCTTCAAGCGCATCGTCATGGTGCGCGCCGGAGGCATTGCATGAACCCGGCGGCCTCCCCAAGCGCCGGGCCGGACACCCGCCCGAAGCGGCTGCGGTCGCTCCTGTACACTCCGGGCGACCGAGGCGACCGCCTGCAGCGCGCCTGGCGCGACGGGCTGGCCGACATCGTGTGCGCGGACCTCGAGGACGCCGTCCCCCCCGCGCGCAAGCAGGAGGCCCGCGCCACGGTGCGGGACGCTCTCCTGGTGGTGGCGGACTCCCCCGCCCGGCGCGCGGTCCGCACGAGCCCCTGGGGGACGCAGGAGTGCCTTGCCGACCTCGCTGCGGTCCTCGTGGGGGCCCCCGACCTGGTGGTGCTCCCCAAGGTCGCCGCGGCCCAGGAGGTCCGCGACGCGCAGCGCCACATCGCGCACCTCGCACGGGAGGGCCGCCAACCGGTCCCTGCCCTTCTCCCCATCCTGGAGACCGCCGCAGGCGTCCTTGCGGCCCGCGAGGTGGCCCAGGTGCCCGGCATCGCGGCCGTCTGCTTCGGCGCGGAGGACCTCGCCGCCGACGTGGGCCTGCGCCGCACCCCCGGCAACCTCGAGGTGCTGGCCGCGCGCCAGATGGTCGTGCTGGCGTGCGCCGCCGCAGGCGTCCCCGCCATCGACATGATCACGGCGGACTTCCGCGACCTCGAGCGCACCGCCATCGAGGCCGTGGAGGCGCGCACGTTCGGGTTCTCGGGCAAGATGTGCATCCACCCTGCCCAGGTGGTGGCCATCCACGAGGCGTTCCGTCCCACGGCCGAGGAGGCCGCCTGGGCGCGCAAGGTGCTGGCCGCAGTGGATGCAAGCGGGATCGGCAAGGGCGGGGTCATCGTCGTGGACGGCCACATGGTGGACGTGCCGGTCATCCGCCAGTGCGAGCGCATCCGGGCCTTGCTGTAGGGCAACAGCTTCCCGCTTGCCAGGATCATCCTGTCCGCTCGAATTCCAGCGTCACTCGCTCCAACGCTCCGAACGGAGCAATCGCCCCATCGGTCCGTCGTAAAACCGCATCCAGTCTGACCTTGCCGTGGCGCCGACTCCGTCGTCCAGGACGACCTGTTGGCATCGTAAGCGATGGAATGGGGCGCACAAAGCGCGCCGCACCCTGCCGTGCGGTCAACGCGATGATTCGGGCTTTGCTCCGAAACGGCCTTGAGGCCTCTGGCTTGCCCCTCGCCATGGACGCCCGTGTCCTTTGTGTGCTGCTGGTGGCGCCGCTGCTGGCCGGCTGCGTCAGCTCATGCGACCCGGTCCCGCCGGTGAGCGCCCGCGGCATCGGCCCCGGCACGCCGTCCAGGGGAGGCACCGGCTCCTACTCTGCCAACATCACGATCACGCAGGAACCCGGCGGCCCCGGCCTGGCGGGGGCGGGCGTCGTCTTCTTCTGGGGCGACGAGGACGATGCGGCCGCCCGCAGGGGGGAACGTTCCGTCGTCCACGTGGGCGCCGAGGGCGGCGCCGGCAACGCCGAGGTGGACGTCTCCCTTCCCACCGCCAGCCCGCCCGACTACACGACGACCCTCCCCCTGCGGACCGATGCCAAGGGGACCGTGCTGGCCCGCCTGCCCGCCAACCGCATCGTGGGGTTCGTGGCCGCCGCCGATGGCTGGACCGAGGAATGGATCCCCGCGCTGGCCACGGGGTCCGAGGGCGAGCTGCGCATCGCCATGCCCCTCTACCGGGAGCGCCTCGTCCTCGACCTCCAAGGCACCCTCTCCCCCGGCGCCGCCAGCACCGCCGCCGTCAACCAGGACGTCGCATGGTACCCCCAGGACGCAAGGCTGGGCTCCGCTGCGGGCGCCACCGCCGGGTACCTGGCCCGCCTCATCCGTCTCGACGCCACCCTGAACTGGACCAACGCGCCGCTCTCCTTCGGGGACCTCGCCCTCGCGGCAGGACCTGAAGCCGGCGACCCGACCCTGGTGCGCGACGCCGACACCGACGCCACCCTGGGGGCCCGCACGCAGACGCTCGAGGTCGCCGGCTCCGACGTGCGCGACCGCGGCCTCCTGGGGGCAAGCCACCTCCACATCGGGCCCGCCACCCAGACCGCCTACGTCGGGCCGATGGGGGTCCCCTACACGCTCCACGTTGCGCTCACGATGGACCGTGCGCAGGCGTTCCGCCAATCCTGCGCCGGCGACTCCGTGCACGTCGAGCAGCACTCCTCGCCAGGGGCTGGCCTGTGGCTTGCCGCCGCCCTGCTGGGGGCCGCGTTCCTGGCCAGGCGCAGGGGCTAGCGGAATCCAGGGGAAGTCGGAGCAGGAAGCGGACCCGAGAAGCGAAAAACGGGCGAAGAAAGGGAAGGGAGGGGGAGGAAGGGAGGTGGGGATGGGGCGGGTCGGCCGAGGGCGTGCCTTGCAGACCCTACTTGCCCAGGATGCGGCGCGCGGCCGGGCGGTTCTTGATGAGCCCCTTGCCGCCTGGCGTGGTCTTGGCCCGGGCGCGGACCGCCTTCATGGCGCGCGCTTTCTTCAGCGCCGCCAACTGCTTGGGCGTCGCCTTGCGCTTCCCCTTCTTGGCGGTCTTGCGGGCGGACTTGCGGGTCTTCTTGGCGGGGGACATCATGTCACCGGACCGCAACCTCGTGCCATGCTTAACGCCCTTCCGTTCCGGTTCCCGCGGCCATCTGCCCAGACCGCGCCATCCAGCAGGGAGCTTATCTATCGGCCGTTCATCGGCGGCTCCACCCGGTGCCGACCATGTCCCGTCCTCTCCTTGGATTCCTGGCCCTTGCGGCCCTCGCCCTCCTGGCCAATCCCGCCACGGCCCAGAACGTCCCGGCGGCCGGCGGCAAGGTGGAGATCACCGACCTCGCGGCCCACGTGTACACGAACCAGACCAAGGAGACGGTCAGGTTCCACGTGGCCCTCACCCTCAACCAGGGCACCTGCGTCGGCGGCTCCGGCCAGTTCCCCGTCACCCTGACGGCGACGAAGGCCTCCCAGACCGGGAACGCCACCGTCACGGTCCAGGTGCAGCCCTCCACGATCATGTTCCAGGTCCCGCAGACGCAGACCCTCGGCGGCGCCTACTCCGGCAGCGGCGACGCCGTCATCGTGGTCTCCCCCGGCCTCGTGCGGGAGAACGTCACCGTGCCCATCACCGTGAAGGCGTCCGCCACGGTCCAGTGCTCCGTGCCCGCGTCGCAGGTCGCCCCGCCGACGCTCTCCGCCGAGGGCACGACCACCGTCCACTTCCGCCCCGTGAGCGACGAGATCGCCAACGGACCCACGGAGGCCCTGCCCGGTCTCGGGCTGCCTGCGATGCTGGCCGTCATCGTCGGTGCCCTCTTGGTGGCGCGCCGCGTCAAGGCCTAGCCGGGCGCGCGCCGCCGCAGAAAACGCAGAGGACACCGAACAAGGGTCCACTGCGGTCAGCTTCGGGCCGACGCAACCAGATGACACAGAGGGGGGAAGATGCTCGGTCTCCTGCCTGTCAGGTCGCTTCAGCGCTGGACCCCCAAAAGCCCTCGACGTGAATCGAGCCATAGGCCGGTCGTGAAACCGCAACCAGTCCACCTTGCCGTGGCGCCGACGCCGAGGGGGAGCACCACGTGTTGGCGTGGCAAGCGATGGAATGGGGCGCGCGAAGCGGCCCCGCCGAAACCAGCGCCGATGGAACGCACGGAACTTCAGGAACGAACTTGCCACCCGCGGCTTCCGCGCGTTCCGTGCCAGAAAAGGGGACTGGAACTGCCAAAAGCAACCGCTCTGCGGTCTCTGCGTCCTCTGCGGCCGGTCGGGACGAAACCTAGCGCTTCCTGCCTGAAGCCGCGGCGATCCAGGTCTGGATGCGGTTGCGCAGCGAGGCGAACTTCAGCTCCGAGTGCACGTCCGCCTCGTCGATGCCGAAGACCACGTCGTACCCGTGCCCGAGGGCCTCCGCCTGCGTCTGCGGCATGCCCTTGCCGGGGGCCCGCACGTACACGAGGACCGTGAAGCAGCGCTCCACCTGGTGCAGCTGGAGGGCGTCGAAGGCGAGGGCCTTCATCTCGGTCGGGGTGACGCTGGAGGCCACGAGGTCCAGCACCAGGAGGGCCCGGTTGTCGAGCTCGATGACCACGTCCGCCATGTGCGCGGCGGCGTGGCCCGCCTGCAGGGGGACGGTGACGTTGTGGTGCGTGTGCACGACGCCGTCGCCCCACTTCGCGTCCAGGTGGAACGTGATGCCGGCGGGGTGCTGCATCTTGGAGCCCTTCTGGCCCACGTCCCGGTAGAGCCCCTCGGCGAGGACCGAGCGCGCCAACGGGAGGGCCGCGCCATCCTCGAGGGGCTGGAAGGCGACCGCCGCGACGGCCTTTTGCTCGACGGGCGCCGGCGGCAGGTGCGCTGGGGAGGCAGTGCGCGCCTTCTCGGGGGTCCCGATGGGGATGGGGCGCCCCTCGCGCGGTCGCAGGGGCTCCGTGATGACGACGATGTCGTCCGCCATGAGGTCGTCCAGCGAGCGCTGCGCGCCCCCCGGGGCGGGCTCGGCGCGGGACTCCCCGTTGGCCGGCTGTGGCGTGGTGGGCCCGGCACCCGGTTCCACAGGGGAAGGCGCCTTGCCGCGCCCCGGGCCCTTCACGGCCTTGAACCCGGTGCGGCCCATGAGGTCCCCTTTCAAGGTCTTCTTCACGACGCGCAAGACGGCACACCCGGTGGCGCCCCGGCAGCGCGCCGCGCGCAGGGGCGCGGCGGCCGCGAGTGCATCCAGCCGCGTCCACGGAAGGCGCGCGCTTAGCGTTTTGCGTCGTGTGGGTTCAAGTGGTGCGCGGGCCCGCGGCCTTCTGGAAATGGACCTTTCGGGCATAACCGTAAATAGGGACTCTCACTCAGCAATTCCAACCACGAATGGCCAGAGGAGCCCTCCTGGGCGCTTCTTGCTGATTCGGGCCAACTACTTGGAGGCTACAAATGGCAAAGGGACTCGACGTTGGCACGATGAACATCATCGCTGCCGAACGCCACGGAGACAAGACCACGCTTACCCAGCAGCGCAACTCGTTCGTCGAGATCGAGTACAGCGATGTTGCAGAGAAGATGCTCGCCCGCAGCGACGTCCTCTACATCAAGAAGGACAACCAGGTGTTCATCGTCGGTGAGGACGCCCTCAACTTCGCGAACATCTTCAACACCGCGACCCGCCGCCCCATGCAGAAGGGCATCCTGTCGCGCGACGAGAAGTCCGCCATCCCCATGATCCGCTTGATCATCGAGCGCCTCGTGGGCACCCCGAAGGAGAGCGGCGAGCTGCTGTACTACACCAGCCCCGCCCGCCCCGCGGACTCCCCGAACCAGGACGTCCTGTACCACCAGAAGACGATCGAGTCGATCCTGCGCAAGCTGGACTACACCCCCCGCGTCATCAACGAGGGCATGGCCGTCGTCTACTCGGAGCTCGCCGACAACCAGTTCACCGGCATCGGTGTCTCGTTCGGCGCCGGCATGACCAACATGTGCGTCTCGCACTACGGTCTCCCGGTCATGACCACCGCGGTCGCCCGCGGCGGCGACTGGATCGACCAGCAGGTCGCTGAGGCCACCGGCCACAGCAAGGACCGCGTCACGGCGATCAAGGAGCGCGAGTTCGAGATCAACCCCGAGAACCCGCAGGGCGAGGTCCAGTCGGCCCTCACCATCTACTACGACAACCTGGTCACCTACGCGATCAACACCCTGAAGCGCGAGATGGTCAAGGCGAAGGTCGAGGAAGGCCTCACGCTGCCCGTCGCCATCACCGGCGGAACGGCCAGCTGCAAGGGCTTCAAGGACCTCTTCGAGCGCCGCATCTACGAGGCGAACCTCCCGGTGGAGATCTCGAAGGTCAAGATGGCCCGCAGCCCGCTGTACAGCGTCGCCATGGGCACCCTCGTGGCCGCTCGCGCCGAAGAGGCCGAGACCCTCGAGGAGCTCGTCGCCGTCGACAGCAAGAAGTAAGGCGCTTAGCCAACAGGCCACATCCGAGGATGCATCATGTCTGACCTTGAGAACCGCTACAGTACATTGTTCGGCAACGAGACCTCGAAGGGCCGCTTGCAGGGAGGATTCTTCGTCCTTGCATTCGGTGTGCTTCTCGGATTGACCGCCCTCACCCTCTTCTTCTTCGCAGTCGCCAACGCGGGCGACAAGACGACCTACTACAACCTGATGAAGGCCGGGCTCACCCTCGGCCCCATCGGGCTGGCCGCCATCTCGTTCGGCGGCAGCCTCGCGCTGCCGACGAAGACGAGCATGCGCGTGTTCGGCTACGTCGGCCTGGGGCTCACCCTGGTCGCGAGCCTGTTGTTCTTCCTGCACTACCCGACCCACTTCAACGTGGCGTCGAAGGGCTCGAAGCTGCAGGACTTCATGCCGCTGGACGTCGCGGTCTTCGCGTTCGGCTTCGTGATGATGGTCGCCGCCAACATCTCCAGCATCGTCGGCTTCTACCTGGGCCGCACCACCGTGGTCCAGGGCGAGGCTGGCGAGGAGGAGGACATCTACGGCGCCGGCTACGAGATCCCCGACTGGGTCGTGGAGCGCGACATCGAGTACGCCATGAAGAAGTACGGCGTCTCCTGGGGCGAAGGCTCGCTGGCGAAGGGGGACAAGACCCTCCACGTCAACGTGGCCGACTCCATGGGCACCGGCTTCGTGGTGGGCGGCCTGGGCAAGGCCCGCACCGTCCAGCTCGACGCCGAGCACGTGGACTCCGCCGTCAAGCAGCTCTCCGGGGTGCGCCCCAACAAGAAGGGCGCCATCCCCGGCGAGTGGGCCGACGACGCGACCCGCGCGCTGGTCGCCTTCCGCAAGCAGAAGGAGGCCAACCCGACCGCGTTCCGCCCGAAGCAGGGCTTCTGGGCGCGCGTCGGCGGCTGGTTCACGGGTCGCAGCACGCGCCCCGCGCCCAAGGCCCGCGCCGCACCCGCCCCCGCGGGCGCGGCCGTGGTCCGCGCCAACGGGGCCAGTGCCCCCGCGCGCAAGGGCAAGACCATCGTCATCGAAGACCAGAAGTGAGGCGCCAATCCCCCCTTCCCCTTTCCTCCATCCTCTCCCTCCCCTCTTCCCTCCCTTTCCCTGATCCGATCCATCCTATCCCTCTCATCCTGAAGGCGGTCCCATGAGCAACTCTCCCTCCGACGCAAAGGCGCGGGCGGCCCGCATGGCCGCATTCAGTTCCAAGGTCAAGGACGAAGAAGACGCTGCCGTGTCGGTCCGCTCCTTCAACGAGGCCAAGTCCGGCTCTGCCGGCTCCAAGGAGTACGACCCGAAGACCGGCGCCGTCCGCACCGGCACCGGCGGCGGCTCCGCGCCCGCGCCGAAGGCCAACACGAAGACGATCTCCGACGACGAGCTGTTCGCCGAGATCGATGCCGCCGTCGAGGCCGAGGAGAAGAAGTCCGGCGGCAAGTCCGTCACCCTCCCCTCCACGCCGGCCCCCGAGCCGGAGCCGGCCCCCAAGCCTGCTGCCCCCCAGGGCCTCTCCGCCAAGCGCCTGGCCGCCATGCAGGCCGCCGCCATCGAGCGCGACGCCGTGGCCGGCGCCGACACGCCCGCCCGCAAGACCGCCGCGGCGCTCACCGACCTGGGCGCCGTCGAGGTCCAGAAGCCGGTCTCGAGCCGCCCGAAGGAGATGTCCACCGTGGACCAGCTCTTCGAGGTCAGTGCCCCGAAGGCCAAGCCGGCCCCGACGGGCGCCCAGATGAAGGACGACGAGCCCGACGTCCGCGCCCCCAAGGCCAGCCGCCCCGTCGCGCAGGAGTTCGGCGAGCAGTCGTTCCACGTCAACAAGCCCAGCCACGCGGTCCCGTCGGGCACCGGCAAGTCCACGGCCGGCGCCTTCGAGGTCAAGAAGGACGCCACGGAGGCCAAGGAGCCCCTCAGGATCCAGAGCCCCGCCGACGACGAGTTCCTCGTGAAGCTCGACAAGGAGGAGAAGGAGGCCCCGCGCATCCTCTCCCCCGCCGACGCCGACGAGTTCGCCGTGAAGGCCGACGCCCAGTCGAAGGAACTCTCCTCCAGCGCCCACGAGAAGGTGCGTGAGCTGGTGGACGCCTCGCAGGGCGTCCAGCTGCCCGCCAAGGCCTCGAAGCCGGCCCCCCAGCCCCTCCCAAAAGGCCGCGCCGAGACGCGCCATGACACCAGCGGCCGCGGCGCCGCCGCGCCCCTCGGCAACCTGAACGCGGGCCCCATGGACGTCCGCCGCGACGCAGAGGCCAAGCCACTGCCCCGGATGCACAGCGCCGGCGACGCCGAGCGCACCGCCGTCCGGCAAGACGGGGAGTCGAAGCCCCTGCCGAAGATGCGCAGCGCCGCGGACACCGACTCCTTCGTCGCCCGCCTCGCCCGCGAGTCCGGCGCCATGCCGCGCATCCTCAACCCCGCCGACGCCGACATCGACGCGCGCCAGGACCGCGAGGAGACGCGCAGCGCCGGCCGCATGCAGAACCCCGCCGACGGCAAGATGGAAGCTCGCCAGGACCGCGAGGAGACCCGCGGCGCCGGCCGCATGCAGAACCCCGCCGACGGCAGGATGGAGGCGCGCCAGGACCGCGAGGAGGCCCGCCACTCGCCCCGCATGCAGAACCCTGCCGACGCGGGCCACGACGTGCGCCAGGACCGCGAGACCCGCAGCCACGGCCGCATCCACTCCCCCGCGGACACGCGCCCCGATGTCCGCCAGGACCGCGACCACCGCGAGGCCCCCCGCATCCAGTCGCCCGCCGATACCATGCGCCCCGACGTGCGCCAGGACCGCGAGCACCGCGAGGCCCCCCGCATCCTCTCCCCCGCCGACGCCATCCGGCCCGACGTGCGCCAGGACCGCGAACACCGTGAGGCGCCGCGCATCCTGTCCCCCGCCGACGCCATCCGGCCCGACGTGCGGCAGGACAAGGAGCACCGCGCCGCTCCCCGCATCCTCAACCCCGCGGATGCCGTCAAGCCCGACGTGCGCCAGGACCGCGAGCACCGCGAGGCGCCGCGCCTCCTCTCCCCCGCCGACGCCATCAAGCCCGACGTGCGCCACGACAAGGAGCACCGGGCGACCCCCCGCATCCTGAGCCCGGCCGACGCCGAGGTCTACGATGTCCGCAAGGACGCGGAGGCCAAGCCGTTGCCGAAGATGCACAGCCTGTCCGAGTCGACGTACGACGTCCGCAAGGACGCAGAGGCCAAGCCCCTGCCGAAGATGCACAGCCTGTCCGAGGCCACGTACAACGTCAAGAAGGACGCAGAGGCCAAGCCCCTGCCGAAGTTCAAGGCGGCTGGCGAGTCCGCCTACGACGTCAAGAAGGACGCCGAGGCCAAGCCCCTGCCACGCCTTCGCAGCCCCAGCGACGCCGCCTACGATGTCAAGAAGGACGCCGAGGCCAAGCCGCTGCCCCGCATGAGCAGCATCTCGGAGTCCACCTACAACGTCAAGAAGGACGCCGAGGCCAAGCCGCTGCCGAAGTTCAAGAGCCCCGCGGACGCGGAGGCCTACGAGGCCAAGCTGGCGTGGGAGCGCAAGGAGCTCCCCAAGATGCGCAGCGCCGCCGACGACGAGGCTTACGACACCAAGCACGACCGCGAGACCCGCGAGCGCAGCTTCGCGCACAACCCCGGCCAGTCCGAGTTCGAGGTCAAGATGGAGCACGAATCCGTCTGGACGACGCCGCTCAAGCGCGACATCCCCGAGCAGCCGGACTCCGGTCGCAAGGCGACGCCCAAGAAGAAGTAGGCGCCGTCACGCGGGAGGGCTTCGCGCCAAGGCGGCATCGAGCGCGGTCACGAGGTCCTGCGGGTCCCCCGACTTCTCGATGAACGCGTCCACTCCCGAGTGGAGCGCCCGGGCGCCGAGGTCAAGGTCGGTGAAGGCCGTCATGAGGATCCGCCGCGAGGCGGGGAAGCGCCGGCCGGCATGGCCCAGGAACTCGATGCCGTCCATGCTGGGCATGCGGTAGTCGCTCACGATGGCATGCACGGGGCCGGACTCCAGGACGGTGAAGCCTTCCGTGGCGGTCCGGGCAGTGAGGACCTGCGCCTCGGGGAAGGCGTCACGGACGAAGCTCGAGACCAGGTACAGGATGTCGGGTTCGTCGTCGACGACGAGGATGCGGGCGGCATCCTCGCTGGCCGGGTCACGGGGCCCCATGCGGCCTCATCGCCCCCAGGGGATATAGACAGGCCGCCGCCCGGAAGGCGTCCGGGGAACACCAGGGCCGTCCCTGCTAGATCACGGTGCCGTGCGCCTTGCGGGGCAAGGGGTGGTGCTTGTCCGAATAGGCGGCAAGGCGCGCCAGGACCTCGCGGCGCAGCTGGCTGGGCGGCACGATGTGGTCCACGATGAGGTCGTCGGCCACCACATGGATGTCGATGTCGCGGCGGTATTCCTCCCGCTTCTGCTCGATGAACGCGGCGCGCTCCCGGGCGTTCGGGATCTTGGCGATGTGGTTGGCGTAGACGGCATTGATGGCGGCCTCGGCCCCCATCACGGCGATCTCGGCACCGGGCAGCGCCAAGGTGGCGTCGGGCTCGAAGGCGGGGCCGCACATGGCATAGATGCCCGCGCCATAGGCCTTGCGGACGACGATGCAGAGCTTGGGGACGGTGGCCGTGGAGGTCGCGTAGATGAACTTCTTGCCACGCTTGAGGATCCCGGCAGCCTCCACCTCGCTGCCGACCATGAAGCCGGGCGTGTCCGCCAGGAACAGCAGTGGGACGTTGAACGCGTCGCACGCCGTGATGAACTCGGCGGCCTTGTCGGCGCTCTGGGGGAAGATGGCGCCGGCGCGGACCGCCGTGTTGTTGGCCACGATGCCGACCACGCGGCCGCCGACGCGGGCAAAGCCGGTCAGGAGCTCCGCGGCGTGCCCTGCCTTGGTCTCGAACCAGGAGCCAGCATCCACGAGGGCGTCGATGGCCTCGTGCATGTCGAAGGCCTTGTTGGGGTCGGCGGGCACGATGCGGTCCAGGTCGGAGGTGGGGCGGGAGGGCTCCCTGGCCTCGTAGCGGGCCGGGGCGTGGTCGCAGTTGTCGGGGAGGTACGACAGCAGCCGCTGGACGGCCTCCGCCGCCTCCTCCTCGGTGTCGACCACGACATGGCAGGAGCCTGAGACCTCCATGTGGAAGTCGGCGCCGCCCAGTTCCTGCATCGTGACCTTCTCGCCCGTGACCATCTCGACCATCCGGGGGCTTGCGATGCACAGGGCGCTCATGCCTCGCACCATGATGCTGAAGTCGCAGAACACGGGTGTGTAGGCCGCCCCCGCGACGCAGGGACCGTACAGCACCGACACCTGCGGCACCTTTCCGGACAGGAGGCTGTGGTTGTAGAAGTATTTCCCGATGCCCCGGTTGTTGGCGAAGAAGCCGGCCTGGTCGGTGATGCGCGCGCCCGACGAGTCGATGAGGTACAGGACGGGCTTCTGCGCCCGCATCGCCCGCTCCTGGACGCGGATGAACTTCTCGACCCCCCGCTCCGCCATGCTCCCCGCCTTGACCGTGTAGTCGTTGGCGATGACGAAGACGGTGCGGCCGTCCAGGTCCCCCGCGCCCGTCACCATGCCGTCCGCGGCGAGGCCCTCGGCGGCCTTCTGGTTGTTGGCGAACAGTCCGTCCTCGTACGAGAGGCCGTCCGGGAAATACAGTGCCAACCGGTCGCGCACGAACAGCTTGCCATCCTCGGCCAGCTTCTCGCGGTACTTCTCGGGCCCTCCCCTCTGCAGTCGCGCGATCGCGGCCAGCAACTGGTCCTCGCGGCCCGGCGTGGCGGTGGCCGCGGCAGAGGTCGCGGCGGGGGAGTGCTTCATGCCAGAGGCATCCCGCCCGCCCATTTGGGCCTTCTCAGGCTGGCGGCCCAAGGTCGAGGATGGCCTGCCCGGTCTCCACGGCGGCCCCCGGCTGCGCATGGATCGCCGTGACCGTGCCCGCCATGGGCGCCCGCACCTCGTTGAGCATCTTCATCGCCTCCAGCACGAAGAGGACGTCGCCCTTCTGCACGGCTTGGCCCACGGCAACGCGCAGGGACTCGAGTCGCCCGGTCATCGGCGGCCGGATGCGGGTGGCCGCCCCGCCTGCCGCAGCTGCTCCCACCGTGGCGGCAACGTCGAGGACGCGCAGCCCGGCTTCCTCGCCGTCCACGCGGACAGCCAAGCCGCGCCGTTCCACGTCCCAGGAGCCGCCTTCGCCCGTGACGCGGCGACGCGCGCCCTCGCCCGTGACCTGGAAAGAGAACGTCTGGCCTTCCAGTTCCACCAGCACGCGGTCGCCCTTGCGCTGCACGGTCGCCTGCAAGGGCTCCCCGCCGAGCGCGATGCGGACCTGCGTCATTCAGGCCTCCGGTCGCGCCGGGCGCCCGCCGCGACGATGCTCGGGATGCGCGAGGAACGCGCCAGCACCGAGAGGCCGCCTGGCATGGCATCGAGGGCGGCCAGGGTGGCCGCCGCGCGCAGGTGGCTGGAGCGCGCCTGCGCCTCGGCGGCCTGTTGCAGGTTGTCCTGCAGCGGGTGCTCCTCGAGGAAGCGGGTGGAGAGGTCGCCGGCGCGGAAGGCGGGGTGCGCGAAGAGGGCCTGGTGGAACGCCTTGTTCGACGCGAAGCCCTGGATGTGCAGCTCGTCGAGGGCCCGGAGCATGCGGTCGCACGCCTGCGGGCGGTCGCCGGCGTGCACGAGGAGCTTGAGGACCATGGAGTCGTACGCGCTCGGGACGGTCCAGCCCTCGCGCAGGCCGGAATCGACGCGGATGCCGGGGCCCGCGGGGAGGATGAGGCGCTCGACGGGGCCAGGGCTTGGCGCGAAGCCATGGGCGGGGTCCTCGGCGTTGATGCGGGCCTCGAAGGCGTGGCCGCGTGCCTGGACTTCCTCCTGCCTGAGCGTCAGTCTCTCTCCGCCTGCGATGCGCAGCTGCCACTGGACGAGGTCGATGCCAGTGACGAGTTCCGTGACGGGGTGCTCGACCTGCAGGCGCGTGTTCATCTCGTTGAAGTAGAACCTGCCGTCCTGGTACAGGAACTCCATGGTGCCGGCGTTCGAGTAGCCGACGCGCTTGGCCAGGGACACGGCCTTCGCCCCGATCTCGGCGCGTTGCGCGGGGGACAGTGCCGGGCTGGGCGCCTCCTCGACGAGTTTCTGGTGGCGGCGCTGGATGCTGCACTCGCGCTCCCCCAGGTGGATGACGTGGCCGTGCGCGTCGCCCAGCACCTGCACCTCGATGTGGCGGGGCCTCTCGATGAATTTCTCCAGGAACACGTCCGGGACCCCAAAGGCCGCGCGGGCCTGCGAGGTGGCGCTGCGGAGCTGTTCGTCCATCTCCGCCTCGGACCGCACGATGCGCATGCCGATGCCGCCGCCGCCCGCGGCGGCCTTCAGCATGACGGGGTACCCGATGCGCCTGGCTTCGCGGCGGGCGTCGCCTGCGTCCTTGAGTGCCTCCGAACCGGGCGCCGTGGGGACGCCTGCCGCGGCGGCCTCGCGCCGGGCGCTGGTCTTGTCCCCCATGCGGCGCATCGCGGCTGCGGTGGGGCCTACGAAGGCCAGGCCTGCCTTCGCGACCTTGTCGGCGAAGTCGGGGTTCTCGGACAGGAACCCGTAGCCGGGGTGGACGGCGTCGCAACCGGTGTCGAGCGCGGCCTGGACGACCTTCTCCTGGACGAGGTAGGATTCGCGGCTGGGGGTGGGGCCCAGCGGCACGGCGGAGTCTGCCATGCGCACGTGGAGGGCGTCCCTGTCGGCCTCGGAGTGCACCGCGACGGCGCCGATGCCCAGCTCGCGGCAGGCGCGGATGACGCGGACGGCGATCTCGGAGCGGTTGGCCACCAGGACGCGCTTGAGCACTGCATGGGCGCAGGCCGGAGGTCCTTGAAAAGGCGTCCTTCTCCGCCCCCGCCGAACCACAGATTTCACGGGGTGGCAAGGATCTGGACTTGGCCATCGAGCACCCTGGCCCACGTCTCGAAGTTCGGGCGCCCCGCGCTCAATTCCGGGTCGACACCGGCTTAACACTCCTGGACGACGGCGGCGGCGCGCAGATGATGCACGATTGTCCTTGGTGCGCGGAGCGCGCGCCCCCTAGCTTCCGACCGGTTTCGGCGGGCGCGGCTGCGCCGCGCCCCATTCCATCGCATGGAATCCCAACAGGTAGGGCCGCACGACGGCGTCGCCCATCTCCTCTATCTGTGCCATCTGTGGTTGGGTGGGCGCCGAAGCTGGATCAGGCAGCAAGGACTCTTTTTCTCTGCGTCCTCCGCGGTCGGGAGTCGCAACAGGGTCACTTGTGACGCGCCGCGCTCGCCTTCCGCGTCTCGCCGCTGGGCCGGCGCGTCAGTGCCTTCTGCACCTGCTGCAGGCGCGTGGGGCTGCATGCCAGGGCATGCTCGAGCGCGTGGGCGAGGTCATGCACGGGCACGACCTCGATCTGGTCGCGGTAGCGGTGCTCCAGCAGGATGTCGTTGAGGTTGCTGTCCGGCACGACGGCGCGGGCGTACCCCAGGTCGGAGGCGCCCTCGATCATCTGCGTGATGCCCTCGACGGAGCGCAGCCGCCCCGTCACCGCGAGGGCGCCGAGGATGACCGTGTCCTGGCGGACGGGCAGGTCCTCGAGGGCACTGACGCAGGCCACGGCAGCCGCGGCCCCTAGGGCCTGCACGTCGGCGCCCGGCTGCTGCAGCAGCGCCTGCGCGTGGATGTCGATGCCCGCCATGTCGTTGCCGCCCAGCCGCTTGAGGAGGGCGCCCACGGTGTCGGCTACGGTGGGGTCGCGCTCGAGGCCGCCGCCCAGGAACAGGGTGCCCTTCTGGCGGTCGCTGCTGAGCGTGGCGTCCGCCTCGACCGGGACGACGATGCCGGCGGGCTCGCCGGTCTCGCCGGTGCCCATGAAGGCGCAGCCGACGGCGGTGCCGACCTTCTCGCCGCCCACGGTGAGGGCCTCCTTGGCAGTGGTGACCTCGATGCCGCGCCGGGTGACCTGGTACTCCAGGCTCATGCTCATGCGCTTGGCGGCAAGGACGTCCTCGACGGAGACGAGGTTGGCGTCGCGGTCGCGGGCGATGTCGCCGGCGGTGCGGACGAGGCCTCCGAGCTCACGCAGGCGGAGGGTCAGCTTGCCGGAGTGGCCGCTGCGGCGCTGCGCCTCGCGCAGGACCTCCGCCACGGCCGGGGCGTCGAAGTGGGGGATGCGGCCGTCGCGGCGCACTTCCTGGGCGACGAAGCGGACCAGCTTGCGGCGGTTCTCGTCGGTGTCCTCCATGACGGAGCGCACGTAGACCTCGTAGCCGTAGCCGCGGATGCGCGACCGCAGCGCAGGGTGGAGGCCGGTGTAGCGGTTGTCGCTGGGGGCGATGACGTCCATGTTGCCGGCCGCGACCAGGATGAAGTCGCACGGGATGGGCTCGGTCTTGGCCTGGGCGCCCGAGGAGCGCTCGGACTGGCCGGTGATGGAGTACTTGTGCTCCTGCATGGCCGTCAGAAGGGCCTGCTGCGAGTCGAGCCGCAGCACGTTGATCTCGTCGATGAACAGGAGACCCTTGTGGGCGCGGTGGATGGCGCCAGGCTCGACCCGCAGGTGTGTCGGGGTCTCGAGGCCGCCCGACTGGAAGGGGTCGTGGCGGACGTCCCCCAGCAGCGCGCCGGCGTGGGCGCCCGTGGCGTCCACGTACGGGGCAGGCGAAACGCCGGCGGGCCGCTCGATGAGGAGGTTCGGCACCATCTTGGCGGGCTTGGAGCCGAGGTTGCGCACGCCGAAGAGGAAGATCAGCGCCACCATGAGCGCGATGAGGGCGATCATGATGCCGCCCGAGCCCATGAGGTAGAGCGCGAGGCCGCCGGCAGCGATCAGCGTGAGGGCGGTGAGCCACTCGAAGGCGCGGAAGACGCGGGTGAGGCGCTTGGCGCGGTTCTGCTGCCCAAGGGCGATCTCGCGTCCCTTCGAGCCCGGCAGCACCTTCACGTGCGGGACGTTCTGGTCCTTGAGGTTCGGCAGGCACAGCACGTCCTCGAGCTCGCTGGGCGGCAGCAGCTGCGCCATGGCCTTCGCGATCATCGACTTGCCCGTGCCGGGGTCCCCCAGCAGCAGCAGGTGGCGGCGCTGCCGGGCGGCCTTCTTGGCGACCTCGACGGCCTCCTCCTGGCCGATGACCTCGTCGATCAGCAACTGCGGCAGCTCCAGCTTGCCGGTGTCCTCGAGGCCCTCCTCGACGACCCATGCGTGCGGGTCCGCGTGGTGCAGGGTGCTGGTCCCCAGGGTCTCCTTGTCCGCCTTGCGGGCGGCGCTGCGTTTCATGGCCATGTCACTTGTCCTCGGCGACGGCGAAGTGCGCCACGCGGCGCTTGACGGTGAGGATGTAGCCGACCATGGCCACGGCGGCGACCCCCACGGTGGCCCCCACGGCGATGCTGGCGGCCGAGGTGATGGTGAGCGCTTGCGGGATGGCGGCGGGCGCGGCGCCGAACAGCGGCGGGGGCAGGGGGCAGTAGACCCCGTTTGCCGCCGCGATGACGGCCCCGTACTGCATGGCGCCGTAGTCGTTGATGGCGAAGTAGAACAGGTCCTCGCCGTTGGGCTCCTGGTACGCGACGAGGCCGTCCTGGAAGTCGTCGTAGATGCTGGGGCTCTTCATGTACGCGTCCATGTTGGTCGGGTCCACGCTGGTGCCCATCTGCATCTGGCTTGCGCCCGTGAAGAAGCCGCACTCGTTGCCGGTGACGACGAACTTGCGGAAGTCCGTCAGCACCGGGGTCGGCGCCTGCGGGTTTGCGGGGTCGGGTGCGGTGGGGGAGGGCTGGGCCGGGATGGGTCCGGCGTCCTGCGCCCACTCCATGTAGACGATGGCGACGGTCTTCTCGCGCTCGCTCACGGCGATGGCGTTGATGGAGGCGTCCTGCAGGGCGATGTCGCCGCCCATGTGGTGCAGCTCGGGGCCGATGTTGCCGGTTCCGTGCCAGCCGATGCCGTACCAGCTGTACGCGGTCATGGCATCCAGGGAATGGTCGCCGCGCTTGGTGACGGAGACGAGGGCCATGTAGCCGTCGGGGGTGGCCGCCAGCATCGGGTGGCCGCCGCGCAGCCCCGTGGTCGACACGAGGGTCGTGTTGTGCGTCATGGGGTCCAGCGCCCAGATGTCGATGTCGCCGATGCGGGCGCGGGTGCGCGCCGTGTAGCCGCGGTCGACCTGGCAGGCGACGTAGACGAGGCCGTTCCAGGCGACGGGGTTGCTGGCGTCGCGGCAGGGGCCGATGAGCTGCGACCTGTCCAGGCGGGACCACGTGTTCCGGCTCGAGGTGTCGGTGATGGCGGCATCGATCCAACCGGGCATGCCGGTGGTGGAGTTGCGGTAGTCGACGGCCTTCTCGAACCACATCGCTACGACGCGCTCGCGGGTGTGGTTGACGACGACCGCCTCCGCGCCGACCTCGTCGTCCGTGGCGGGAACGAGCGTGCCGTTCTGCTCCACCGTGATGTTGGCGGGGGGCTGGAACGGGGCAACGTACGTGATGCCGACGCTGGGGATGATGTTGTGGCTGGAGCGGCTCTGGATGCTCTTCTGGCTGCTGTAGGCGGCGGAGACGGTGCCGCGGTCATGCGTGGTGCCGGCCTTGAACAGCCCGATGGCGCCGCCGTAGCCCGTGGTCGTGTTGCCGTTGGGCAGCACCCACAGGTAGGCGAGGTAGATGTTGCCCTCGGGGTCCATGGCGATGGCGGACGACTCGCCGAGGTACGCCACGCCGTCGCCGGAGGTGCCGCCGTACTGGGTGGGCTGGTCCTCCCAATTGAGGCCCTGGTCGGCGGACGTGAAGGTGGTGTGCGTGAGCCCGCCGCGGGAGCGTGGCGTCGGGCCGTTGGGGGCGGGCTGGTCATGCAGCGCGGTGAAGGCGACCTCGGCCGCGTTGCCGGGGTTCACGGCGATCTGCGGGTTGCCAAGGGGGTAGCCGCCCTGGTTCTGGCCGGACGGGCAGGGGGGTGCGCAAGGGGCGCCTCCCGAGGAGTCGTAGACGCGGAACGGGCACCCGTACGTGGTCTTGTCGCCCAGCTCGTCCGTGTTCGGGCGGGACAGCGGCACCCCATTGGGGGCGTTCGGGCACCGGAACTGCAGCGGCGGCGCGGCGCCCGGGGCGGCCTGGTCGAAGGCCGGGCGGGGGGCCAGGGCCAACTCCGCCGCGTGGGCGTGGCCATGGCTGTGGACGTGCCCGTCAAGGGACGGGGTCTCCACGGGGAGGACGGGCAGGTCGGCGGGGACGCCCTGGGTGTCCTCTGGAAGGTCCAGGGGCACGGAGACGGCCCCCGCGACGAGGGAGGCGCACAGGACCACGAGGAGGGCGACGCACACAAGGCGTGCGCCGGGCTGGACCATCATTGCGGCACGACCCCCCAGGGGCATGATAACCGTTCCCGTCATCCCCTCTGTTGCGCGGGGGCTTCTGGAGGCCGTCCTTGACCGGGTCAAATTATTTGTAGAAGTGCTGACAATTTCGGAGCATGAGCAACCCCAAGAGCCCGCCCGACCCGTGGGCCGGCTTCCCGGGCGGCAACCCCTTCGGGCCCAACTCCCCGTTCGGCGGCTCGGACCCCTTCTCGAACATGGACGCGTGGCTGCGCTCCATGGGCATGGACGCCTCCGAGTTCCGCAAGCTGGTCGACGAGATGCAGCGCAACATGCAGGAGGCCCTCAAGGAGTTCGGCAAGGACCCCTCGAAGAGCTTCGTGAGCGGCTTCAGCGTGAAGGTGGGGCCCGACGGCAAGCCAAGCTTCAACACGTTCGGCAACAAGCCCAGCGCCAAACCGCCCGTTCCCGGCGGCGGCATGCCCGCGATCATCAGCGACGAGCGCGAGCCCCTGACGGACGTCATCGAGGAAGGGGGCAAGATCGCCATCACGATGGAGCTGCCCGGCGTCTCGCGCGAGGACATCGACCTCAACATGACGGAGCTCGAGCTCGAGATCTCGGTGGACAACGAGCGCCGCAAGTACCACAAGCGCGTGAAGCTCCCCGCCAAGGTGGACCCGTCGACGACGAAGGCGACGTACACCAACGGCATCCTGGATGTGACGGTCGCGAAGACGGGGAAAGGCAACACTGGCGTCAAGATCCCGGTCGGGTAGCGGGGGCCTGCTCCCAGCCGCAGCGGACGCAGAGACCACAGAGCAGGTTGCCTCCTCCAGCCTCGGCACCCCTGAACCTGATGGCAACAGATGGGGAGGATGTTCGTCCCTTCTGATGTTGGACCCCGATCTTGGATGCAGCCGTCCAAATGCCCTCGGCGTGGTCGAGCCATCGGTCTGTCGTAACCGCCAACCCGGACGACACGCTTGTGACGGCGACGCCTCCGGCGAGCACGGCATGTTGGAATGGTGAGCGATGGAACTGGGGCGTGCGAAGCGCGCCCGCCGAACACCGATCAGAAGGCACGGGCCTTGCGCTCCGAGCGTCAAGGAACAGTCTTTCTTCAGCGCGCCGCCGACGCCACCACAGGGGTGTTAGGCTGGAATGATCCAGAACTGAACGCGGAGCGCACGACAGTCCAGAACCGAAAGCAGGAGCGACGGACGTCAGTGCGCAACACGCTTTGGCCTAGGGGGCCGCGGCCGCCCTCAGTCCTCTTCCTCGTAGCCGCACTTCTTGCAGAAGCGGATGACGAAACGCCCCTCGACGCGGTACTCGAGGCTGATGTTGTCCTTCGGGCAGACGTGCTTCTTCACGCCGGGGCGCAGCGTCGTCGCGTTGTCGTCCGGGTCCTCGTTGAAGAGCTCCTCCCCACCGTCGTCCGCGTCGTCGAATTCTTCACCCATGTACCGACCAATCCCCTTGGGGCGGGACCCCACCGTCTCTCGTGCCTATGACCTTTTGCGTCGCGCAGGGGCGCTCAGGAGGCCTTCGTGGTGACGACGCAGCCGTCCTCGGTGATCACCATCGTGGCCTCGCTCTGCGCCACCATGCCGCCGGAGGCCTCCGAGAGGGCGGGGTAGTGCTTCAGGAGGGCCTCCTTCTGCAGCTGGCCGAGGTTGAAGCCCAGCTTGTTGGGCTCGATGGCGTCCGTGAGCCACCGCTCCGCGAAGGGGAGCCTGGGGTGCCGCTTCTCCACGGCGGAAAGGAGCTTCTTCATGGTGGGCAGCCGCAGCGGACGCCCGTGCTGGTAGTGGTAGATGTTGCCGGGGCCCGAGTTCTCGACCCGCCCCGCCACCCCCTCCGTCACGAAGGGCTCGCAGGCCAGGACGTCGCCGATGCGGGGGCGGCGCCCGATCTTCATGGTCACGTTGGGGACGGTGAGGCCGGCGTGCAGGTTGTAGGGCTCCAGGCTGTGGCCGGTGAGGTTCTGGATGGCCTTGAAGCCGAATTCCTTGGCGGTCATCTCGATGGCGGTGCCGACGGTGCCGAGGTCGCAGTTCGGGCCGAGGATGCTGATGGCTTCCTGCAGGCACGCCTCGCTGGCCTCGATGAGGCGCTGGTGCCGGCCCTTGCCGTTGGCGCCGACCTCGATGGTGCACGCGTTGTCGGAGAGCGCACCGTTGAGCTCGGCGCCGCAGTCGAGCTTGGCCAGGTCGCCTTCCTTGAGCACGGTGGGGTCGTCGTGCGTGGGCGTCCAGTGCGCGGCGACGTGGTTGAGGCTCAGCGTGCAGGGGAAGGCCTGGCCCAGGCCGGCGTCCCGGATGCGCTGCTCCACGGCGGTCACGACGTCCACGACGCGGGCGCCGGGCACGCACAGGGTGCGGCCGTGCGCCAGCGCCTCGGCGCCGACCTGGCCCGCCTTCAGCCAGTCCTTGAACCGCTCCGGGGAGTCGACCGCCGGCACGGCTCACCGCTTCTTCTTGTCCAGCGCGTCCTTGAGGATGTCGCCGATGGTGAGGCCGGCGCCGCTGGCGGCCTTCTTCGTGCCGGAGACCGCGGGGGGCGGGCCCTCGACCTTCTCGAGGAGTGCGATGCCCAGCTCCTTCTCGAGCTTCTTGACGAGGTCGTCCCCGGGGCGCAGCTTGCCGGACTCGATGTGCTTCAGCTCGGGAACGCGCGCCGAGACCTTGTTGCCCAGCTGCTCGTGGCTCCAGCCCCTGGCCTCGCGGGCCTTGTGGATGCGCGGGCCGTAGTCGGCGACCAGGATCTCGGCCGTCTGGGCGTCGAAGACGTTGCGGCTGGTCATGCGTTGCTCGCGCCGCTGCAGGCCCTGCTGCATGGCGGCCTGCGTTCCGGCGGGGGCGGGGGAATCCATCGGGGTCCCGTACTTGGAGCACTCCAGGCCGAGGTTCATCACGGTGCCCTCGACCATATAACGGCGGGTGCCCACGGACTTGCCGCACATCTCGCACTCAGGCATGCCGTTCCCTCCCGTCGGGGGCGTCATCCGCAGGGGGGCTTGCACAGAAGGGGCACACGACAAGCCCTAAAGGCCCGCAACATATGAATGGTCCTGCCGGAGACCCTGTGAGCGAGCCCCCCGCCGAGGTCCCAGTCGCCGAGCAGGACGAGCGCAAGCCCCGCACCGCCGCGGGCAAGCTGGCCGACCTCGAGTCCCGCAACGCGGAGCTGCGCGACGAGAAGCGCCGCAACGCCACCGAGGTCAAGCACCTGCGCGAGGAGGTCCGGACGCTCACGAAGGAGATCCAGCGCCTCACCATCGAGATGGAGAAGGTCAAGCACCCTCCCCTCATCGTCGGCTCCGTCCTCGACGTCCTGGTCGACGGCCGCGTCGTCATCAAGTCGTCCACCGGCCCCAACTTCGTCGTCCCCGTGGCGGACTTCGTCGACCGCGCCAGGCTGACCCCAGGCACGCGGGTGTCCCTGAGCCAGTCGAACCTCACCGTGGTCGGCATCCTTCCCTCCAGCCGCGATCCCCTGGTGACAGCCACCGAGGTCGTGAAGAAGCCGGATGTCACCTACGCCCAGATCGGTGGCCTCGAGAAGTGCATCACGGAGCTGCGCGAGACCGTCGAGTATCCCCTCACGCGCCCGGAGCTGTTCAAGAAGCTCGGGGTCACGCCACCCAAGGGCGTCCTCCTGCGTGGCCTGCCCGGCACCGGGAAGACCATGCTGGCCAAGGCCGTGGCCAACGCCACCAACGCCACCTTCATCCGCCTCGTCGCAAGCGAGCTGGTGCAGAAGTTCATCGGCGAGGGCAGCAAGAAGGTGCACGAGGTCTTCCAGATGGCGCGCGAGAAGGCGCCCAGCATCATCTTCATCGACGAGATCGACGCCGTGGGCGCCAAGCGCACCGACGACGGCACCTCCTCCAACCGCGAGGTCGAGCGCACCCTCATGCAGCTCCTGGCCGAGCTCGACGGTTTCGAGCCCAGGGGCGACGTCCGCATCGTGGCCGCCACCAACCGCAGCGACATCCTGGACCCTGCCCTGCTGCGGCCCGGCCGCTTCGACCGCATCATCGACGTCCCCCTGCCGACCCCGGAGGCGGTGCAGGCCATCTTCAAGATCCACACCTCCGGCATGACGCTGGCCCCGGACGTCGACTTCGCGACGCTCACCTCCCGCCTCAAGGCGGTCTCCGGGGCCGACATCCAGGCCATCTGCACGGAGGCGGGCATGCGCGCCATCCGCCTGGAGCACGAATCGATCGCGCAGGGCGATTTCCTCGCGGCCGTCAAGAAGTACGAGAAGGGCGAATTGCACACGGGGCACGGCATCGCGCCGTCGGCCCTCTACGCCTAGCCGACCCGGACAGGGATTTCGGGGATTCCGGGGACCCCTGGGTGCGGTCCTCCCCGGCATCCCTGCTCGGCAGGGCGGCGGAGAGTCCTCTGACCACAACCTTGATGGGCGTGGGTCAAGTCAGAAGAGCATGGAGAATCCTGGCGCGGACCCCACGTCCACGCCTGAAGCGACCCCCATCCCGGCCGCCGCGCCCACGGTGCCCGGCGCCGGGGAAGCGGGCCGCAGGAAACGGGCGCCGCGCCGGCACCCCTACGCGGACGAGGTCTCAACGGCCCGCGAGCTGCGGCTGTCGCCCGGCCGCGTCACCCTCTTCTGGCTCGGCCTGGCGACGGCGCTGGTGGTGGTCGGCCTCGCGCTGGCCAGCCGGTACAGCCCCATCCTGTCCCCCCGCGGGACCGCCTCGTGGGAGGGCTGGACGGAGGTGCCCCTCTTCGGCGGGCTGGGCCTGCTGGGCTTCGGCTTCATCGCCAAGCCATGGGCGCGCCGCCTCACGATGGCGGGCTGGCTCCTGTTCGCGTCCTACTGGGCGCTCACGGCGCAGGACCTCTTCGTCGAGGAGAACGGCGACTACGTCAACATGTTCTTCGCCCTCGTCGGGACGTACTTCTTCACGTACCTTGCCTACCACCAATGGCTCAACGAGGTGCGCGCCGTGGAGAACCGCACCGTGCGCTTCCTCAACGTCTCCACGTTCGTGGCCGCGGGCTCCTACTTCCTCATCGACAAGCTGGAGCCGCTGCGCACCTGGCTCATCCTCAAGGTCTCCGACCAGACGTACTGGATGCTGGACCTCTTCGGGCAGGGCCGCGCCAAGGGCCTCGTCTACAAGGTGGACCTCTCCAGTGTGGCCAACGATGCCCCCGGCCTGGGCCAGGACAACATCACGCAGTTCTGGTACCCCAGCCACCTCAACACGGTCCCCGAGGTCCACGGCTTCTGGGGGCAGGTCCTCCACTTCGACCCCGTGGGCGGCAACGCCACCATCATCCCCGTCTCCATCATCCTCGCCTGCACGGCGCTCCAGTCCCTCATGCTCTTCGTCGGCCTCTTCATGGGGACCAGCGCCCCCTGGCGCAAGAAACTCTGGGCCTCCGTCATCGTGGCCATCGTGGTGTACCTCCTGAACCTGCTGCGCAACACGGGCATCATCTGGTTCTACGGCGAGGGCGTCATGAGCTTCTGGACCATCCACGACGCCATCGGCAAGGGCGGCTCCCTGATCGCGATGATCGGCATCGCCTTCGCGTGCTTCGCCTGGTTCCCCGAGTTCCTCGCCGCCCTGGTGGGGGTCCTCGACCTTCCCCATCGCGACGGCCCCGTCGAGCGTACCCTCCGCCTCGGCCGCCGCCGCCCGGAAGCCTTGGAGAGGCCAGCACCAGTTCCTCCGCCTCCTGCCCCCCCAGCGCCCCCAGCGTAGGGCCACCTCTTTGCCTGCAAGCGCCTTGTTTCGAAGGGCGCGCTTCGCGCGCCCCATTCCATCGCCAACGATACCAACATGTTGTGCTGGACGACGGCGTCGGCGCCACAGGCGTGTTTTGGCCTGAATTTCTCGCTTCGTGGCGACCGATGGATGAAAGCTACACCGCGTTCTGTGAAATCTGTGAAATCTGTGGTTCGGAGGCACCGAAGCTATCGCACAGGAACCGTACCCTGTGAAATCTGTGGTTCGGTGGGGCGCGTAACCCCCAGCCCGCCTCGACGCGTCCCCTTGTGGCTTAAGAACCCGGCTTCCGTGGCCGACCCCGTGCCCCGCTACGCGCGAGGAAGCCTCCTGTGGCTGCTCACGCCGCCCCTCCTCGCCGTCCTGCTGTGGGCCGTAGGGCGCCGCTACGATGCGGACTGGCTGATGTGGCTCGCCCTCGTGCCTCTCCTCGTCTTCGTCTTCTTCCTCGTCTTCTTCCGCGACCCCGAACGGACCGCCGCCCCCGGCATCGCAAGCCCCGCCGACGGCAAGGTGGTCCGCATCGACACCGTCACCGACCGCGACCTCGGCTCCTGCGACCGCTTCTCCATCTTCATGTCCCCCAAGGACGTGCACGTGAACCGCTTCCCCATGGACGGCACCGTGCTCTCCGTCACGCACCTTGCCGGCGGACACATCCCCGCCTTCAACAAGGACTCCCACCTCAACGAGCGCGTCGAGACCCTCCTCGACACCCCTGAGCTGGGCCCCGTCAAGGTCATCCAGATCGCGGGCACCGTCGCGCGCCGCATCGTCCCCTACATCTCCGGAGGCGAGCCCGCGGTCAAGGGCGTCCGGTTCGGCCTCATCCGCCTAGGCAGCCGCTGCGACCTCCTGGTGCCGCCCGGCTCCGTCCGGTGGTGCGCGAAGCTGGGCGACCAGGTCTACGCCGGCTCCACCTCCATCGGGACCCTCACGGGGGTCAAGCGCTGAGCCGGCTGGCGCTGCCGGGCGAACCTGCCCCGCAAGCCTCCCCCGCGGGGCGCGTGCGCGCCTATCTCCACGCCGCCCTGCGCGACGAGTGGGACGGCCTCGACCGCATCAACCGCGACCTGCGCCTCGCGGACATGTTCACCCTCATCAACGCCCTCATGGGCCTCGGCGCCCTCGTCGCGGCAAGCCGCCTGGCGGGCCTCGACACCGCCGCCAACGGCATCCACCTCGCCATCGAGCTGGTCCTCGTGGGCGTCATCATGGACGGGGTCGACGGCGCCGTCGCCCGCCTCGGCAAGGGCAACGGCCCCCTCGGGGGCGTGCTCGACACCCTGGCGGACGCCGTCACCTTCGTGACCACGAGCGCCGTCGTCGCGTTCCTCTCCATCTACACCAGCACCGAGCTTGGCAACCACTGGTACGGCATCGGCCTCATCGTGCTGCCCATGGCCTTCTACATGGTCTGCGGGCTCCTGCGCCTCGCCCGCTTCGAGGCCCTCCGGGACGACGGCAAGACGCGGCAGTACTTCTCCGGCATCCCGAGCCCCGCCGCCGCGGTCACCCTGCTGTCGCTCGTCCTGGTGAAGGCGCCTGCCTGGATCCTCCTCATCGCTGCGGTCTACATCGGCGTCCTCATGGTGTCGCGCATCCGCTTCCCGAAGGTGCGCGGCTGGGGCGCCGTGGCCAGCGTCGTCATCCTGCTGTCGGTCCTCGTGACCTTCCCGAACGCCGAGCTGCAGCGCATCGTCGCCTGGTTCATGCTGGGCTTCATGGTCCTGTACGTGCTCATCGGGCCTTTCCTCGTGCTTGCCCGGCACGGCCCCGGCCCCGACCTGCCCGGCATGCGGTCCTGATGGCGCGCGGCCGCTCCTCCATCCGCACCGCCACGGACTCTCTGCAGGCCAGCTTCCTGGCGCGGCAGCGCCTGGTGGCGGGGGACCCCGCCGCCCTCCTGCCTGTGTGCATCGGACCCGAGCCGCCCGGCATCACGCGCCTGCGCCACAGCCTGGAGCGCGCCCGCGCGAAGGGCTCGGCACCCTTCACGGCCCGCTTCGACAGGGGCATCCTGGGGGCGCTGCGCACCGTCTTCGAGCTGGCCGGCCAGGACGCCGCCCCGCGCCTGCTGGATGCCAAGGTGGACGGCAACCGCCGCTTCTACCTCCAGCGCGGCACCCGCACCGTCCGGCTCGTGAACCTGGGTGTGCAGAACCACGACGACCCGCTGGCCCTGATGCTGGCGTACGGCCCCATCGCCACCAAGGCCGGCCTCTGCCTCTTCGCCGGCTCGGAGCTGTGGTGCACCGGCACCCGCCCGGCGCCGCCAGAGCAGTGGTTCCGCGACCTTGCCGTGCGCACCGGCCTCCAGCTCGAGACCGACGCCTCGGGCGCGCGCTGCCCGCACGCCGACCGTGCGCGGCTTGCCCTCGGCTTCCGCGACGGCCCCGCCCTCGTCTGCTGCGGCCCCTGCGCCCGCCGGGCCGGCCACCTGCACGGCCACGTGCTTCGCCGCGCCCTGTGCGGCGACCAGCCAGGCCGGCCCGTCGAGCTCTCCGTCCGCCTCGCCGCCGGCGGCAGCCTGCCGGTCCCCGAGCCGGTGCAGGACGCGTACCGGGGGGGCACGCTCGACGAGGAATCCGTGCTGGACCGCGTCCTCAGGGAGTGGCGCACCAAGGCGACATCCGAGGGACAGCAGCGATTCGTGTTGGGCAGCAGCGATTTCGGCGCCGACCAGGACGCCTTCCTCGATGCGCTCCACCTCGAGGCCTGGGAGCGGGATGCCGTGCGCGCCATGACGAAGGCGGGCCACGTGGGCGAGAACCCCGCGGTGGCCGATGTCCTGGCGCACCACCGCGAACGCCTCACGGACGCCGTCGCCACGCTGCTTCCCGACGACGCGGCCCGCTTCGTTGCAGCCCACGCCGGGGTCGAGGCACGCACGCTCATCCGGCTCGCGCACGAGGAGGCGGCACGCCGCACCCTCACGCGCGACCTCCCCGACGTCCCTGGGCTGGGGCCGTTGGGGCAGTGGATCGACAGCTTCGCGCGGCAGGCCCGCACGCTGGACCGCGCGCGCCTGCTGCAGGAGGTCCGCAAGCAGGTCTCCGCAAGCCCCCACCCGGCCCACCTGTACGCGTTCCTGCGCGCGGTCGGCCTGCAATCGGAGGGCGAGCGCTCGTTCAACCCGGAGCAGCGCGAGGCCGGCACGCACTGGGAGCCGCTGGCAAAGAGGGTCTTGGCGGCAAAGGGACAGGAATACCGCGATGTCGTGCTGGATTACTTGCGCGAGACGGGTGCCGGCGAGACGGCCTGAAGTTGGGCACCCTCACTCTGTGTTTGGTTTGGTTGTCGGGCGCTCCGCGTTCAATTCTGGACCATTGAGAGCCTAACACCCTCTGCCGGTGGGGGCATGGAGTCCCAGCAGGTTGTTCTTGGTGAGCGGAGCGCATGGTCCCGACTGGCCACGGAAAACACGGAGAGCACGGAGCGCCCGGCGTCTGGCCACGAAACCCGCGAAACTCACAAAAAAACCTTTTCCGCTTTCGTGGGTTTCGTGGCTAGGTTCGGCGGGCGCGCTTC
>DATLBS010000014.1:0-83198 GCA_035526765.1 Thermoplasmatota archaeon | reverse complement strand
GGCCCTGTTCCGGGAGCTGGGCCTGGAACCGATCGCCGCCATTGGCATGGACGGCCGCATGACGGACGCCGCGGGATTGTACGCCGGCATGAAGGTGGAGGAGGCCCGCAAGAAGGTCATCGAGGACCTCGAGGCCGAGGGCCTCATGGCAAGCCACAAGATGGTCGACCAGAAGTTCCCGGTCTCGGAGCGCTCGAACGCCGCCGTCGAGATCATCCTCCTCAAGGAGTGGTACGTGAAGCAGGTGCCCTTCACGGACGACCTGCGCCGCCTTGCCGGCGCCATGGAGTTCCACCCGGCCAAGCACCGGCAGCTTCTGCTCGACTGGATCGACACGGTGACCATCGACTGGCCCATCTCGCGGCGGCGCTACTACCACACCGAGATCCCACTCTGGTTCCTGCGCACCACAGCCGATGAAGAGACGGAGTTCGTCGTCGTCCCTCCGGCGCGGGACGGCCATCGCGGCCGCGACTTCACGTACCATCGCCCTTGGCTGGAGACGCCTCCCGCCGGCTCGCGCGTCGTGCACCGCACCACCCGCCAGGACCTGGGCAGCCTTGAGGCGTTCACCGCGGCGCACCGCGACCTGCACGTGCATGGCGAGACGAAGGTGTTCGACACGTGGATGGACTCCTCCGTCTCCAACCTCTACATCCTGCAGCCGTTCGCGCACATGGAGTGGGCCCGCAGCCACGTCTGCTCGGTGCGGCCCCAAGGACGCGACATCGTGCGCACCTGGCTCTACTACACCGCCCTCAAGACGTGGCTGCTGCGCGGCACGAAGCCGTTCGAGCACGCGTGGATCACGGGCCTCGGCATGGACAAGCAGGGCCGGAAGATGTCGAAGTCCCTGGGCAACGTCATCGACCCCGACCTCATCATCCAGAAGGTGGGCAGCGACGCGTTCCGGCTGTGGATCGCCGGCGAGTCGATGGTGGGCGACGACTTCCGCATCAACGAGGAGAAGATCGCGGGCGCCGGGAAGTTCATGCAGAAGCTCGCCAACGTCGCGGCCTTCGTCGGCAAGTTCCCCCAGACCCCCAAGCCCGCCAAGCTGCATCCCGCCGACGAGTGGATCCTGGGCGAGCTGGAGGAGGCCGTCAAGACCAGCCTCGTCGCGTACAAGGACCTGGACTTCTTCACGCCCGCCAACACGGTGCGCTCCTTCGTTTGGAACACCTTCGCGCCCCACTACGTCGAGATGGTCAAGGGCCGCGCCTACAACAATGACCCCGCCGCGTGCTGGACGCTGCACGAGTGCCTCCGCACGGTCCTGCTCCTCCTCGCGCCCATCACGCCGTTCGCGAGCCACTACTACGGCCATGGCGTCTACAACGTCGATGTCCACCGCGCCAGGTTCCCGGCCCCCCACGGCCACCCGCGCAAGGATGGCACTTCGGACCAGATCATCGCCTTCAACAGCCTCGTTTGGAAGACCAAGCAGGAGAAGGGCCTCAGCCTCGGCGCCCCCATCGAGGGCCTCGCCGTCCCCGCGGGGCTGAAGCCGTACGAGGCGGAACTCAGGGACATGCACAAGCTGGGCTGACTCCAGTCCAGACATCCTCAGATGGAGTTTCTCAGACCCATCTGAGTCCATCTGAGAAATCTGAGGCTGCACTTGCGAAGCCGGGACCGGCTGCAGTCCAGCATCCTCCGCGACCTGCGAGAAAAACGTATGCT
The DNA here is from genome assembly GCA_035526765.1 of Thermoplasmatota archaeon. Taxonomy (GTDB): domain Archaea; phylum Thermoplasmatota; class E2; order JACPAO01; family JAHFTW01; genus JAHFTW01. The sequence goes on along the minus strand of DATLBS010000014.1, from coordinate 81,515 downwards.
CATCCGTCCGGCCTTGCTCCACCGGGATGTTGCCTGAGCCGCGCACACCATCCGGGCCCGGGCAAGGCATCCTGCTGGGCTTCCTCGCCTTCGCCAGCTGGGGCCTGCTCTCCCCCGTCGGCAAGCACCTGCTGCAAGGCTTCCAGCCGATGGGCCTCAACGCGGTCCGCTTCGTGCTTGCCGCGATGGTCATCGCGCCGTTCCTGGGCCTGACTGGCATCCGGGACTCCCTTCGGCTGCTGGCCAACCGCCAGGTCGTGTGGGTCAACATCCTCGCGAACGTGAGCCTCAGCCTGTTCCTGTACAGCCTCACGACGCTGCCCGCCACGTACGCCACGCTGGGGTTCTACACGGCACCCTTGTGGACCGCGATCCTTGCCCGCATGTTGCTGAAAGAGCACGTCGGCCGCTGGTTCCCCCTCGCCGCCGCCGGACTCCTCCTGGGTGGATACCTCGCGCTCTTCGGCCTCGGCGCACCACCCGCCGGGTTCAGCAGGTGGGGCATGGCCCTGGCCGTCGCTTCCGGGCTCGTGTGGGCGTATTACTCCGTGGTCCTGCGCAGGGCTGCGCCCTCCATCCCGCTCAAGCCGCTCATGGGCGCCAGCTTCCTCATCGGGGCGCTCTACTACTCCCTGCTTGCCCTCGCCCTGGAAGGCCCACCCGCGGTCCTGCACCGCGACGCCGCCACCTGGGGCTGGCTGGCCCTCTACGTCCTCGTCCCGACGCTGGCGTCCTTCATCCTGTTCAGCGCCGCCCTCCAGCGCGCCCCCGCCAGCACCGTCAACCTCCTCGTGGGAGCCGAGCTCGGGTTCACCGCCTTGTTCGCGCACTTCCTCTTCGGCGACGCGTTCACGGTGGTCCAGGTGGGAGGCCTTGCCCTTGTGCTGGCGAGCGTGACGGCGTACCTTGCCCTCCACCGGCCCACCCCAACCCCGAAATAGCGGGCGGCCGTCGAAGCGGACGTGTACATGGACGTGGACTGCCCGAAGTGCAACGCCGTGACGACGCACGACGTCCCCGCCCGGCAGGCCGGTCGCACCGACTACCCCGTCGAGTGCCCCGAATGCAAGGCCAAGTTCGAGCTGTGGCTCGACCCGCAGTGGTTCATGATGCCTTAGGGCCACGCCAGCGGGGGGCGTCTAGGTCTTCCGGTCGGAGGATTTCGTCTTGCGGGACAGCACCACAGGGTCCGCGCCCTCGGTCGCGGCACGGATGCCGACGTGGTGGCGCTCCATCAGTTCGCCGCCCAACCAGGATTGCGCGATGACCAGGAGGACGCCCACGAGGTCCACGGCCGTCGCCGCCGTCAGGCTCGCGCTCGTGTGGCCCCAGGAAGCCGCGCCGAACCAGAGCCAGACCAGGATGCCGCCGGCGAAGTGCCAGCCCGCAAGCTTGTGCGCCCGCGTCGGTTTGGGAAGGAAGAAGAAATCGACGAGGCCGGTCAGGATGGCGAGGACCGCGACGCCGCCGCCGACGCCAACGAGGAGGATGGGGACCTTGCCTGGGTCGAGGGCCCCCATGCCCTGGGCGACGTCCAGGATGGCAAGGACCGCGAAGACGACGATGGGGAAATCCACCAGCATCGGATGGACCGCGTGGCCGAAGATGCGGACCTTGGACTGCATGCCGGCGGCAACGGCTGCACCCTAAAGCGGTTTTGCGCGGTGCTTCACCCCCGACGAACCCAAGATTTCCACAGAGTCCAGCTCGGTCGAGTGCTCGAGGGGCCATCGCGCGGCGTTGGACGATTCATCGCGTGTTGGTACAGGCTCGAGGAAACCGGCACCTCCGACGGCGGCGCGTGGCACGGCCAGAACGACTTGGGGTTCCTGTTGTCGAAGGCGATGGAATGGGGCGCGCGCGAAAGAACGGCTCCGCGATGCGAGCCGTTCCGACCGGCTTGCGAGCGCACGCGAGCAAGGTCACAAGCGCGCCCGCCGACACTGTCAGAGCCACGGGTCCGTGCGCTCCGCGCAACCACAAGGGATCTCTCTGGTGCTGGACGCCCCCGCCGTCACAGGGGTGTTAGACTAGAATCGATCCAGAATTGAACGCGGAGCGCCCGGCAATCAAGAACCGAACATGGTTCTGTGGAATCTGGTTCGGTAGGGCGGGTAACCCTACGCCGTGACCAGCGGGCTCTCGCGCGGGACGCACTGGCCCTCGTGCATGTCGTACCTGCCCTTCCAGGCACCGCGCGCGATGGTCTCCAACCCTTCCGCCAGCAGGTCGATCTCCTCGGCCGTGTTGTAGATGCCAAGGCTGGCGCGCGTGGCGCCCGGCAGGTCCACGTGGTCGCCCCTTCCCAGGGCATTGGTCCACGCGGAGGTGTCCCTGAGGTCCAGCAGGCGGTGCAGCAGCGGGTGCGCGCAGAAGCAGCCGTTGCGGGTCGCGATGGCGTGCTCGTGGTTGAGGATGGAGGACACGAGCTCGTGCCGCACCTCGGGCACGGAGAACGTGAAGACGCCGGCCTTCTCGGTGGCGCGGCGGGGGCCGTACAAGGTGAGGCCGCGCGATTCCTCCAGTTCGCCGAAGCGGGCCAGGGCGTGCCGGATGAGCTCGACCTCGTGGTCGCGGATGGCCTCCATGCCGATGCCCTCGAGGTAGCGCGTGGCGGTGGCGAAGGCGACGGCGCCCGCGACGTTGGGGGTGCCGCCCATGTGGCGGTCGGGGCCCTTCACGAACAGCGCGGACTCGGGGGTCACCCATTCGACCGTGCCGCCCCCCGGGATGTAAGGCGTGGCCTGGTCCATGACGTCCTTGGGGCCCATCAGGAACGCGGAGCCGAGGGGCGCGTATGCCTTGTGGCCCGCCGCGGCGAGGAAGTCGAGGTGCTCCGGGTGGCCCTCGGGCTTGCGGTCGATGGGGGCGTGCGCGTACAGCTGTGCCGCGTCCACGAGGATGCGCGCGCCGGCGTCGTGCGCCAGGCGGGCGAGCTTGCCCAGGGGCGGGAGGGTGCCGGCGACGTTGCTGGCGCCCGTGACCGCGAGGAGCTTGACGTGGTTCTCCTGGAGCTTGGCCTCGATGTCCTCGAGGACGAGGCGGGCCTCGCCGTCGACGTCGGCGTGCAGCACGGGGCCGCGGGCACGGTGCGGCAGGTCGTTGCTGTGGTGCTCGAGGAGCGTCACGAGGGTCGCGCCGGGAGTCCCCTCCATGACGTGGGCGGCAAGGTCGAGGGCCATCGTCGTGTTCTGGCCCAGGACGGTGACCGTGGTGTCGGCTTCCGCCCTCACGAAGCGCTGGAAGGTGGCGAGGGCGTCGTCGAAGAGCTCGGAGGATTCGCGGCTGAGGGTGTGGTTGCCGCGGTGGATGTTGGCGTACTGCGATTCCAGCAGCTGGGTCACCGCCGCGATGACCTGGCGGGGGGCGTGGGTGCTGGCGCCGTGGTCGAGGTAGACCAGGGGCCGGTCGCTGCCGTCCAGGGTGCGGATGCGGCGGCGCAGGATCGGGAAGTCCGCCCGCACCCTCCGTGCGTCGTAGCCCACGGATGCATCAAGGGTCCTGGCACGGGTTAGGGATTGCCCCGTCAATTGACGGGTCCAGATGGGGCCCTCCTGTTGGACGGGAGTCATCAAGCCTAAACGGGAGCCCAGGGTGGGCGGCCTCGTGCCCCCCGCCGGCAAGCCCGTCATCGAGGTCAGGGACCTGCAGAAGACCTACCCGGACGGCACGGCCGCCGTGAAGGGCATCAGCTTCTCGGTCATGGAAGGGGAGATCTTCGGCTTCCTCGGCCCGAACGGCGCCGGCAAGACCACCAGCATGCGCATCCTGGGGACGCTGCACAGCGCCTCGGGGGGCTCCGCCACGGTGCTCGGCCACGACGTCGAGAGGCAGTCCAAGCAGGTCAAGGAGCGCATCGGGTTCGCGATGCAGGAGATCGGCATGGACGACCTCGCCACGGCGCAGGAGATGCTGGTGCTGCACGCCAAGCTGTACGGCATCTCCGGGCGTGAGGCGCAGGAGAAGGCGGCCCGCCTGCTGGACACCTTCGACCTCACGCCGCACAAGGACCGCCGCGTCACCCGGTTCTCGGGAGGGATGCAGCGCCGCCTCGACCTCGCCGTCTCCCTCATCCACACGCCGGAGGTCCTCTTCCTCGACGAGCCCAGCACCGGGTTGGACCCGAAGTCCCGCAGCGACCTGTGGACCGTGCTGCGCCGCCTGCGCGACCAGGAGAAGATCACGATCCTCATGTCGACGCATTACATGGAGGAGGCGGACGCGCTCTGCGACCGCATCGCCATCATGAGCAAGGGCGTCATCGCGGCGATCGACACGCCCACGAACCTGAAGCGCGGCGTCGGGGCCGACACGGTCCGCATCACGCTGGCCGAGCCCATGTCCTCCGCGCAGTGGACCGAGCTGCAGCGCGTCTTCCGGCCCGCCAACGTCAAGCACGAGGGCCAGCACCTCGACATCCGCGTCAAGGACGGCGCCAGGTCCCTCGTGCCCGCCCTCCGCATCGTGACCGACCTCGGCATCCAGGTGCGCGAGACGAAGGTCATGACACCCACCCTCGAGGACGTGTTCCTGAAGTACACCGGCGCCAAGCTCAGCGGCGAGGAGAAGCACGCCGAGGCCGAGGCCAACGGAATGGACCAGGGGGACAAGAAGGACAAGAAGCAGGAGAAGAAGCGCCGCAAGCGCAGCGCCAACGTCAAGATCTCGGACGAGAAGCTCGAACCGACCCAGGAGGTCCTGGCATGAGCACCCTCCGCACGTTCGGCCTGATGTACGGCCGCAACATCCGCCAGTTCCCGCGCATCCCCGTCGTGCTGGTGTTCGGCATCGTGATGCCCGTCATCCAGCTCCTGCTGTTCGGGAACCTGTTCAGCAGCATCGCCAAGCAGCCCGCGTTCCAGGCCGCCTACCCGGGCGTCGAGTACGAGTCCTTCATCGTGCCCGCGGTGCTGCTGTTCACCATCTTCGTCGGCATGGCCAACTCCAGCGCCGCCCTCATCGTGGACCTGCGCACCGGCTACTTCGACAAGCTCCGGACGACGCCCGCCCAGCCTTGGATCGTCCTCACCGCGCGCATGTTCGCCGAGATGACCCGTGTGGCCGCCCAGGGCCTCCTGGTGCTCCTCATCGCCATCGCCTTCGGGGCCTCCGTCAAGAGCGGCGTCGTGGGCGCCCTGTTCATGATCGCCCTTGCCACCGTGTTCAGCGCCTGCATCGCGGGGCTCGGCGTCATGGCCCTCGCGCTCAAGACCAAGTCGGACCAGGCCACCCAATCGGCGTTCCCGTTGTTCTTCGTGCTGATGTTCCTCAGCAGCGCCTTCCAGGCCAAGGAGCTCATCGACAAGGACTGGCTGAAGAAGGTGGTCGAGCTGAACCCCGTCAACTACCTCGTCGAGGTGCTGCGCCAGCTCATGATCGGGGCCAACGTGGGCGGCACCATGGTGGCCGACTACCCGTGGGACAAGATCGCCATCGTGCTGGTGGCCAGCGCCGTCGCGGCCGCCCTGTTCGGCGTGCTCAACTGGCGCGTGTACAAGAAAATGGTGGGCTAGCGGCCGAACGGCTTGCGGCCGTTCGTCCGAGGCGCAAAGCCTTCGCAGGGGCTCCGCCCCTGCACCCCGGGAAGAGGGCGGTCCCGCCGCCGTGGCCGCGCTCACCGCGCGGCCGGGCTCTTCACGCTCGCTGCGCTCGGGGCGGCGCACTTCGTGCGCGGACCGCCCAGGCCAAAGCAGGTCGAGGGTCTGGAGATTGCAGCAGGGTGCTCAGTTGGCCTGGAACATGGGCATCCTTGTCAGCTGTGACATCTGTGGTTCCGTCGGTCGCGGGATCGGTCGCGCTGCCTCGCCACAAACATTTTCCCCCGGCTTCCCCGCTGCGCCAATGTGCGAGCCCTCGTCCTAGCCGGACTCTTGGTCCTTGGCCTGCTGGCCGGATGCGCGTCGACCCAGCCGGCGCCCCCCACCGCAAACGTGCCGGTTCGCGATCCGACCTGGGCCGTCCACTCCATCTTTGGCGACGCCGACCCCGCCGATTCCGCGTTCGCGTTGCCCGAGTCGCATGACCACGACGACCGCTTGCAGCACCAGGGCTTCAGCACCCCCAACTTCGAGGTCCTCGGCCACGACCCCCTGCTGAGCCCGTACTTCGGCACCACGGCTGGCACCGGTTACTGCGGCGGCGTCGCGGACAGGGGCGGCCGGCAACTCGCCGTCGTCCACTCCTTCCAGACCGACGTGGCCCTCACCGTGATGGACGTCACCGACCGCGCCCGGCCCGCGATGCTGGGCGAACTGGTCCTCCCCTACGAGTTCACGTACGACGCCGACGTCTTCGCGGACGGCAGGTACGCCGTCATCGCGGGGAACCCCGACCTCGCCACCGACAAGCCGCCCGTGGCCGTGGACGCGCAGGGCATGGTCCCCTTCGCGCCGGTGTGGCGGGATGCCTGCGGCGAGCACGCGATGGCCTCCAACGTCGACAAGGTCCCGTACGGCTACGCCGCCATCCTCGTCGACCTCACGGACCCCGCTTCCCCGAAGGTCGCCGACTTCTACGAGTACCCTGGCGGCCGCAACGTGCACAGCATCAGCACCGCCATCGTCGACGGCACCCGCTACGTCGCCACCTCCGGCCTCATGGCGGTCCCCTGCACCCTCCCCAACGTCAGTGGCAACCCCGTCACGAACCCGATCCCGTGCGAGCCGCAGGTACCCCGCTACGGCAACGCCCTGAGCCACTTCGACATCCTCACCGTGCGGCAGACCCCGGCGGGCGCCCGCCTCGCCGTGGACCTCATCTACACGCCCACGGACCAGACGCACCTCGACCCCGAGCTGCTGCGCCTCTCCAACGGCCACACCGATGCCTCCATCGAGAAGCACCCGGTCACCGGCCAAACGGTCGCGTACCTCGCGGACTGGGACGGCGGCCTGCACATCATCCGCCTCGATGGCCCCGGACGCGCCACCGCCCTTGCCAGCTGGGGAGCTAGGCCTGGCGGCGACCCGAAGCAGATGTTCGGGCACATCCACTCCGTCTGGGCGGTCCCTGGCGTCCAAGAAGGAAGGCACTACCTGCTGACCGGCCAGGAGGTCATCGGGCGCCCCAGCGACCGCTCGTCGGGCCAGGTCGTCATCCTCGACGTCACCGACCCCACCACCGTCGTGAAGGGCGCCAAGTGGACGCTCCCCATCGACGTGCAGTGGCCCCCCAGCCAGGGCGAGATGTTCAGCACCCACTACCCCGTCCTCGTCAACGGCACCCTGTTCGTGTCGATGTACCACGGCGGGGTGTGGGCCGCCAATGCCTCGATGGCGAACTGGCCCGACCTTCCAAGCGTCGGCGTCTTCGTCCCCGCGATGGAGCCCGCCGGCAAGCCGTTCAAGGGCGGCCCCGCGCCGGAGGTCCTCGAGGTCCTCAGCCTCGGCGACGGCGACCTGCTCGTGTTCGACGGCTCGTCGGGGGCGTACACAGTGCGTTTCCACGCAAACGATGCGCGCGTAATTCCGGCGCTACCCTGGCCGAACAACCCTTGGATCGGCTAGCGGCCCACCGGGTTCCGCTTCGCTCCAGCCGTTCGTCCGATGGCCTTCAAATCGGTGCCCTCCGGTAATCACTCTTTGGGGAAATACTCTCCTTCCAATTGGGCGGGGGAGGTTCGGAACTGGGCTTTGGGGGGTTCCGACTTGTCCTTGTCGCGTACTGGCCTTGACCGGCCTGGACAGTACCCCCGTAGAGGGGTACATGATTCTGGACGGGCGAAGGCAAGGGTACGCAGGCAAACGGAGCATTGGCGAAGATCTCCGTTGGACACAAGTGCAAGAATCTGCGTGCAGCCAAGGTTTGGGAAGGGTGTTCGTGAATCGCCCAAAGTAGATCTGGCGCCGACGCTCGGTTTTCTATTCACCTAAATCCGCCTCCTTAGCATCCTCTTCGTTTTCATCGGGGGCGTCCGATTCTGGCTCTCTAAACCTCCATTGTTGGAACGGGGTCTGGCCCGCTCCTGGAGGCTCCCCCCGAGGATGATCCAGTCGATGCCTTGGGGGTGCTTGATGGCCTGGCTGGTCTTGCCGGGGTGCGCAGGGTCATGGTCGCCGAAGGCCCCCATGGCCTGCACCGGGTCCTCAAACGCGGCCGTGCGGTACAAGTAGTTCAATTCCCGGCAATCCAGCCAGTACACGGTCCCGGGCGGCGTAGGCATCACAGCATCGCCTGCAACAGCCTAGGCGCCCCAAGCGGCGCCCGAGGCTCCGGGAACCGCGGATCGGGTCGTTCGGGCGTCCAGCCCACCGCACGGCGACTTGCCGTTGTCCAGATGCCGCAGCAGGGTCGACCCGACCCAACCTCATTGGTCGTCCGCGTCCGGCACACCGCACCGGGCCGGTTCAGGCATTAAGCATCCGGATTCTTCTTGTCGTGGGAGGCGGCGGGCGACCGCAGGGCGCCAGCGCGCGGAGCAGGAGCGGAGCACCGCCGGCATTTGGCCGGTGTATTACTCCGACGCCAGACCTCTTAGGCGCTTACGTGCCAGTCTTGAACAAGGCGGACTCGTCCATCCAGATGATGGATGTGATTTCCGTTCGTGGGATCTCAAGAACCTGCCTGGGCAGGTCTGGTACATCACCCAGGACGATCTGTGTGGGGTCCGCGAAGATGACCTCAAGCAGTTTGGTCTGTACTTTGCCGGAAGCGTTCCAGTCTGCTGGGGGCAGTAGGGCTCTTGCCGTCTGGTTATCAAGGGCACCCCGGTCCATGACCAAGATAGCGTGCCGCACGTGACCCCCGCCGAAAGATGGGTTCATGGCAAGGAGAAAGGTGTTCCCAAACACAATGGCAAACGCAAGAAGGACGCCGAAACAAAGAATCAGGCCGTAGAAACGAGGACGCGGTCTCATCGGCCCCCGCAATTCCTTTTTTGGCAACCCCGATTGTGCGGATAGAAAATTGAGTAGCATGCCGTGCTCGCGCGCTTGCGTAAGGAAGTTCCCGAAGATCGCGATGTTTGGCGTCAACGTCAGCAAAACTCGTTCATCGGTAAATCCAACGGGGCTCACAATCCTTGGGAAGGGCTCTGCCAGTGGACACGCCACCCAAATAGGGGTCTGCAGACATGAATTGTCGTCCATATCCACCAGGCATGCGCCGCGGCCTGGACCAAGACCATTGCAACCAATAGAGCATCCGTCCCTCCCGCAAGGAGGGCAGTGGGCCCGGAAACCAAAAACAAGACGAGTGCCAAGCCCTGCAGTGGAATCAAGAGCCAGAAGAGAATGCGCCGCGCGACCTGGGTCATCGGAAATTGATGGAACAGCATCAGCGCAAAACTCGCAGCCAGAAAAGGCAGGGGCGATCCTGCTGCGTAGAGCGCATTTGTCGAAAATCCTTGACTGGGCTGCCATTCTCGTTGCAGAGTCCATGCCGAGATGCCCCACGCGCACAACAGGACCGCGGAGAGTACCAAGAGTTCAACCCTCAATGATACAGGCAGAAGCGACTTCGCTTTGGCAATTCTTGGCGGGCGTGAGGTGTGGTCCGTGCCCATCACCAATCTGGGAAGTCTAGGAGTGACCAGGAATACGATGGCAAGAAGGACCAGGCCGGACTCTGTTGCGACCTTGAATCCGATGCCGTTGCGATATTCAGCATCCAAGACGCCAGGCGTCATCCAGGTCAAGCCAATGAACCCCGCCGCCAAGGAGAAAAATGCAAACCATGCAGAATCGGTGATGCCTCGCTGACGGGCCGAAATAACGCACCAGAGGATGCCTAGTCCAATGAAGAACCAACCAGCGCCATGCAGGCTCAGGAGGGCAGGGTTCTGAATTCCTGACCCCGGATGCGGCGAATCAGAGTGCGTTAGAATCCAACCATCGAAGGGGGCGTAGAATATCCGAAAAAGCACCCAAGCGGCAAGACACAAGAGTGTTACCTGCCTGAAGTTTCGAGCAGCAAACCGATCAGAGAATGATGTTGGGGGCTGGGCATCAGGAGAAGAAGGGGGGGAAGAGGGCGCGCTAGTGGACTGCGGAGTTCGATGCGCGCCAGTGGTTCGCATTTAGCAGCCACCAGCAAGTTGTCGCGGCACGCTAGTTGTGGGGGGCATGACAACGCCGCTTGGGTTGGCGGAGTGGACGCGGGCATTGTCCAGGAAATTCCCGAATACTGTGATATCCGGAGTGAGGGTCAGTAGCCCGTCCTCATCATTCGGATCGCCGACACCACGCATCTCGATTCTTGGCAAGCCGCTGGCACAGGGGCTCGCGGCAAAGCCAATGGGCTCGTCTTGGATGCTGTTTTGCCCATAGTATGTTCGGCCGTCTGCAGGGTTCAAAATCAACATCATTGTCATTCGAATCCGGTTCGAAGGGTGCGTCATCAATTTCCCGGAAATGCAGGCTCAAACAGACGGCGTCTTTGCAGGCGGATGTCGTTGGGAATTGATCAACAGAGTCATAGAGATCCATCAAGACTCGGCCCCCTGTCCAAACCAATCCCATCACGCCTGATGGCGAACCCGTATCCGTCACAAAGTTCGCATGCGCGTTAAGCCAACCACCTAAGTCGAATCCTTCTTTGGCACGAGGAAGATCCAATTCAATGGTGTTTGCAGTGAAACCGACATTCGATGGAAGAGTGGCCAACAAGCTGATTTTTACGTCAGGCGCCCAACCGTCTTCGCACCACGGACAGTCGGCATCGGGTTTCTCCAACATCTGGAAGAAGCCGAATGTCAACGTCATCTTGGCGTCCCCCAAGGGATTCACGTCCAGGCCGTCCGGAATGAGGTCCGTGCCGTCCGTATTCGCGTTGCGGGGATCCGTTTGGAGTTTGTTGGCGGGATTCCATTGCAGCTTCTGCTTCACATCCAGCAAGGACACCGCGTGCCACTGGGCCACGGCATCCGGGAACGTGTAAGGCGTGAAATTGGGATTGCTGGTCGAACCCCAAATCATCAACTCCAAGCCATCCGCCAAACCGTCGCCATCCGTGTCAGGACTCTTGGCATCCAATTCTGCGCTATCCGTGGTTCCGAACTTGCCGTTATGGTTCAAATCCTCTAGGCCATCGATGACGCCATCATTGTCAGAATCGCCATCATCCACAAGCGTCGTGATTTTTCGGCTTGCCGAGTCGGTGGTTCCCGACCAGGCTTGCCAAGTCGGCCACGCGAAGCTTCCCATGGACACGGTGTGAGCGGGATTGGTGCCTTGCACAAGAACCCCACCACTAGTCGTGGCCGGCACGAATTGGCCAGGCCCCAGGCCCTGCTCCAAACCATCCGAGAGGCCATCCCCATCCAAATCGAAGCAATACGGGCTGGTTTGGATGCCACCCAAGCTCCCTAGGATTTCAGCGCCATCACTGATCCCATCATCGTCAGTGTCGGCGTCCTGGGGATCCGATTCGGCGCCCGGGATGCCACAATATCCACTCGTGGCACCATCCAAGCGGCCATTGCCGTTCCCGTCCTCGAACGCCTGACCCCTGGCCTGCGCAGGACGACCATCCGTTGCGCCATCCCCATCCGTGTCAGGGTTGTTCGGGTCGGTCTTCGTGGCGGGATCCATGTCACGTTGATTGCAGGAGGGGTCGGCTCCATTCTGGACAGGCACCCCCAAAGTCAGGCCCAACTCCAAGCCATCACCAAGCCCATCATGGTCCGTATCGCACAACGTTGGATCCAATGGAGGCCCAGAAAACGGATTCAACGACGCCGTGATCTCGACGCCATCCAGCAATCCATCGCCATCCGTGTCCGGCTTCAAGGGGTCGGTCCGTTTGCCGTTCGTGCCCGGCGACATGGACGCATACGTGGCTGAGCTTGGCTTGACGCTGAGTTGACTCAACGGGTTCGCGGACTTGCCGGGCAAGTTCAGGTAGAGGTGGATGCCGTAGCCGCCCTGGACAAAGAGCCCGTTGAGGTCCTTGGCGTACACATTGCCATCCGGCCCCCGATAATAGACCCCCGGACCCAACGTGGCAAGTGCTGCAGCGTTGTTGGCGACCTCGACCACGTTCAAGCCTCCCAGAGGGTTGACGGGGCCCAATCGTTGGCTGCTGGTGCCGCAGGTGACGCGGGCATTGTTCTGGGCCTCCACGGCGTCCCCCAAAAGATCGTTGTCGCTGTCCGCCTTGTCGGGCAAGGTGCGCGTGAAGGTGCCCCCAGGGGCATCCATGGACGCAATCTCGAGGCCGTCCTTCAACGTGTCTCCATCGACGTCGCCTTGCCTCAACCGGTTCCCGCCCATACTCCACGTTGCTCCCCAATAGGCAAGCTCGGGGCCGTCGTTGATGCCATCGCAATCCGTATCCGCGACGGTTGGATCGGTGCCGTAGACCGAGCCCTCGTCGCCGTTCTTGATGCCGTCCTTGTCGGCATCCCCATTGGTGTCCGCCAAGGCGACCTCGACGCCGTCACTTTGGCCGTCGCCATCGGTGTCGGCCTTGTTGGGGTCGTATTGGCCCTGGTACACGAAGACCTCTTGGTAGTCGGTCAAGCCGTCGCCATCGGAATCCGTGTCCTTGGGGTCGGTGTGGCTGGTGACGAACTCGTACCCATCAGAGAGCTGGTCCCCATCGGAGTCCGAGTCGAGGAGGTTGTTGGCAAACGTGTCGCCATCATAGTTGGTGTTCCATGCCGAGGAGCCAAGCATGTTCCACGCCGCCAACTCGACGCCGTCCCCCAGGCCATCGTTGTCGGTGTCATTCATCAATGGATTCGTTTGGTGCAAGTGGATTTCGGGACCGTCGTCGATGCCGTCGCCATCGCTGTCGACCACCAACGGATTCGTGCCTTGGGCGTACTCGTCCAGGTTGGCAAGCCCGTCCCCATCTGCGTCACCGGCGGCGGTGTCGTGTGCGGGGTCCAGAAGGTAGGTGTCCTCGTAAGTGTCAGGCATACCGTCTCCATCGGAATCCTTCGAGTTTGGGTGGGTGCCAATGATGAATTCATAGGCGTTGGAGAGGCCATCGATGTCGATGTCCTGGCCCGCATCTGAAACGCGAGGCTGCGTGCCTTCCGCGGCTTCCCAACCATCCGGCAGATGATCCTGATCGGTATCCGCGCTCAACGGGTCGGTTCCCAACCTGTTGACTTCTTGGCCGTCGCCAACCCCATCCCCATCCGAATCCGCCACAGCGGGATCCGTGTGGTGGGCCATGGCTTCCGCTCCATCCAAGAGGCCGTCCTGGTCGCTATCCGTGCTAGTGGGACTAGTGGCCCAAGTGTTGACCTCGGGGCCGTCATTGAGGCCGTCCTGGTCGGAATCGGACACAGCCATGTCGGCATGATATACAATCTCGGAGCCATCCGCCAGCCCGTCGCCGTCACTGTCAGAGTCGATGATCCCGCCCAAGGAGTCGTGGTCGAGGTCTTGGGCGCGGCCGGTGGCGCTCGGGTCCCATTTCTGGGCTTCCTGGCCATCGGGGATGCCATCGCCATCCGAATCCGTCATCCAAGGCACGGAGCCGTAATCGGATTCTCCCGGCTGGAAGCCTGTGGTGCCCAGCCCCGGGAAGAAGCAATTGGCGGCGCGTCCGCCATCGCACAACCCGTCGCCATCGGTGTCGGGGTCGCCTGGGTCGGTGCCGTGGCGTACTTCTTGCGTGAAGTTGAGGCCATCCTTGTCCTCATCGGTGCTGCCATCCGCAGGAAGGACAGGGTTCGTTCCATAGTATGCCTCGTAACCGTCGGGAGCGCCGTCGCCGTCGGTGTCAGCCTTGTGGGGATCCGTGCCAGCCAACCACGGGCCGGAGGCGGCCTCTGAGTATCCGATGGGGCGGCCGTACTGGTATTCAGCGAGGTTGGGCCAGGCTTGTTCGATGCTGCCGTCCGCGCCTTGGTCGAAGGAGTCCCCATCCGGGTCGGCTACGGCATCCGTTGCGTCCAGAGGGAGCAGGCCGTGCTGGATCTCGAAACGATCCGGCATCCCGTCCGAATCCGAATCCCCGTTCAAGGGATTGGTGTGGTACGTGTTGACTTCCTCGCCGTCCAGCAGGAGGTCGTTGTCGGTGTCCATGTCATGGGGATCCGTGTCGGCTTGGTACTCGGCCACATTCGCGAGTTCATCACCGTCGGCGTCGAGGTTTGCATCCGCCGCACTTGCTGGGTCCAAGCTGTGGTGGGCCTCCCAGGCGTCGGGCATCGAGTCGCCATCCGTGTCGCTCAACGTTGGGTCGCTGTGATAGGTTGTGACTTCTTCGCCGTCGCTCAATCCGTCGTTGTCGGAGTCCAGGTCGACGGCGTTCCATAGTCCGTCATGGTCCGTGTCCACGCGGTTGGCACCGGTGGTCAGGTTGCCGCGGCTTTGCCAGTACTGGATTTCTTGGGCATCCTCCAAGCCGTCCCCGTCGGAATCGCCTTGGACTGGATTGGTGCCGTAGTCATGGACTTCTCCATTGATGTGAGGGGCACCAAGGGGTGTGACTCCTCCGTCCAGGATGCCGTCCTGGTCCGTGTCGGCCACCGCGGGGTCCGTGTGGTAGATATTGCTCTCCGCTCCATCCAGCAGTCCATCGTTGTCGGAATCTGCGTCCATGATGTTGGGCACATGGTCGCCGTCGGTATCGAGTTGGGATCCGGGTCCGGCAACGGCGTACCCTGCAACGGGTGGGGGATTGGCTTCCGATCTGGCCATCTTGCTCCAGTAAGAAGCTTCGGGCCCATCCTGCCAACCATCCGCATCGCTGTCTGCGACGATGGGATTGGAGAGCCACTTGTACTCGTTCAGGTCCGTCAAGCCGTCGTGATCCGTGTCGCCGCCCAGGACGTCGAGGTCGTAGGATTTCTGCCAATCGTCGCCGGCGCCGTCACGGTTCTGGTCCTTTTGCACGAAGGTGTTGAAAAGTTGGAAAGCGGTGCACGGGCCCAGCTTGGGAATCCCCCCGCCAGGGACTAGCGGCAAAGGGATTGGCCCGACGTCGGGAATCGGGCCGATCACGAGTGCTTGGCAATTGATGGGCGGATCCGATTGGGCACCCACCCCGTGCGCGAAGGCCCCAGCGACCAGGAGGGCCGCCACCAAGAAAGGCAACGGGGATTTCTTCGAAGCGGCAAAATTCAATGTCAAGGGTGGTCAATCTCCTGATGTTTTGGGATGGGGAAGAGGACCCGGCGAGATGGGGATGACGATGCGGGTGCCGGTTTCATAGATTCAAATTGACGGTGGGCTCTTGGCATGGGATTGCCAGTTGCAAGTTGGGGATTAGAGAGGAAAACGGGGCTGCCACGCGAGCAACATGACACACATTCCACGCGTTTGCTCGGCGGCAGCCCCGAACCCGAGGGTTTCCCGTTTTGAGGTGACGCGTGGAAAAGCAGAGGCGCAAGCATTAGCGGATCCCCAGGGGTTGCGCCTTGGAGTCAAGGCTGGTCAACAGGACGTGGATCGCGGATTCTAGATCCCGCAAGTAGTGGTTGGAACGGAGTTCCTGGGCCACGTCAGGTTTCGATTCGATGGCAACGCGGGCCCAGCGCAGCACGCCCTCCCCCCACTGTTCTTTCTCCACAGGGTCGGTGCAATCGAGACGGAGCATGGCGCAGCATCGGCTGGCATCGACGGCAATCTCCGCCGTGAGCTCCATTGGGTCATCCGCGCACACACCCTCGTCCAACAAGACGACGGCGCGCTCAAGGTGCTTCAACGCCAGGACGGGTCGGTTGCAGAGCATCCAGGCGTGTCCAAGCGAATGCATGGCCGATGGTGCGCGCGGGTCCAAGCGGCATGCCTTGGCACCCCACCAACGGGCATCCCAGGGGTGCCCGTCCGCGGCTGCTCCGAAGGAGTTCTCGACGGCGTTCGCGAGCCGGCGTTGGCGGCGTTCCAAGGGGGTTTCGCGGGGTTGCTCTCGCCACCACCGAAAATAGGGACCAAGAAGATGCGAGGCGACGAACACCGCCCCGCAGGTGGCACCCGCCAGGCAGAGCATCCACCAGACGTTCATCGTTCCTCCTGTGGAAGGGGAACCAAAGCGAAGGGCGCGGACGTAACCATATGAAACGCGGCGATGGAGTCAGGGTATATCATCAACTGTGTAACGTTGATTGGAACAATCCAGCAAACGCTGCGCCAAGAGATTTATAGGGACACGCGAGTGGTTGCCGCGATGTCCGGAAGCAGGGTTCAGATTGTCGCTGCGGCGGCGTGCTGCATCCTGGCTTTCTTGCCGGCCGCCATCGCCAAGCCTCCTGATACGACCCATGTTTCAGGCGACATCGTTTCCTCAGGCACGCTTGCTTTGAACGGCCGGTACCAGGGCCTCGCGAACTTGGCCGGCATCGCCTTCGAATCCTTCTGGCACTCAGGAAACATCACAGCCAATTTTTCCGTTACGGGCGCCCACATCCAAATTCTTTCGGATCCTCTGGCCAAGGCCAGAACAAGCAGAGAGAGCCCCGTGGGCCAAGGGGCTGCGTACGCCCCTGAGCCTCCGGAACAGAAGAACGAAGACTTTGCTTTTACTGGTACCGTTGAGATCCGGAACGAGCAAATCATTTCGGCCGTTCGTTTCCTCCCCCCGACTGAGCATCAAGCCATCCGATTGCAGCTTGATGAGACCGGGAAGCAGTCGATTGAGATTCCAGATCACCGCTATGAATTTACACTGCAAGGCACCAATGAAGCGCCTCGCCACTATGCCCCTTACGAGCAAGCGGGCCGCTGGAATCACGAACAAGCCGATACCCGGTCATACACTGGGGAATTCGCGATTCTTGCGTATGGGTCATCCGTTGCCCTGGGTGGGGATCGCGTTATCCACACCGGAATCTATCCCCACCAGGGCACAGAGTTCAGCGACCCCTTGGGCTATTCCACGACGGGATACTACGACCGTATTGCCGTGCTCATCACGGCCCCCTCAACGGCGATTCATCTTCAACAAGACCGCGGCGGTCTTTGGAATCCTCTTCTTGAATCCCTTGAGGGTCATTACGACGGCGACATCGCCTTTGCTGACGTTGGGAGCACGAGCGTCGACGCCCGATTCGTGAACAAAGAATTGGGTCTTGTTCAAACCATTGGCGACTTCAAGTTCCAAGGCAGGTATGGGGCGCCCAGCAGCCAGTGGAAATTGGATGGCGAAGCGAGCTACCTTGGAATTGATGGGGTGGCAGTCTTTGGCACTCGGGAATGGCTGCCGGCCCTAGGAGCCCTTGCCGGCTTCAGTCTACTTGCATGGCTTGTTGCCTCCTCGTCGAGCGTTGCGAAGGGAATCCGGTTTTTCCTGCTAAGAAATTCTCGTGCCCAACCCCTGGAACACCCCACGCGCGTCCAGCTGCTGAAACTAATCCGGGAAGTTCCCGGAATTGGCGCCCCGCAGCTAATGCAGACCGTGGGCTTGCGTCGTTCTTCACTCAATTTCCATGCCCAGATCCTTGCGGACGCGGATCTCATCAAAGTGTATTCGCACGGCCACCGCCAACACTTCGAGCCCGCTTACCCCCTGGGGGCATCTGATAGGATTGTGCAGAATGCCCTGGCCGATTCGCGCCACCCCATCCGCAAGAGCATCATCGAAATCCTAGGCCAAGCCGCCACGCCGATGGACGCGGATTCGATTCGCAAGGCATTGGGCTTGCACGGGAGTCCCGTGCCGAAAACTAGCCTTTTCTCGTACCACATGCGCCGGATGGAAGCCGATGGAGTCTTGCTGCGTTCGCGCACCGGCCGCACCACGCTCTGGGCGCTGCACCCCCGATTGGCTGGCCCGAGCAATCCGGCTTCCATTGCGCTACCCTGGATTCGAACCCCGGAAACGCAAAGTAGGACCACACATCCTGGAGATGCATAACATGCGCACTGCTTGGATCCCTTGCATCCTGGTCCTCATGCTTTCCTTAGCAGGTTGCGGCTCACGAACCAACAATCCAATCACAACCTCTTCCGGCACCGCCTCGACGACAGCCACGCTTGACACCACATCGACGCCTGACTCTTGCAAGCAGAATTCCACGGCTTGCAACCTTGTTCTTGCTGCATCCCCGAAGAAGCTGGAAATGAACGGCTGCCAAGCCTACTACACTAGCCTGGCCGCGGACGCGGACAAGATGAAGGCCCAGCTTCCAGATGGATACCGGCCAGATCCCGTGGCTGGGAATCTAGAACTCGCCCACTTCAGCATTTTCCTTTGTGACACCGGGGTGGTCGACAGCCTGGAAGTGCTTCACGACATTAGGTACGCAACCTTGACGGCGCCCGCAAAAGTTCCGGCCGACGTGCAATCTCATGACCCGAATCGAGGCGACTTCTATCTCCTGGAATTGATTGCTGCAAACCAATCAATGGTCTCCTTGTTCCAAAAAGCAGGCTTCCATGCTCGGCTGGGGACCGTGGAAGGCGCCGTGACTGGGCAAACTCTGCAATACCACGTGGCAACCCAAGATGACGTCCTGTATGATTTCATTGGGGCAGGAGAGACAAGCCCTCCGCAGGGGAACGCCATAACCGGCGGCCGATGGCACCAAAGCGACGGCACCCGACATGCTTGGCTCAACGAAACATTCTACGAGATTCTGACGTTCGTAGGAACAATCGGGCCACTAACGATACACGGCGGGATGGTAGGGGCGGTGGCTGACTACGGAGCAGGATCCCAAACAACTGAGACCACCATTGCAACGCTCAAAGTCATCATGGATTTGCCGTGACAATCTCCAAAAAAACATCCCAAGGAAACTGAACTCTATGCCAAACGGAACCCCTCTAGGAATTCTATGTTGCCTTCTCGCCATGCTGTTTTGCATGTCTCCGGCCAACGCTCAACCCTTGCCAGGTCTACCCCCGCCCCCGGTCGAAATCCGCGAAGTGGCCATTTGTCCGGAGGATTCCCCAGCTTGCCTTTCTTTTGGTCCATGCGCGATGTCCCCGGACGGCACTGACTCTTACCCGCTCACCTTCAATTTGGTCCGTCCATACAATGATGCCCACAAGACTGGGGCGGCCGTATGGGTTCCGACGAGTCCCCAGTGGCAATACACTGGAACAGGCAATTGTGTAATCGTTACGCACCCGGAAATTTGAACAAGAACGTGCAGAAATCATCTGGTTTTGCCCCCTAGGCTGTTGCGCGCCGCGATTGCCGCCAGCATGGCATCCACGTCCGTTTCCAGGATGACTTGGCCCACGACCTGAGGCTTCTCGCGCTTGACCCAAAGGGCCTTCTCCATGGCGCGGCCCTCTTTCTTGCCCAACTCCTCGGCTTTTTCCAGGTCGTCCACGTCGAAGCAGTACCGCACATGTTTTCGCAGATTCACGACCCTGATCCGGAGGCTGTGGGGGCTGTAGATGGTCCGGAACACGGAGACCACCTTGAGCCAGTCCTGGGTTTTTGTCGTGTGGAAGGGCTTGCCTTCCAGGATCGAGTCCGCGTGGACGATGGGGCGCGCAAAACTGTACACGCCGTTCTCGCTCATTTGGTTCTGGCCCCGGTTCCATTCGATGTGGGCTTCCAATTGGGGCCGGTTCGCATCGGACGCTCGCGCGACAAGTCGGGCGATGTCTGCTGTTCGGGGGTGTTTTTGGGGTTTCATGGGATCAACTCCGAAGAACCGCATCCAACAGGGGAGGTGAGATTACCACCAAAGAGGGTCCTCTACCTCCGGGCCTCGTACCCCTCGGAGGACGGGGCGGTCGCAGCATCGTGGCCGCGCTCACCGCGCGGCCGGCTTCGTCCCCTTGCGCTGCGCGCGCTGGGTTCGCTGCGCGAACGCGACCGCCCAGACCAATCCACTGAAGGGCATTTGGAGCACCACCAAGCCCTGCTCAGGGGGCTGGGCGGGCATCTTGGGCATCTGTGCCATCTGTGGTTACGTGGGGGGCGAAACCTTGCTGCCCATCTTGACGATCGCATCGAAGTGCTTCTTGTCCACCGGCTGCACCGAAAGGCGTGACGCCTTGCCGGACGTGAGCAGCATGCCGTTCAGCGCATCGCTGTCGCGCAATTCCTGCAGAGGGACGAAGCGGGTGAACTTCGCCACGAACCTGATGTCCGGGCAGTACCAGTACGGCTTCTCCGGGGTGGCCTTGGGCTCGAAGTAGTCCGATCTGGCATCGTACTGGGTGCGGTCGGCGTGGGCCACTGCGCAGACCTCGGCCACACCGGCGGCGCCGGGAGGATCGGCGTTGCTGTGGTAGAAGAGGACCTTGTCGCCGACCTGCATCTCCTTCATCCAGTTGCGGGCCTTGAAGTTCCGGACGCCGGTCCAGTCGGTCGTGCCGTCGCGCGCCAGGTCGTCGATGGAGTACGACTCGGGCTCGGACTTCATCAGCCAATGCTTCACGCGGGGCGAGGCCTGCGGCCGTGCTTTGGCTTTGCGGCTTCCCGCATCGCTGAAGGCCTCGACGGTCAGGTGGGCGGGGGCGGGGATGAGGGGGGCGGCCCCGACCGGCGCTTGACCATCATGCTGGCAAGGCCCCCGATGACCACGACGAGTCCAGCGGCGAGGCCCAGGACGGCGTACATGGGGTTGCGGTACGCGGAGGACAGGTAGACGCTCATCGCCACGACCACGACGGCGGCCAGGACGGCCCAGAGGATGCGCATCAGTGGCTGTGCTCGCCGTGGTCGTGGCCGTGGCCGTCGTGCCCCTGCCCGTCCGTGCGCATGTTGCTGCAGCCGCAGTGGCCGCAACAGTCGCCGCCCGAGCAGTCGCCGCAGTGGTCGCACCCGCACGAACCGCCACCGTACCCGTAGCAGTCGTCGCCGCACCAGGAATCGTAGCTGGCCTGCAGGGCGTGGAGGCCAGCACCCATGAGGATAGCCCCCGGGATGAGGAGGCCCGTGAGGTAGGCGACATCGTGCTGGTCGTTGGTGAGCCAGAAGGCAGCCACGGCCAGCAGGGCGCCGAAGATGATGGCAAGCCACGAGGGCCAGGACCAGCGCATGCGGGGAAGCGTGGGTGCTTGCACTTGAGGTTGCCGGGATGCGACGCCAAAGCCATCTGGGTCACCGACAACGTGTTGCGGCACGCAGTCTGGGCATCGCGTGTTGGTACAGGCTCTGGTTTACCGGCGCCTCCGACGGCGGCGCGTGGCACGGCCAGCACGGCTCGCTTCTGGTGTTCGACGCCCCCGCCGTCACAGGGGTGTTGGACTGGAATCGGTCCAGAATTGAACGCGGAGCGCATGACGGCCTGAGAACATGGGTCTGTGAAATCCGTGGAATCTGTGGTTCGGTTGGGCGCCGAAGCTCAGAACCAGCTCGACAGGTCCCGCTGCACCACGAGCTCCAGGGAATCGAACCCGAACGCCCCCTTCACGTAGTCCTCCACCATGGACTTGTACCACACCCAGTCGATGGCGGCGGGGTCGACCCTTTCGACGGGCCACATGTACTCGATGGGCTTGAGGCCGCGGTTCTTCGGCTCCTTCACGACCAATTGGTGGCCGCTGCGGGCCAGCTCCTGCTGCTTGGCCTGCTGCCGGTCGGGGCTCGTGTACAGGGGCAGAGGGGTCTTGCAGACGATGAAGCGCATCTTGCGCGTGGAGGTGATCGGCTCTCCCAGCAGGTCCTCCAGCGCGGCGGTGCGGACGGCCTGGCTCCGGAGGGTGCCGTCGGGGTTCGGCTCGTAGCTCTTGATGGAGCCCACGGACTGGCGCAGGATGAGGTCACGCCGCTCGGTCTTCGCGACCTGGATGGTCCCCATCACCTCGCGCGTCGCCTTCTTGATGGCGGTCTTCATGGCCTCGCGCGCCTTCTCCTCCGAGTCCCAGGCACTGACCTCCCGCAGCGCCCGGGCCATGATGTTGCGCATGACCTCCTGCGTCAAGGGCGCCTTGTCGGAGGCCTTGAAGTTGTTCCCCTTCGTCTCGAGGAGGATGCCGTCGCCCTTGGGGTTGGCGTCGAAGATGAGGTAGTTCTTGTGCACGACGAAGACCATGGCGTCATGCGTCTCCGCCTCCAGCTCGAACCCCTCGTACTGCAGTTCGTCGCGCCACTTCTTGTTCGCCGCCGCCACCGCCGCGAGGGCCTGGTCCGGCATCGTGATCCACTTGTCCGCCTGCGGCTCCACGTCGGCGCCCAGCGCCTCGGCGAAGTGGGGGATGTTCCCCGCCGATTTGCTGCAGCCCATGTAGATGCCGTCCGTGTCGCCGTAGACCACGCGGATGCCCTGGCCTTCCCAATCGGTGAGGGTGTCGTGCAGGATCTTCTGGCCGATCGTCGTGATGTTGGCGCCGCCCCACACGTTGAACTGGCGGCAGGAGACGTTGACGGCGACGAGGATGCCGTGCGTGCCGGCGTTGCGGGCCGCTTTCAGGCTCTGGTACGTCATGTCGAGGATGCGGATGGCGTCCTTCGGGCGACCTTCCTTCTTGGCCCGGGCACGTTCGTCCTTCACTTTCTGGATGGTGCTCAGGATGCCCGTCATCGCGAGGTTGACCATGCCTGGCTCGCCCGAGTGCTTGACGCCGATGAGCCATCCCTTGCCCTTCGTGAACTTGTCCGCCGCATCCGCCTTCTTGACGACGTATCTCCCACTGCTGGCGAACACCTCGTCCAGCTCGAACAGCCAGATCCAGTCGTCCGGCGTCTCCCCCGCCCGCGCCGGCCGCACCGTGTCGGCCGTGAGGTTGCGGGCCTTGAGGATCGTCGGGTACATGGCGCCCACGTCCGCCGCGACCACGTGGTACCACGGCACGAAGTGGGACTTGAGCTCCGAGTCGGGCTTGAGCGTCATGCCTCCGGGGATGGCGTAGCCGTTCGGGTCATCGGGGTCACCCGACGTCGTGGGGTCCGCCTTCACGATGACGCCCGGGTGCTCGCACCAGAACGGCATCTCGGGTCCCTGCTTCGCGACGCGCACGATCTCCTTGTTCGCGCTCGTGGCCCGCTCCTCGGGCGGCAGCTGGCGCACCGCCTCGCTCACCTGCTCGCGCGTGGGGAACGGCGTGCGCGGCAGCACGCGCTGCACGGCGCGCGCGATGGCCTGGGCGCGGGAGGTCGCCGGCATGAAGCGCCTCTGGCGGCGGGCGCGGATGAAGGCCATGTGGTCCCACATCTTCGTGTTGCCCCCGGTCAGCAGGTCGTCGAGCGGGAGGTTGACGGTGAAGCAGAGGGGGAGCGCCTGCGCGATGAGCATCTGCGTGATGCCCATCTGCTCCTGGACGTCGTGCTTGTTGTACAGCAGCGTCTTGGCGTCGAGCCCCATCTCGTGCGATTCGAGGTAAAGGCGATCGGGGACGTTGATGCCCAGCCAAGGGGCAAGGCCCTTCAGGGTGAAGTCGTCGTGGAAGAAGAAGAACTTGCGCGCCGCGTGGAACGTGTCCAGCGTGATGGGGTGCCACGTCGCGATGTCCTGGCTCGTGCCGAAATGGAAACTGCGGTCGGGACGGCTGTGGACGTTCGTGAAGCGCTGGAACCATTCGCGCATCTTCGGTGACAGGGTCTGCCGCCGCTGGTCCTTCTGCAGCAACTCCACCAGACGGTCGTGGATCTGCTTGTTGTCGAAGCCCAGGATGTTGTGGCCCGCGATGATGTCCTGCTTCACGGCATGCTCCGTGAACTGCTGCAGGTGGTCCAGCTCCTCGTCCAGGTTGCGGGAGGTGAGCTGCACGACCTCGCGCTCGGCCCAGTCGTTGGGGAGGTGGCGGAACTGGAAGTCGAACTGCTCCGTGTCGAGGTCCTTGGCGGCGGAGTACTCGAGGTCGAAGTGGGAATAGCCGATGATGTCGATGGGGATGGAGGGGGCCGCCGCGCCAGGACGCGTGGGCAAGGGAGGCGCCGGGCCCTTGCCGTACTGCGTCGTCTCGATGTCGTACGTCATCACGTTGAGCTTGTTGGGCTGCCCGCGCGTGTCCAGCAGCCACCAGCCCTTCTCCGCCGCGAGGTCGGCGTTGGCGCGCTCCGTGTACGGGATGTCGTGCTCGCAGGTGTAGAAGCCATGCGTGAAGAACAGGGCCTCCGAGATGTCCGGGATCCAGAAGGGCCGCCGCGCCACCACGGGGATCGCCATGCGGTGCTGGCCATGGTTCCAGAACGACCTGTACTGGATGGGCTCGTGCACCTCCAGCGCCTTGGCCAAGGGGTCCTCGTCCGGCGACCTCCCCTGCGCGGCACCCACCAACGCCACCAGCCTGGCATGCGCCTTGCCGATGGGCTCATGGGGGTCTTGCGGGAACGCGAGGAAGAAGGGGCGATGGTGCTTCTCGATGGGCTCCGGCTCCCGCCCCTGCCAGAACAGGTGGCTGTTCGAGAGGCTGAGCAGGACCGACACGCCGCGGCGAGTTGGCCGACGGGCTTAGGGGTTTGGGCCAACGGCCAGGATGTTCCATGGTCACGGCAAGCCACGGAGGGAACGGAGTCCACGGAGCGTGGCCTGCGCACGACAGCGAAGCCCTCCGTGTTTTCCGTGCGCTCCGTGGCTACCCCAAACGGGCGCGCCTGCGCAGTGCGGCCATCCGACCGTCCCGGCTTCCAGGCTTCCAGATATCCTTTATCTATGTCCCTCGGGTGTGCCGCGTGCCTCCTGGAGTGGACGAATCAACGTGGCCCGCAAGACCCAGCCGTCCAAGCCCGCCAAGACCTCCCGCAAGCCTGGCAGGACCCCACGCCCCAAGGCGGACGACGTGGGGATCCGGGCCCTGCGGAAGGTCCAGGGACTGCCCGAGCCCGCGGTCGACCAGGACGAGGAGGAGCAGATCCAGTTCGTCGAGAAGGCCGACCTCGACGACAAGCAGCTTGCCAAGGAAGCCGTGAAGGAGGCCGAGCGCGGGTTCCTGCACCGCTTCCGCCGCAAGGAGCCCGCCGCGCCGAAGGTCGAGCTGCACGAGCCCCCCCGCGAGAAGGCGGGACTGTTCCGCCGCAAGCCCAGGGCAGCGGCCGAAGCCAGCCAGGCAGATCCCGACGACAAGGCCGCAGCCGCCAGGGCCCGGCTGGAGGCCAAGAAGCAGGCTGCGGAAGGGAAGGCTCGGGCGAAGGAAGCCGCCAAGGCCGAGAAGGCCGCCGCCAAGCTGGCCGCCGCCGAGGCCCGCGAGCGCCAGAAGGAGGAAGCGAGGCGCGGCGCCGACGCCGCCAAGGCCGCGGCCTCCCCCGCCCCGTCCGAGGCTGGCGCCCCGGCCGCCCCGGCCAAGGACGACGCAAAGGCGCAGGCAGCCGCCGCGAAGGAGGCGGCGCGGCGCGGGAAGGAGGCCGCTGCCAAGGCCGCGGCCGCCGAGAAGAAGGCGGCCAGGGAGCGCGCGGCCGAGCAGAAGCGCCTCGCGAAGGCGGCCAAGGCGGCGCCCGGCGGCGAGACCGTCGAGTGCGCCAACTGCCGGACCGTGTTCCCAGTCGCCGCCGACGCGACGCAGGCCACCTGTCCAAAATGCAAGTCGTTGCTGGGCCTGGCCCGCGACGATGCCCCGGCCCCAGCCGGCGCCGCCGCGGCCGCACCCGCGCTGGATGCCAGGGAACAGAAGCGGCTGGCCAAGGCGGCCGCCGCGGAGGAGGCCGCACGTGCGAAGCAGGCAGCGCAGCAGGCCAAGGAGGCCGAGCGCGCAGCGAAGGCCGCCGCCAAGGCCGCACCGCCCACCGCTGAACCTCAACCGGTCCTTGAGGCACCCCCCGCTGCCCCCCTGCCCGACCTGAAGGCAGAGGCCAAGGCGCAGAAGCAGCGTGAGAAAGAGGCCGCCCTTGCCGAGAAGGCCGCCGCCAAGGCGGCCCGCGAGGAAGAGAAGCGCATCGCCGTGGCGAACGCGAAGGCCGAGAAGGAGGCCAAACGCCAGCTTGCCGAGCAGGAGGCCCAGGCGGCCGCCGCCGCAAAAGAGGAGGCACGCCGCGCCAAGCAGGCCGAGAAAGAGGCCGCCCAGCAACGCAGGCAGGAGGAGAAGGAGGCGATGGCCCGCGCCAAACTGTCGGCCCTGGAAATCAGGCAAGCCACGCAAACGGCTGCCGCACCCGCCGCGACCATGTCCCAAGGGGCCAGCGGCAGCGCGACGCCCCACGAACGCCCGGTCACCGACGTGAAGGGGATCGGGCCGGCTCAGGCCAAGAAGCTTGGCAAGAAGGGGATCCTCACGCTCCAGACCCTGGCCGCGGCGGACTTGGCCCTGGTGGCCAAGGCGGCAGGCCAGGACGACGCGACGGCGGCCGCGTGGGTCGCGGACGCGCAGGCGATCCTGGGTGGAAGCGTCCGCACCGCCGACGTGAAGGTCCAGCAGGAACTGCGCAGGACCAAGGGGAAGCTGCAGACGGAAGCGCCAGCCGCGCCCCTCGCGCCCCCCACTCCGCCCACGCCAGCGGCGGCCGACGTGCCGGACCCCAAGGCGGCCGCCAAGGCCGAGAAGCTCGCCCAGAAGGAACAAGCCAAGGCCGCGAAGCTGGCTGCGAAGCAGGCCAAGGTGGCGGAGAAGGAACGCGCCAAGGCCGAGAGACTGGCCGCCAAGGAAGCCAAGAAGGCTGCGAAGTCCGGCAAGGAACCCCCTGCGCCCGCCCCTGCCGCGGTCGACGCCCCCCTGGATGCCAAGGCCGCCAGGAAGGCGGAGAAGGAACGCATGCTGGCCGAGAAACAGGCGGCGAAGGACGCCAAGGACGCTCCCGCCGTTGCTGCCTCGGCCGAGCCGACGAAGGCGGACCTGAAGGCCAGGGCGAAGGCCGAGGCCGCGGAGGCCAAGCGCCGCTCCGAAGAAGAGAAGGAGAAGGCCAAGGAAGATGCCCGGCTCAAGAAAGAGGAGGAGCGCCGCGCCCGCGACGCCGCGCGCGAGGGCAGCCAGCCGAAGGGCATCTGGTCGGAGGCCGTGGCGCAGAAGATCCCGCAGGCCACCGGCGAGGGCGGCATCTGGGAGCAGTCCATCGTCGCCCGCAAGGAGGGCTTCGCGGAGGCCACCTCCAAGCCGGCCAAGAAGGAGATCTCCAAGGCGCCGCCGCGCCTCATCGATGGCAGCAGCCTCTTCGCCAAGCTGCCGGAGGACCACCTGGAGCGGGAGAAGCCCCGCCTGCCCGATGGGTCCAGCGCCTTCGCCAAACTGCCCGAGGACGAGCGCAAGGGCCACCAGGCCCCCCGCCTGGCCGACGGCCGCAGCCCCTTCGTGAAGCTGCCCGAGGACGAGAAGTCCGACGCCGAGCGGCTCTATGCCTTCGGCCACCAGCCCGGGCGCGCGTACACCACGTCCGCCGGCTTCCGCATCGTGGAGGAGGTCATCGCAACCGAGGCTGCCCCCGAGGTCGACCTGGGCTCCGGCACCGACCGCCGCACCCTGCGGGAGGAGCAGCGCCGCGAGAAGGAGGAGGAGCGCAAGGCCCGCAAGGAGTCGCAGCGCAAAGCCCGCGAGGAAGCGGCGCTGCGGAAGGTTGAGAAGCAGAAGCTCATCGAGGACGAGCGTGCCGCCAAGAAGGCCGGCAAGCCTGCCAAGGTAGGTGCAGAAGCGACCGAGGAAGCGCCCGCCACGCCGGAGAAGCCTGCGAAGAAGGGCAAGGCAGCAGCCCGGGAGCCCCCGGCCGAACAGGACCCCGCTCCAGGGGAGCCCAAGGGGTCCTTCCTGTCACGCCTGAAGCCCAAGGAGGCAACCGCCGAGCCGGCCATCGAGGAAGCCCCCTCCAAGAAAGGCACGGCAGGCAAACAGGCCGAACCCACGCCGGCGGTAGAACCAGCCCACGAGGAACCCAAGGGCTCGTTCTTGTCCCGGCTCAAGCGCAAGGAGGAGCCCCGCGAGGCGGAACCCATCGAGTCCTTGCCCGCGAAGAAAGGCAGGGCAGGCAAACAGGCCGAAGAGGTCCCCGGGCCAGCCACCGAGGAACGCACAGGGTCGTTCCTTTCCCGTTTCAAGCGCACCTCCGACGCAACCGAAGGGTCGGCACCGCAAGGGGACGCGAAGGCCCGCAAGGCTGCCGAGAAGGAAGCGGCCGCCCGTGCGAAGGAAGTCGCCAAGCAACGCGCCGCCGAGGAGAAGCAAGCCGCGGCCGAGCGCAAGGAGGAGGAGAAGGCCGCCGCCCGCGAGGCAAGACTCGCCGCCAAACGGCAGGCCGAGGAGCCTGCACTTGAGTTGGCCGAGGCCCCAAAAGGCAGGCGCGGCAAGAAGGAGGAGACCACGGCCGATGCGGGACCCGCGAAGGAAGGCGGGTTCTCATTGGGGAAGCTGCTGAAGCGCGAACCCAGGCCGGTCGATCCCAAGCAGGAGAAGGCGCGGCTGCGCGAGGAGGCGCGCATCGCCAAGCAGCGGGAACGGGAGGAGAAGGCGGAAGCCGCTGCCAAGCTGAAGGCCGAGAAGGAGAAGGCCCGTGCGCAGCAGCAGGCCGAGGCCGAGAAGGCGCGCTTGGCCGCCGAGCGGCAGGCGGAGAAGGAGCGCGCCGCCGCCGAGAAGGAGGCGGCCAGGGCCCGAGAGGCCGAGGAGAAGGCCACCGAGAAGATGCGCGTCGCGCAGGCCAAGGAGCGGGCGCGCCAGGAGGCCCAAGCGGCCCGGGAACGCGCCGCGCAGGAGAAGGCGCGAGGGGCCGCCGAGCGGGAGGCCGAGAAGGCCCGCCAGATCGAGGCGCGTGCCCAGGCGAAGGCCCAGGCCCTGCAGGCCAAGGAGGACGAGCGCCGGCGGCGCGAGCAGGAGAAGGCGGCCCGCGAGGTCGCAGCGCCGGCCGGCGAGGACGACGCCCCTGCCGCGACCGCGGCCGCCGAGGCCCCCATCCACGAGTTCCAGGAGGCCGTGACGCCCGTGCGGGACGCCAAGGCAGCCCGGCAGGCGGAGAAGGAGCGGCTTCTGGCGGAGCGGTTGGCCGGAAAGCAGCGCGCCGCCGAGGAGAAGGCCGCCGCGCAGGTCCGTGCCCGCGAAGAGAGGGAACGCGCCGCCGCCGAGAAGCAGAGGGTGGCCGCGGAGCGGGAGGCTGCGAAGCGGCACGCCGCCGAGCTGAAGCAGGCGGAGAAGATGCGCCTGGCGGAAGAGAAGCGGTTGGCGCGCGAGGCACGTGAGGCGACTGCGTCCGCTCCGGCCTCGGAGCCGGCAGGGCGGGCCGCCGACGCGCAGGACGCCTTCGGGACCGCAACCCGGGACACCAGCGTTGCGGCCGGGGAATCGGACGCGGAGCCATGGGAAGCCCCGGCCGCGACCGCGCAGGCGCGAAAGCCCGGGCATGCGCCCCCCAAGGCGCGTCCCGCCAAGGCGAAGGCGGCCAAGGCGAAGGCCCCTGCCAGGCCCGTGTCGTTGGCGCTTCCCAGGCCGCGCGGCTACGACCCCAAGGCCATCGACGCGATCATCCGCGAGCACGAGTCCCAGCGGTAGCCGCGTGCAGGAAAGCCGGCGGTAGGGCTTGGCGGCCAGCTCCAGCGCGCGCCAGCCAGCCCTCGGACGAGTAGTTTCATCTGTCCGGCCCCTCCTGCCTAACTAGCGGGCCAGGCCTTGTGGGCTTGGTGCCACGAATGGCCAAGAAGAACGGAACCCCGGTTGCCATGGAAGAGGACTACGACGCAACCTTCGACAACGAGCTGAGCGCCGCGCGAGCGGACCCGAAGAAGGAAGGCCACATCCGCATGACGGTGGAGGACCTCCCCGGCGTCGGCCCTGCCACGGCGGACAAGCTGAAGGAGGCCGGCTACGAGGACCTCATGGCCATCGCCGTCGCGTCCCCTGGCGACATCGCCGAGAAGTGCGACATCGGCGAAGGCGTGGCGCAGAAGATCATCAACGCGGCCCGCAAGCTGGCCGACGTCGGTGGCTTCGAGACAGGCCTGGAAGTGGCCGAGCGCCGCAAGACCGTCAACAAGATCGGCACCGGCAGCAAGGCCTTCGACGAACTGATGGGCGGCGGCATCGAGACCCAGTCCATCACCGAGTTCTACGGCGAGTTCGGCTCCTGCAAGACCCAGTTCGCCATGCAGCTGGCCGTCAACGTGCAGCGCCCCGAGGCGGAAGGCGGCCTGAACGGGCACGCGCTCTACATCGACACCGAGAACACGTTCCGCCCCGAGCGCATCACCCAGATGGCCAACGCCATGGGCATGGACCCCCAGGAAGCCCTGAAGAAGATCCATGTCGCGCGCGCCTTCAACTCCAACCACCAGATGCTGCTGGCCGAGCGCGCCCAGGAGATCTGCCGCGACTTCCCCATCAAGCTCATCGTGGTCGACTCCCTGACCGCGCACTTCCGCGCCGAGTTCGTGGGCCGTGGCACCCTGGCCGACCGCCAGCAGAAGCTCAACCGGCACATGCACGACCTGCAGCGGCTGGGCGGCATCAACAACGCGGCCGTCATCGTCACGAACCAGGTCTCCGCCAAGCCGGATGCCTTCTTCGGCGACCCCACCCGCCCCATCGGCGGCCACATCGTGGGCCACACCAGCACGTTCCGCATCTACCTCCGCAAGTCGAAGGGCGGGAAGCGCATCTGCCGTCTCGTCGACTCCCCGCACCTGCCCGAGGGCGAGGCCGTGGTCAATGTGACGGAAGACGGCATCCGAGACGCGGTCTAGCGCCCACCATGAAACAGGGATTTTCGGGAACGACCCGGTTCCCCTCTCCGAAATCCCCGTGATCCCTGTTTGGTCGGGGGGCTCGCCGTACCAGGACCCTCCCAGCTTTTCTCTTCCTTCCTTCCTCTTCTTCTCATGGCCTTCACGCACAACGGGTACACCCTGCACGCCCGTGAGGTGGCGCTCAAGGGCGGCCACAAGCAGGTCATCTACTTCTTCAGCCAGCGGCGTCCCCAGAGCGGCATCCCCGTCGAGATGCCCGCCGGCTACGCGCTCGCCGAGAACAAGCGCACGGGCCTGCCTTACCTGAAGAAACTGTAGCCAGGTCGCCATGGCGGCCGCAAATGGCACGACGCAACGTCATCGACCTTCGTCTGGAGGGTCGCGCACAAGCCTTTTTCACAGGGCGGGCGTGGAACGACACATGGGCGAGACCGGCTGGGACGATGGCTCGGAGGACATCGAGGAGGGCGAGGAGCCCGTCTTCCTCGAGTGCCCCACGTGCGGCCGCGTCGAGGACCATGCCGTCCTGCGCGCCGCCGAGTCTGGATGGACCGTCGAGTGCCTGGAATGCCACACCAAGCAGACCGTGGCCGCTCCCCGCAAGCAGCGCATGGTGACGGTTCCCGTGATCCTCAGCGAGGGGGCCGCCGCCCGCACCGTGCAGATCGAGGTCCCGCTGGACGACCCCGTGCAGGTGGACGCCGAGACCGAGGTCGAGGGGCACCGCGTACGCATCACAGCCGTCGAGAAACGCGATGGCAGCCGCCCGAAGAGCCTGCCCGGCCGGGACATCAAGATGGTGTACGCCGTCCTGTTCGACACGGTCCGCCTCCGCTACACCGTCAACGAGGGCGACCTCACCCGAAGCTTCCAGGAAGAGGCCGAGCCCGAGGAGGAGATCCACGTCGGCTACGTGCGGGAGGTGCAGGGCATCAACCTGGTGGTGAAGACCCTCAAGTCCGACCAGAACCGCACCCTCCACCGCGGCTTCCTGCTGGCCCGCAACGTCCGCCGCGTCTTTGCCGACCTCGCGCCCAAGGGCTCGAAGCCGGGGCACAAGGCGAAGGTCCGCCGCCGCGGCGCACCCAAGGGCCAGTCGGCGCCCCGCAACAAGGACAAGCGCCCGGGCCCCATGCGTCCCCGCCGCGCCTAGCCCCTCCCGTTGGGAGAAGGGTTTAAACGAATCCCCAGTGACGGTTTCGCATGGCCACCGCGAAGAAGACCGCCGCCCCTGCGAAGAAGAGCGCACCCAAGGCCGCCCCGAAGCCGGCCGCCAAGCCCGCGCCCCCCCAGGCCAGGCCGTCCCCCAAGGCCCCCTCCGCCAAGCCGTCCCCCTCCGCCTCCCCCTCGAAGGGCGCGATGCCTGCCAAGCCGATGCCCAAGCCTGGCGTCCCGGTGGAGGGCGGCGAGGCGGCCCCCATGCTCCCCAAGCAGGGCCTGGTCAAGGTCCCCGGCCGCGACACGCTGTGCCAGATCGAGATTGTCAAGGACGGCCACTTCTTCATCGCGCGCACCCAGACCGAGGGCGGCGCCGACAAGGAATACAAGAACACGGTCTTCGAGGACCTGCTGACCGAGATGGTCATCACGCTGCAGGAACAATTGGTCGACAAGTAGGGCTGGTTTTTGGCCCCTGCCGTTCCACAGATTCCCCAGATGCGAAGGATCCCGCTTCTGGTCATCCGCTGAAGGCACAGAAACGGCAGCGACCCATCGCGTGTTGGTGCAGGCTCCAGTCCAACCGCCTCTCCGACGGCGGCGCGTGGCACGGCCAGCACGGTTTGGGGTTCTTGTTGTCACGAGCGAATGGCCTGGGGCGCGCGAAGCGCGCCCGCCGAAACCCACCGAGTGGTCACGGGGCTGTGGGCTCCGCCCACTAGGAACCATCTTGCTTCACGAACGCGCCCCCGCCGCCAGCCACACGGGAGGAAGTCCCCGAATCGGCCCAGAACCGAACGCGGAGCCGTCCTGACCGGGACAGAGACTCTTGTGTCTCGAAGAACCAAAAGAAATAGAGAAGGAAAGGAAAAGGGGATCGCTGCGTGACTACGCGCGCTTCAGGCGGTTCTTGACGGCCTGGTCCTGCTTCTTCCACAGCAGCTTGTCCTTGGCGCGGACGCCGCTCTGGCGCACGGACGGGCGCGTGTGCTCCGAGCCCTTGCCCTTGTAGCGCAGGCCGCGGTGCTTCTGGCCGGCCGACGTCTTGCCGCGCAGCACACGGTTGGTGGCGGGGCGGGTGGCGATCCAGGCCAGGTCCTTGTCGCTGCGGATCGAGGGGTGGAAGGGGTCCACCAGGATGACCTCGTAGTAGTGGTTCTTGCCGTCCTCGCCGATCCAGTACGAGTTGAGGACCTCGAGGTTCGGGAAGTGCTTCGCGGTGCGGACCTCGGCGATGGCCTGGATGTTCTGGCGCATCGTGATCTTGTTGACACCCATCTTGGAGGGGACACGGCCCTGCACGGGGCGGACCTTGTTCAGGCCACCGCGGCGGACGCGGGCGCGCACGACGACGACGCCCTGCTTGGCCTTGTAGCCCAGCGTGCGGGCGCGGTCCAGGCGCAGGGGCTTCTCGACGCGCTCGAAGGACTCGCCCTCGCGCCAGGCGATGAGGCGGTTCCACTGGGCGCTGCCGTGGGTCTTGTCGTGGGTCTTCCACGTCTCTCCGATGTGGTGGTACGCGTTGGGCATGTGGTGCACCTGATGGTGCGATGCAGCGGATCGGCCCGGATGGGGCCGGTTCCGTTGCGGGTCGCGGTTGGCCGGTTCACCCGCCGACGTTGGTGTCCATGGGACCGTCGCGCTCCGAGGAGCAGGGGCACATTCCGGTGCGTCCAGTTTCCTGGGCGCAGGTTCGCCGACGAAGGGGGGGTATATGAGTGTGGAGGGCGGAGGCGAAGGGAGGGCATTCCACGGCGGCGTGCCCCCAACGCTAGCGGAACACGCCCCAGCACAGCTTATCGCGCAGCCGCTGGTCGTCCAGCACCAGGTCCCGCAGCTCGGCCGGGATGCGCTTGCGCTGCCACGCGCACTCCTTGCGCTGCGCCTCCTCACGCCCGGGCGGCGGCATGGCCACGCCGGCCGCCTTGATGGCATACGCTGCCGCGCCCAGATAGTGGGCGGCGACGTGGCCCACGGCGCCGGCCTGGCCCGCCGAATACGCCGCAAACCTGGCGGCGCCCTTGAGGGGGCTGGCGGCTGCATTGGCGCCGAAGGCGAGCTGACGCGCCTGCATCATGCCCAGTTCGCCGCGCGTCCAGGCGCGGGCGGCCTCGATGGCCGCGCGGGGGCGCAGGTCCTGCGGCTGGTCGCGCTCGAAGCGGGGCAGCACGTGCTCCGCGCATTGGGCGGCCCAGAGGGCAAGCATGTGGTGGTGCGGGTCGGTGAGCGTGCCGCCGCGGCGCAGCGTGGTGAACCGGGGGTCGCGCACCTTGGGGAGGATCATGCGTTCCGCTGGTTGGCCAAGGCGTAGGCTTCGGCCAGCATCGGCTTGGCCTGCTCCCACGTCGCGGGGCTGGGCTGCACGACGCACACCCAGCCCATGGCGGCGTAGATAGGGTGCGGCAGGAGGGTGTCCACCCGGGTGTAGTCGTGGCCGGGCACGATGCCGCCGTCCTTGGGGAACGGCGGGAGGGCGCCGAAGCGGGCCTGGTAGGTCCCCGGTCGGACCCCGATGTTGAGGCGGAAGTAGCCGCGTCGCGCCAGGTCGGACCCCGGGTCGTACTTGTCGCTCACCGTGAGGGTGGCGAACGGGACCTGCCTGTTGGGCGGCAGGTCGCGGCGCGGGTCGTGGATGAAGAAGAGGCTGCCCTCGTCCTGCGAGACCTTCGTCCCGGGGCAGGTGGCCTCGACATGGGCGCGGATGGTGGCGGGCGTGACAGCGTTCAAACGCTGCGGCGCGTCGGCTTCACGAGCTCGCCTGTCCAGGGGTTGCGGATGCGGCCCGGCTGGTTGACCTCGATGGGGGTCTCCGCGTTGGGCACCCAGCGCTCGCCGTTGACCAGGAGACCCAGCACGTCGTCGTGGACGAGGTGGTAGTCGCCGTGGAAGACCTCGGTGCGGCGGGGCACGCGGATGACGACGTCGCAGCACTGGCACGGCCAGCGGGCGAAGCGGTCGTTGTAGATGGTCGCGGTGGACTCCAGCTCGGCCTCGATCTCGGGGCCGAAGAAGTCCATGAAGGTCTGCTCCTCGAAGGTGGCCTTCGAGTAGGCGCGGTTGAACGTGAACTGCTGCTTCCCGAGCTGCTTCAGCAGGTGCTTGGCGTGCTGCACGGGCTTCTCGGCCTGGTCGTGCGTGATGTTGGGCACGGCGGGCTTCACGTGCTTCAGGAGCTCCTTGGCCAGGATGGGAGCCTTGCCCCTGACCTTGACCTGCGCGACGGCGTCATGGTTGGCCTCCACCTTGGCGGGCTTGGCGCGCTTGAGGATGTTCTGGGCGGTCTCGGTCGGCTTGGGGGCCTTCGCGGGCTTTGCGGGCTTGTGCGCTTTTGCTGGCGCGGACGGCTTCGCGTGCGCCTTCTCGGCGTGGTGGACCGGGGCCTTGGGCTGCTTGCTGGCGGACTTGTGCGCCTTCGCGGGGTGGGAGGGAGCATGCGTCGCCTTGTGGGCGGGTGCGGCGTGGGCCGCGGCATGGCCAGAGGCGGAATGCGAAGCGTCGGCCTTGCGGGCGGGCTTCGCGTTGGACTTGGCGGTGGCCTTCGCGGTCATCAGATGGCCTCCTTCTGGCTGAGGTAGACCTTGAGGGCGAGGTTCATGCCGCGCAGGTACTCCTTGTCGGCGTTGGGGACAGCGTGGGCGTAGGCCTGCACGAAGTGCGCCACGGCGCCCCGGACGTCCCACTCGTTGCCCAGCTCGCGCCGCTTCTGCCGGATCGACAGGAGGACCCGGCGCACCCCGTCTGCCACGGGGCCCTGCTCATGCAGGAAGCCGCGGATCTCGGCGTCCTCCTCGAGGGCCACCTGGGCGGCCGTCTTCTCGCCCTTCTGGATGCCCTGGCCTGGGAGGGTCGGGATGCTGGGGGGTCCGATCTCGACGCGGTTCTGGAAGAAACGGTTGTCCTTGACGCGCCGGGAAGCAGCAAGGGGAGAGGTCATGCACTCCCGTGGACGACCCATCCGGATTAAGGTTTGGCCCCAAACGCCATCAAGGTGACGTGTTGGAAACGCGGTTTCTCTCCTGGAAATGGCGCGCGTGGCAAGGGTCCGCCGCGGCCCCGGGCAAGGCCTTCAAAAAGGACGGCGAGTGCGAGGGGCGTTTGCTTAAGTACGGGACAGGCAGGGTCAGGCCTTCGCGAAGATCTTCACGATGTCGCCAGTCTTCAACTCGTGGTCGGCCCCGATGGCCCGATGGGTGCGGCAGTCGATGGCCCGGATGAAGTGCTCCCCCAAGTCGGTGTGCACCTTGTAGGCTAGTTGGCGAGCTGTCGTCCCCGGCGGCACGAGATGGCAATCCGGCAGGACGCGGCCCTCCTTGTCGGTCAGCTTCGTCTCGTCCTCGACGGGGAAAACCGGGATACGGTGCAGCAGCCCAAGCACCGCCGTCTCCAGCGCCTGCGCGACCCCCGTGGACCCCAAGGGCTTGAGGACATGGTCGCGGATGTAGTCCAGGCCTTTCTGCTGCGGCGCCGAAAGCGTGCCCCGGACATCGAACGAGCCCTCCCCCGCATGGTACGACACGAGGCCGGCCTGGCTGGCCTTCTGCAGGGCAAGCTCCGACTGCGCGCTCGTGCGGACGGCCGGCACCCCGGCGGCCGCCTCCAGGCGGACCAGCTCGGCCGGCGCCGCGAGGTCAGCCTTGTTGAGGGCCACCACCATCGGCTTCGAGGCGCGCCGCAGGGCCTTTGCAAGGGCCAGGAGCCCGTTGGCCTCGAGCTCGACCGCCTTCTTTCCGGCAAGTCCCGCCTCGCGCAGGCCGCGCGCGGCGAGGGTCTCGGAGACGCCGATGCCGCCCAGCTTCTCCGCGATGGCGGCCTCCACCTTGCGGCCCTCCATCTGGGTGCGCTTGGCCACGCGGTCCCACCCGTCGGCCAGCAGGCCCTCGATCCACCAGTCCATCTCGTCCGGAAGGAACGCGAGGTCCTTGGCGGGGTCGTGGCCGCGCTGCGGCAGGACGTTGCCCTCGGGGTCCGTGCCGCCTGAGGCATCGACGACGTGGACGAGGACGTCGGCCTGCGCGAGGTCGGCGAGGAACTTGTTGCCCAGCCCGCGGCCCTCGTGCGCCCCGGGCACCAGGCCGGCGACGTCCACCACCTCCACCGGGACGTAGCGCGTCCCCCCGGCGACGCGGCCGTGGCGCGGCGTGCTCACCACCTTCATGGCGGGGCCAGGGTCGGGGACCCGCACGTAAGCCACGCCGTGGTTGGGCTGGATGGTGGTGAACGGGTAGTTGCCGATCGCGGCTTCCGCCAGCGTGGCCGCCGCGAAGAACGTGGATTTGCCGACGTTGGGCTTGCCGACGAGCCCCACCTTCACGGGCGCCGCGACTTGCCGGCCGGGCTTAACGCTGAGCCTACGCGGTCGGCAGGGACGGCCCCTCCGGCGCGGGGGGCGCCAGGAGCTCGGCCAGAGGGGGCTGCGCGAAGTACCGGTTGGACTGCAGGCCCTTGCGCTCGTGAACGAGCCCTTCCTCCACCAGGGGCTCGATGCTGCTGCGGAACGTTTTTCGGCTCACGTCGAGGGCGTCGCAGATGTCGATCTGGCGCGCCCCCGGGTTCTCGCGGATGAAGGTCGCGATCTCTGGGCGGCGCCCCTGCCCCAGCATGCCCAGCAGGCGGGCACGCGCGGGGGCCACCTCGTTGGGGAAGAACAGGCGCTCGCGGCCTGCCTCGACGGAGGTGACGGCCTGCCCTTTGTGCAGGAGGCTGAGGTGGTACTGGACCGTGCCCCACGGCTCGCCGGCCTCGCGCGCCAGCTCGGAGGCATGGATGCCCGGCTTCTCGGAGATGATGGCCAGCAGGCGGCGGCGCAGAGGCTGCTCGAGGAGGTTCGGGGCGTCGCCGACACGGCCGAAGAGGGTCGTTCCGGCGGAGGCGGCAAGTTGGGCTAGGATGTCGATCATGCAGATCCCCTATGCGTACGCGGTCCCGTCCACCACGCCCGTGACGGCACTGGGAGTGCTTGAAGCTTGTTGTGCCGGGAAGAAGGGGGCGACCTGGGGAAGGAGCCCAGGCGTGCGCCGCACGGCCTCCTTCCAGGCCTCCTGGGCCTGCGCCGTCTCCCCGAGCTCCTTCAGGGCAAGGCCAAGGACGTAGTGGAGCACGCCATCGGAGGGTTCGCGGCTCGCGAAGTGGGTGCGGACCTCGCGCACCACGCGGCCGTTGCGGCCCAGCTTCGACAAGGCGATGGAGCGGCTGATGACGGCGTCCTCGAAGCCTGGGCGCTTGCGGAGGATGCGGGCGGAGTCGCGCACGACGCGCCGGAAGTGGCCGGTCTCCAGGCCGGATTCGAGGTCCGCCATCGTGGGGTGGCGGCGCAGCAGGACGATGGCGACCGTCGCACCGGCGGCCACGGCGGCCGCGGCCAGGGCGATGAGCCAGGCCAGCGTGGAGGCCACGGGGCGCACGGTCTGGGTCGCCGGGGACAGGGGTTGCCCCTGGTCGTCCAGGCCGGTGATGCCAAGCTGGAGGCCCTGCTCAGAGGGGTTGGCGTGCAGCTCGTAACGCCCCTCGAAACGGTAGCTGGAGCCCGTGAGGCGCTGCTGCTGGCCATCGGCGCGCAGGAAGGATCCCGTGGCACCGTCCAGGGAGATGGAGCCGCTGGCGGAGTCGGCGCCAGGGCCTGACCATTGCGCCAGCGTCGCGTCGGGCACGGACTGGCCATTGACCGACGCGGTCATGGCAGGGGCCAGGCGCACCCCGAGGTCCAGCGACCCGTCGGTGACCTCGATGCGCAGGAAATCCTGCCGGACCTTGTACGCGTCGACGCCGGGGACGAGGCGGTCGCGCTGGACGCCGCTGTGGAGCTGCGTGCTGCCCCCGTCGCCGCGCAGGTCGAAGTCCAGCCCGATGACCTCGATGGTGAAGGTCCCGGCGAGATGCAGGGTGGCCGAGAGGGCCTCCGTCACCACGTGGGCTGTCTCGGAGTGGGTGACGGTCCAGTAGGGCTCGGGGTCTTGACTGGAGGCCTGGGGCACCGTGCTCGGGTCGGGCCGTTCCTGGATGCTGCCATGGTTGAGCTCGGGGTGCGCAAGGACCGCCTGGGTCCCCTCCCGGAGACTGGCCTCGAAGGAGAGGGGCTGCGGGCTGAAGATGTTGAGCGTGTACCCGGCATCGGCACCGGACAACGCGGCGACTGCGTGGTCGGCGGAGAACGGCGTCTGCGCCGGAGGCTGAAGGGCGTCGAGGGCGTGCAGCGTGCTGAACGGCACCTGGCTCTCCTCCCGGTAGCCTTCCGCCGTGTACTGCGTCCCCTCCACGTGGGTCCCCGCAAAGGACATCGTGATGGCGTGCGGTTCCCCGTTGTCCTCCTGCAGGATGTGGAGGAACGACGCCTGGCCGGACTGCTGGGCAGGCTGCTCGAAGGCCAGCGTCCGGGCCACGACGCTGCCGGACAGCGCGGATTCCGCCGCGGCACCCGGGAGCGACAGCACCGCGCAGAGGGCCAGGACCGGCAGGATGCGGGGGAGCGCGGCGGAGGTCATCGGGTCATCGCGGGGGGATCCTGACGGGCATCTTGGTTCCCAGGCAGCTCAGGTCGATGTTGACCATGTTGAGGAGAGGGTGAAGCTGCAGCCTGGGCTCGCCGCCGGTGAACTCCACGGGGTCGCAGCCTGGCGCGTCCCTGGGGTCCGGCAGGCGGATGCACTGCGCGGTCATGCACGGATCCGGGTCCGCGCTGGCGGGCACGCTCAGGCCCAGCAGCAGAAGGATGGTGAGCAGGACGCCGGGGCGGAACATGGCTCGCATCATGCGCCAGCCCCTGTCGGCCGTAAAAGGCTTCCCGATGTACCCCACCTGCCGAAGGCACTCCGGGGGGGGAAGGGAACTTCGTCAGTGGGGCAACGCGGACCAAACCTGATGTCCTGGCCCACCCGTGCTGGGCAAGCCGGCCAGGCCCCCGCTACGCAGCACGCGCATCGGACCACCAACCACCACCAACCCTTTTCTTGCCTGGCTGGCGCCCCGATGGGCCAGCGGAGCCCCCATGATCCGGTCCTGGGGTGGGCCTAGGCCTGCGACTTCTCGAGGACGCGGACGTGCTCGCCCTTGACGGTGATGGGGATGGGCACCATGCTCTCGATGAGCTCCACGGTGATCTCCTCCTTCGTGTCGTCGACGCGGGTGACCTTCGCCTTCTCGCCGCGGAACGGTCCGGAGACAAGCTCGACGATGTCGCCCTCGGCGATCTTCGCGACGGCCGAGACGGGGGTGAGGAAGTGCGCGATCTCGGAGAACGGCGTGTCCTTCGGCTGGTTCGTCATCGGGTCCTTGATGAGCGAGCGGGCGTAGGAGATGCCGCGGACGCCCTTCTCGACGTTGATGGGGTCCGTGGTCTCGATGAAGACGTAGCCGCGCAGCTCGGCGGGCGCCAGCAGGGCGAGGATGGGGAGCTTGAAGCGGCGGGCCTTGTTGCCGAGGGCCTCGGCGACACGGCGCTCCTGGCCGACCTGGGTCTTGAGGACGAGGACCTGGGTGCCCTCGAGGGGGGCGGGCTCGGCCATCTCGGCCTCCTCCTTGCGGGACTTCTTGGTGCCCTTGCCCTTCTTGGCCTTGGGGGCGGCGGGGTCGGTGGGCACGGGGGCGGCCACGGGCTTGGCCTCGGCCTTCTTCGCGAGTTCTTCCTTGGTGGGGAGGATGCCCAGTCCGCCTTCGTCGTCCATGCGATTCAGTCCTGCTCCCGCTGGGAAACCAACAGAGCAGTCGTGCGACAGGGAGCCGCTATTTCACCATTACGACGGAGCCCAAGGATCGTCAGGGCGACGAGGGGCACTGGGGCGTGGGCCCGGCCGCAGGAGTGGGGCAAGGGTAGTCCACGACGTCCTGGAGGTAGACGTAGAACACCAGGTTGTCCCCCGCCAGCGGGTTGTTGGGCGTGCCTTCGGGGTAGGCGTCCTTGGCGTCCATGCGGAAGACGCGCGCCGACGTCGTGGAAAGTCCCTTCAGGTTGTCGTTGAAGCCCTTGATGGTGGTGTAGTAGCCGAGGCCGGGCGCCGAGGTGGCGGTGCCGACGGGGCCATCCACTGGAGTGCCGCTTGCGGGTACCCCGGGGGGCGCCTTCCAATGGGCGGGCTGCTCGCTGCGCGCCTGGTCGTAGATGTAGACTGGAAGTGGGTCGTAGGGGATGGACTCGTACCAGCCTGCGCGGGGCCAGTCACTGTGATCGAAGTCCTCGATGTTGGTCTCGAACAGCGTGCCGTTTTCCCAGAAGCCCGCATAGAAGGCATGTGTGCCATGGCCGGCCGTGAGTATCATGCCTTCATCCGCCACGAAAGCGAGGTTATGGGTGAAGCCCCCGTAACCCGAGCATGAATCCGCCCCGTACCGGATTCGCCAATTCACGTAGGTCCCCGGCTGCTGGGCCACGGCCCCGTCCAACCGGAGGCTTGCTAGCCGCTGCCCCGGAAGGTCGGAGGGGAAGAGGGTCCAATTGAACGGGCGCAAGTTCCCATCGCCATTCACCGGCCCGCTCCCGTCCGTGACGTTGACGACCAGACGCGGGCCCTGGTCTTTGATGAGGCCTGTGATGATGTAAGGGATGTCCGTGGGTTGCCTGGGGTCGACGTCGCCTGCAGGGGCGGAACCGTAGTGGACGGTGCCGTAGGGCACCTCCGGGCACGAGGAGGCAGTCTCAGGGTCCTGGGAGCATCCCGCCAATCCCGCCGCGCACGCGAGGGCTGCGAGCAGGACCGCGCGCATGGGGGCCTACACCGGGGTGATGGCCTTCAGCAGCCAGCTCATGAAGAGGTACACGAAGAAGCCGAGGGCGCCGATGACGGCGATGCCCACGAGCACGATGAGCGCGCTCTGGCGGAACTCCTCGGGCTCGGGCTTGCGCGCCATGCGCAGCACGCGCGCGATGCGGCCCTTGCCCAGGCCGTCCCAGCGCTTGCTAACGCGGTCCTGGACCGTCCAGGCGCGGTCGACGAAGCCGGGCTGCGCGCCGGCGGGCGTGTGGACAGGGTGGGGCTTCGGCTTCGGCGCGGTCTCCGCGTCGATGATCTCGTCGATGCCCTCTTCCTCGTCCATGGGCGGCGCGACTGGTGGGCTTTATTTAGGCACTGCGGCGCGGACCGCGGTCACTCGTCGGGCGTGACGACGGTGAGGCCTTGGCGCCCGGGGCTCGCGCGCGTGTCCTCGAGGGTCGCGAAGTTCTCGGCGGCCTGCTTGCTGCGGCGCACTCCGTAGAGGGCATACACGATGAAGCCGAGGCCGCCCCACACGACGGAGGCCAGGATGGTGAAGCGGTCCAGGCTGAAGATGAGGGCCGCGGTGCCGATGAGCCCAAGGATGGTGAAGATGGGCAGATAGGGGCGGCCGCGCACGTTGAGGACGGACCACAGGGGCATCACGAAGGGGCGGTGCACGTCGGGGCGCTGCAGGCGGAACACCCACACGGCCAGGATGACCATGAAGAACGCGAACAGCGTCCCGATGTTGACGATGTCCACGGCGGCGCCCAGGGTGAGGAAGCCGGCGAACAGCATCGTGAAGCCGCCATAGACCAGCGTCGTGAAGGCGGGGGCGCCGCGACGGCTGACGGTGCTCAGGCGACCCGGCAGCAGGCCGTCGCGGCTCATGTTGAAGAACACGCGCACGCCGCCGAGGATCAGCACCAGCAGCACGGAGGTCGTGCCGATGAGGGCGCCCACGCGCACCAGGACGGCGGCGATGGAGATGTTGCCGGCCATGAGGACGTTGTTCTGCTCGAAGACGTAGCCGAAGGGCTCGCCACGGGCCAGCTGCGCCGCCGCGGAGTCGCCGACGAAGAGGGTCCAGTGGGCGGCACCCACGAGGGCGGAGGCGGCCAGGACGTAGAGCAGCGTCGTGATGCCCAGCGAGCCGAGGATGCCCACGGGGAGGGCCTTCTTGGGGTCCTTCGTCTCCTCCGCGGTCGTGGAGACGGAGTCGAACCCGATGTACGCGAAGAACATGATGGCGCCCGCCGCGAAGACCGCCTTGAGGGCGTCGAGGAAGCCACGGGTGTCGTAGGGCTTGCCGTCGGGCAGCGTGTAGTGGGGCATCGCGTCGTTGAAGTTGCTGGCCTTGAAGAGGGCGAAGCCGACGATGATGGCGAACAGCAGGATCAGGACCTTCACGATGACCAGCACGGTCGTGAAGCGGGCCGACTCCTTGGCGCCGCGCACCAGCAGGAGCGTGCACAGCAGGACGATGAGGATCGAGGGCAGGTTGATGAAGCCGTGCAGGGTGGTCCCGGAAGCCAGCTGCACCGACTCGAGGGGGCTGTGCGTGAGGCCGTACCCCAGCGTGCTGCCGAAGGAGCCGAGGCCGTCGGCGCCCTTGTCGACGAACTGGTTCCACAGGGCGAGGAAGTTGTTCCTCCAGCCGATGGAGACCGCGATGGCGCCCACGGCGTACTCCAGGATGAGCGCCCAGGCGACCATCCAGCCGGGCAGCTCGCCCAGGGCCGTGTAGATGTAGGCGTACGCGGAGCCGGAGGCGGGGATGGCGGCGGCCAGCTCGGCGTACGCGAAGCCGGCCACGGCGCAGATGGCCGCGGCGACGATGAAGGCGGGGATGACGGCGATGCCGGCCTTGGCGATGCCCTGCCCGATGAGGACGAAGATGCCGGCGCCGATGATGCCGGCGACACCCAGGACGACGAGGTCGCGGGCCGTGAGGGTCTTGGCCAGGCCGTGCTTGCTGCTGGCCTCGGCGAGGATGCGGTCGACGTCCTTCTTGGTGCCGAGGCGGTGGAAGCCGCGCGCGATGGGGTGGGCCGGGGCGGCACGGGCGCTCATCGGACCGTCACCTCCTCC
Source organism: Thermoplasmatota archaeon (assembly GCA_035526765.1). Lineage (GTDB taxonomy): Archaea > Thermoplasmatota > E2 > JACPAO01 > JAHFTW01 > JAHFTW01. Next base: position 38,255 of record DATLBS010000014.1, on the reverse strand, counting down.
TGGTGGGGCTGGACACCCGCGGTCCAGCGCAGGACGGAGAAGTCGATGCTGCCGGCCAGGGTGGGCGCCGCGGGGCCGATGCCGGGCAGGGTGCCGGGGGCGGTGCTGCGGCTGATGGTGATGCTGAGGGTGTACGTGGCGGTCTCGTTGCCGGCGCCTGCCTGGTTCCAGAGAGACGTGCGGGCGGCGTTGAGGTCGGCGGCGTCGCGGCTGGCGATGTCGGCGTGGCCCATGAGGCTGGCCTCCTTCTTGGCGCCGTCCTTCGTGGCGCAGGTGTAGGAGGTGTTGTCGATGACCGTGGACTCCTGGTTGCCGACCTTCTTCTTGACGTTGTAGGTGATGGTGGCCTTGGCCTGGACCTGGTTGGCGGTGTCGCTGCAGGCCCCGGATGGGTCGACGCGCACCATGGACGCGAGGCCGTTCACGGTGAGGACCTTGTTCACAGGTTGTCCCGCGAAGGTCAGCTGGCCCTGGGCGGCGGTCTCCTGCGACCAGTTGACGTCGAACTTCTTGGGCGACGTGTCCGGCAGCGACGCGATGGCGAAGGGCAGGGCTGCGGCCACGACCACGACGCCAAGCACGAGGCAGATGACGGTGGCGGGCGTGTCCAGGTGTTGGCGGGAGGTCATCGAACGGCCTTCTCCAGTTGTTCGCAGCACATCAGGGGCGTGTTATAGGCGCTTGGGTGAATGGGCTTGATTCCTGATTGTCCCTGGTTGTGCTCCAGTGACGAATCGTTTGGTCGAGCAGCTTCGCGCCCAGCCTAACCACAGATTTCACCGATGGCACAGATTGGCGCCATGGCTAGCCCACCAAAGGAGTGGGTTCTGTGAAATCTGTGCAATCTGTGGTTCGTGGGGCCGAAACCTACAGAACGAAATCCAGGCCCATCTCTTTCTGCTGCCGCTGCTGCTTCTTCGCCGTCGGGCCAAGGATCTGGCGCGACTTGACGCCCGTGATGACCAGCATGGCCCGGATGGTGCGCTCGAGGTTGGGGTCGACGGAGGAGCCCCAGATGATGCGGGCGTCCTTGTTGATGCGGTCGTGGATCTCCTGCACGACCTGCTGCGCCTCGGCCAGCGTCATGTCGGGGCCGCCCACCACGTTCACGAGGGCGCCGGTGGCGTCCGAGATGTCGACGTCCAGCAGGGGGGAGTTGAGGGCCTCCAGCACGGCGTCGCGGGCGCGGTCCTGCGTGTCGGACTCGCCCAGCCCGATCATGGCGACGCCGCCCTTCTTCATGATGGTCTTGAGGTCGGCGAAGTCGAGGTTCACGAGGCCGGGCTTCGTGATCATCTCGGAGATCCCCTTGATGGAGCGCATCAGGACCTCGTCGGCGGCCTTGAACGCCGCCGCAAGGGGCAGCCGGGGCGCGATCTCGAGGAGCTTGTCGTTGGGGATGACGATGACGGTGTCGCACACATCGCGCAGGCGGGCCAATCCCGCTTCTGCGTTCTCCATGCGGACCGCGCCCTCGACGCCGAAGGGCAGGGTGCACACGGCGATGGTCAGCGCGCCCGCCTCGCGGGCCAGCTTCGCGACGACGGGGGCCGAGCCGGTGCCGGTGCCGCCGCCGAGGCCGCACGTGACGAAGACGATGTCGGAGCCCTGCACGGCCTGGCGGATGTCCGCCTCGGTCTCCATGGCGGCCTCCTCGCCGATCTGGGGGAGCGCGCCGGCGCCGAGGCCGCGCGTGAGGTGCCGGCCGATGAGGAGCTTCTGGGGGGAGCGGGACATCAGCAGGTGCTGCGCGTCGGTGTTGAGGGCGACAAGCTCGATGTCGCCGAGGTCGATCTCGGTGCAGCGGGCGATGGTGTTGCTGCCGGCGCCGCCGCAGCCGATGACCTTGATCCTGGTCATGAGGGACTGCATCACGGACTCGAGGTCGCCGTCGCGCGTGTTGGCGATGGCGCCCGGCCCCGCCATGGCGGGGTTGAACCTGGGCTGTGGCGTGCGGGCTTCCTGCTCGGCACGGGCGACCGCTTCGCGGATGATGTCCTTCATGAGTGCACTCCCCGGGAACCTACGGTGCCGTGGCTCCCATCCCGCCCTCCGACCCTGATGGGCCAGGATAAGGGTTTGCAAACGAAATGAGGGTGGAGACGGGGTCCTATGCCCAAGGTTTCTGCAGGACCTGCGTCCAATAGGGCCCAATGCCAGGTTGGCTCATGTCCTCATCCAGCAAGGGTCCTGTCACGCGGACCCAGCAGCGGCTCCGACGTGATCGCGAACCCGTTGCGGACGCTGCTGCTGCCGGGCTTGAGGACGTTGTACGTCGCGGCGACCCGCCCATCCGGCATGCGGACGACGTCGAAGTAGTCGGCGAACTCGCGGTCGCCCTGGCAGACCGTGCCGCTGATGCAGATGGGGCCCTTCTTGACCCCGGCCTCCAAGGTGCCGTGCTGCCAGCTTGCGTTGGCGGCGAAGAAGTCCTCCGTCCAGGCGAGCGTCACGTTCCACACGCCGTCCATCGCGTCCGGGAAGGCCTCCTTGCTGCCCTCGTAGTACGCCACTGCGGCGCGGCCGGGCTGCCCCGCGGCCATGATGGGGAACACCTTGCTGCCCGTCCCCGCATCGACGCGGACCTTCGGGGTCCAGGTGGCTCCGTCGTCCCGTGATGCGGCCACATAGATCGCGACCTTCTCGTTGCTCGAGCCGGAGGCTTCGCCCCACGTGAGGTAGACGTTGCCGGCGTCGTCGACCGCACCCGTCACCAGGCCAAGGCCAAGTTGCTGCCCCGTGAGGTCCCCCGCGAAGCCCAGGCGCCAGCTCTGCCCGCCGTCGTGCGAGACGGAGAAGGCTGGGTGGGCCGTGGAGTCCACGAAGATGGAGGGTTTTCCTTCGACGTAGTTGTACGTGAAGTACACGGAGTCGTGCACGGGGTCCCAGAACCCGCCGCCGCCCCAGCCGGAGCCACCGTTGGCGAAGTACGCGTGGCCCACGCCCTCGGGGGGTGGCAGCGGCAGCCACGTGGCGCCATAGTCCGTGGTCTTGGAGGCAAGCTGCTGCTGGCTGCCGATCTGGTGCGCGTAGAGGTACGCCGTGCCTTCCCGCGTGGGCACCACGTACTGGCGGTCGAGCGCGGTGCCTGGGCAGACGAGGGGGTTCGCGGTCCAGGTGGCGCCCAGGTCGCGGCTCACGGCCACACCGACGCACCCGACGTAGTCGCGCGATTCCCAGACCGTCCCATCGATGCCGACGGCGAGGTCGGGGTCCAGGTTCGGGATGCCGGGCTGGTGGTCGCCCGTGTTCTTCCACGTGGTGCCGTTGTCGCGCGAGACGTGCACGTCGGAGCCGACGTCGGTGAACAGCACGCCACCTGGACTCACGCCCATGCTGGGCTCGCCGGAGCCGTCGCCGTCGGTGATGAGCCCGTGGTGGCTGGCGAAGGGAAGGCGGCCGGGATCCGTCGGGACATCGGAGGTGGACAGCGTGCCGCCCGGCGCCGAGAAGCAGCCCGCCAGGGGGAGCAGCAGGGCAGCCAGGAGGACCAGGGGGCGCATGGCTGCGACGCCGGCCACGCAGGGAAAAGCGTTGCGACGAGGTCGCAACCGTGACCGTGACCGTCCGCCTCTCGACGTCCCTATCGGCTTGTGCCGTGGGCCGCCGATCCCCCTGCATGGAAGGACCCCGCAAGCACCAGGCCGGCGAACGCAAGACCAAGCGCGCCGTCGTCTCCTCCTCGGCAAGCGCCCGCGGGGCCAACGTGTACGCCAGCCGCAGCGCGCGCCGCCTGCGCGGGACCGCGGCGCAGCGCAACCGCGGATTCAACCCGTTGGGGACCAGCCGCGTTGTCGCCCATGGCGACGCCCCCGGGGCGAGGAACGACACGCATCTCGAGGGGACGGACCGTCGGGCACGCTAGCGTCGTGCTGCAACAGGCTCGCGGGCCTCCTGGAGCCCTAGGTCTCGCCGCTACCGGAACTTGTTGAAGGTCAGGGGCCCACGCCAGGCGGCGTTGTCGCCGAGGCCCTCCTCGATGCGCAGGAGCTCGTTGTACTTGGCGATGCGGTCGCTGCGGGCGGGCGCTCCCGTCTTGATCTGGCCGGCGTTCGTGGCCACGGCGATGTGCGCGATCGTGGAGTCCTCGGTCTCGCCGCTGCGGTGGCTGATGACGGCGCCGTAGTTTGATTCCTGCGCCATGCGGATGACGTCGAGGGTCTCGGTGAGGGTGCCGATCTGGTTGACCTTCACGAGGATGGCGTTGGCCTCCTTCTTCCCGATGCCGTCGGCCAGGCGCGTGGGGTTGGTGACGAACAGGTCGTCGCCGACGATCTGGATGTTGCGGCCCAGCCGCTGGGTGATGGCGGCCCAGCCCTTGTGGTCGTCCTCCGACAGGCCGTCCTCGATGCTGACGATGGGGAAGCGTTCCGTGAGCTGCTCGTAGAAGTCGAGGGTCTTGTCGAGGCTCTTGACGCCGTCCTCGCCGAAGTCGTAGGACTTCTTCTTGGCGTCGTACAGCTCGGTGGCCGCGACGTCGAGCCCGAGGAGCATGTCCTTGCCGACGGTGTAGCCGGCGGCCTCGATGGCCTTCTCGATGTACTCCAGCGCCGCGACGTTGCTGGGGAGGTTGGGGGCAAAGCCGCCCTCGTCGCCCACCGCGGTGGCCAGGCCCTTGGCCTTGAGGGTCTTCTTGAGCGAGTGGTAGACCTCGGTGCCCATCCGCAGCGCGTCGGCGAAGGACTCGGCGCCGTCGGGGATGACCATGAACTCCTGGATGGACACGTTCGAGTCGGCGTGCGCGCCGCCGTTGAGGATGTTCATCATCGGCACGGGCAGCACGCGGCCCTGGACGCCACCCAGGTACTGGTGGAGGGGCACGCCCAGCTCGTCCGCGGCGGCGTGGGCTGCGGCCAGGGACACGCCCAGGATGGCGTTGGCGCCGAGGCGGCCCTTGTTGGGGGTCCCGTCGAGCTCCGTCATGGTGCCGTCGATGCCGGCCTGGTCGAAGACGTCGAGGCCCTCCACGTGGTCGGCCAGTTCGCCGACCACGTTGGCGACGGCCTGCCTGACGCCCTTGCCGACGTAGCGCTTGCCGCCATCGCGCAGCTCCACAGCCTCGTGGGTGCCCGTCGAGGCACCCGAGGGAACCATGGCCTTGCCGCGCGCGCCGGAGTCGGTGAAGACCTCCACCTCGACGGTGGGGTTGCCGCGGGAATCTAGGACCTCTCGGGCGTGGATGCGCAGGATCTCGGCCATTCTGGGCGGGGCACCGGGGGATGGGACATAAGGCCCCACGCAGGCCGCAATCCCGCACGGGAGGGCGGACGCTTCTGGAGGGCGCGCAGGGCCGGGGCGGGCCTTGCCTGTTTGCCGATACATCAAATGACGGAGATATGGCTATATCCTTCCTCAGGTCAGGCCGGCATCATGCGGACTGTCTGGGCAGGCGTTGCCCTCGTGTTCCTCCTAGCCCTTGCGGCCTCCCCGGTCCAAGCCGCCAACAGCATGCTGCCCGGCAACAAGTTCCAGGTGGCGGACCACGACTTCTTCCTGACGGCCACCGCCGCCACGGGCGGGGCCAAGCAGCTTTCCGAGCAGGCCGGCCCCGGCGGCTCCACGACGTTCGTGGCCCCCGGCGTGCGCGCCCTCGGCCTCGTCGACCAGCCCTCCAGCGACGCGTGGGTGACGACCATCGCATGGGAGAAGGACGTCGAGATCGCCGACGCGACGCAGGCCGTCCTTTACTTCCGCGCCAACGCCCAGGGCCTCACCGTCTTCCAGGTCCGGCTGCAGGACGTGGCCCCCGATGGCACGCAGCACCTCGTGGCGCAGGACGACCAGCAGTTCATCACCGCCCTCGACGCGCAGCCCGTCACCTTCGACCTGCACGCGCAGGGGGCCATCCTCTACAAGGGCCACACCCTCAAGCTCGAGGTCTTCGTGCAGACCGCCAACGCCCTGGTCCTCCTGGACTACGGCGCCGCGACCCCCTCGGCCGTCCACGACCTGAAGGTCCGCTGGCTCGACTCCGACGGCGACGGGGTCGGCGACTCCGACGAGATCGCCTCCGGCAGCAACCCCCTTGACCCCACCGACCAGAAGGCCGACAAGGGGCTGGACTCCGACCAGGACGGCCTGTCCGACACCTTCGAGCGCGCCATCGGCACCGACCCCAGGAAGGTCGACACCGATGGGGACGCCTACGGCGACGGCGTCGAGATCCACGCCGGCAGCAACCCGCTGAACAAGCTCTCCAAGCCCTACGACCGCAACGGCGTCGACGGCAACGGCAACGGCCTGCCCGACGTCTGGGAGATCCGCTACTTCAACAGCACCACGGTGAACCAGGCCGGGGGCGTGGACCCCAACGGAGACCCTGACCACGACGGCTGCAGCAACCTGTGCGAGGCCGCCAACGGCACCGACCCCTTCAACCCCGACACCAACGGCAACGGCATCCTCGACGGGGACGAGGCCAAGGCCCGCGCAAGCCCCACCACGCTGACCGTCATCGGCGCCAAGGGGGTCCCCGAACCCGTCGCCGGCGCGGCCTTCTTCGCCACCGGCTCCACCATCGCCCTCGTCGCTCTCTCAAGGAGGATCTGACCATGAACCACACCACCACCCGCGGCCTTCTGATGGCCGGCCTAGGCGCCAACGTCCTGTTCCTGATGCTGTCGCTGCTTGACTACTCCTTCGACGGCTCGAAGCTGATGTGGCCCCTGTTCGTCGGCTGGGCCTTCGTCATCGTCCTCATGGTCATCCTGAGCATGGCGGCCTCCTGGCCGCGCACCGTGACCGTGCGCGAGTCCTTCGAGGTCGCGGAGCGCCCCGCGCCCCTCCCCTTCACGGAGACCATCGCGCCGCTGCCCGAGCTGGTGGCGCCCGTCCCGCAGGACCAGGCCGAGCCGTTCCCCTTCACGTACGAGGGCTACACGCTCTACAGCCGCGACGTCGACCTCAAGAACGGCGGCCACCGCACCATCTACTTCTTCGCCAAGCACACCCCGAAGTCCGGCGCCATGGCCGCCAAGCCGGCCGGCTACCACGTCGGCGTCAACGAGCGCACCGGCCTCCCGTTCCTGAAGAAGGGCACGGGCGCCGACGGCGAGGACCTCACCCCGAACCTGGTGCAGGCCTACCGCCCGCAGTGCTCCGCCCTCACCGACGAGGGGCACCAGTGCCGCAACTCCGCCCGCGCGGAGAGCAAGTACTGCAGCAGCCACTTCGGGTACCAGCCGCCCGCCATCGCCAAGGCGGCCGCCAACCGCGAGGACACCAAGCCCCGCGTCCCCGAGGCCGCCGACACCAAGCCGTCGGTGCGCCGCAAGAGCGCGACGGCCTAGGCCAGGCGAGTCCACCCCCGACCCCCCATCGGACCCCATCGGACCCAACGAAACGGTCTAACCCACCGGGCGGGTCCCCGCCCCGATGACGGCACTCCCCGACTGGGCCACCGAGCACCTGGACCGCGAGATGCCGGGCAACCCCGTCCTCAACGGGCGCGCCCTCGGTCCCGGCAAGGTCCTGGCCAACACCCGCCTGGGCGCCGTCCTGGTCGAGCGCAGCGTCTTCGGGCACGTGCGCCATCACCTCGTGGAGACGGCGCAGGACCGCCTCGCGTTCCGCTGCACCGGCTGCTTGCAGAACCTGCAGTTCTACCGGCTGGCCCTGCCCGCCACGGTGTACTGCTCCATCTGCGCCTCCAAGTACGAGGTGGACGCGCTGGGTGCGGTCACCGGCAAGGACGGCTCCGTCCCGGCGAGCCTGCAGGCGGCCCGCGGCGGCCAGTGCGCCTGCTGCGCGGACGGCTGCTGCGAGGGCGGCGACTGCTGCGACCACGCCGGCTGCACCGCGTGCTGCGAGGCCACGGGCTGCTGCCGCGCAGGTTGCGACGTGGCGCGCTGCTGCCCCGGCGAGGCCTGCCAGTGCTGCCTGGCGGCGCGGGAGCAGGAGGGGGGCACGCCGGTGCAAGGGGCAGGCCCCGGAGGCGCCGCCCTCGCCACGGAGCCTCCAGCCGCAGGTGCCACGCCGCCGCGGGGCCCCGCGGGTGACGACGGGCTGACCGTGCGGCTGGACGAGTCGCTGCTGGCTCCCGCGGAGCCGGAGCCCTCCCCGGCCAGGACGGCCGCCTTCACGCACGACGGGTACACCCTCTACAAGCGCGATGTGGAGGGCAAGGCGGGGGCGCGTCCCCTCTACTTCTTCAGCAAGGGCTCTCCCAAGGCCGGCGAGCCGGCCGCCCTCCCCGAGGGGCACGAGGTGGGCGTGAACAAGCGCACGGGGCTTCCGTTCCTGCGCAAGGGGAGCTCCGCCAAGGCCGCGGACGCGGTCACGCTGTTCGGGTACAAGGGCGACTCGCACCCCGTCCTGGACGTGGAGGGCATCGGGCCCATGTGGGCCACCAGGCTGGAGGGCTGCGGCGTCCGGACGACGGACGAGCTGTGCCGCAGCGACGCCGAGGCGCTGGCGCACCGCATGGGGGAGGCGGTGGAGACCATCCGGTTCTGGCAGCAGATGGCCGACCTGATGAAGGTCAAGGGGATCGGCCCGCAGTACGCCGAGGCGCTCACGCGCGCGGGCGTGCACGGCATCGAGGAGCTGAAGGCGCGCCACCCGAAGGAGCTGGTCGGGGCCACCAACACGTGGCTGGACCAGCAGCGGCAGACGGTCATCAAGACCCGCCTCACCGCGCAGCGCGTCGCGACGTGGCAGAAGGCCGCCAAGAAGATGCGGCGCGTGAAGCTGGCTCCGCATCCCTTGTCGTAGCAGGCATCCCGTATCCGGGGGGCCCGGCCCCAGGGTCGCGCGAAGCCCTCTCCGGACACATCTGGATGAGGGCGCTCCCAAACGTGAACTTGATAACCCACGCCAACTCGCGCAGCCTCGAGGAGCCATGTACGCCTGCCCGAACTGCAACGCCATCGACATGTTCATGGCCTTCAAGGACGGCGTCCTCATCCGCGTCCTCGAGGACCACGAGGACACCGAGGGGCTCGAGAAGGTCAACGAGCTGCTGTGCATCGAGTGCAACCACTGGTTCCCCAACCCCACCAAGGGCGAGTCCGTGCACAAGCGCATCCTGACGGGGGAGCTGGTCAGCATCACGGGCCTCACCACCCGGGGCAGCATCAAGGTCGTCGCCACCGGCGTCAAGTTCCCCTTCCACTACGACACGTACGAGGAGGAGGCGGCGAAGGTGCTGGCCCGGCAGAAGCCGCAGTTCATCTCGGACCTCTTCGAGTTCAGCCACCACCGCGACTGCACGCTGGGGCTGCGCGTGAAGGAGGAGGGCAACCCGAACACGTGGGTGTACCGCCTCGACAAGAAGCGACTGAAGAAGGCCGTGGGCGCGAAGTAAAGGCATCCTGCCAAGGAGGCCGCCGCACGGCGGTTCTTACGCGTCTTCGCAGAGGGTTAGAAGCCGAACGCCCACGTGGTAGGACGCGCCTTCCAGATGCCAAGAGAGAGTGTAGTTGCCGGGGGCCGTCCATACGTCGCCCTTGGGAGCGTTGTTGTCCTTGCCGACCGCGGTGACGGGCGCACTAACCGAGTACTTCCAGATTTCCGCCCCAGCGCCGTCAATGACCTTGAAGGTCCACTTGGCCTGGACGTAATTCCCCGTGCTGCCATTGACAGAGAATCCCTTGGTGGTGGAAGTGAATGCTTTCGAGCCGTCAGTAGGGCTGGGGGCGCTGGACGTGTCCCACGTGCCTGAGAAAAGTTCCTGACCAGCTGCACAAGCAGCGGCCTGGGCGAGTGCAGCGGGGGGCGAGGACGCCGTGGTGGCCGTTCCATCCGTGCTGTCGGGGCCAGATGATGGATCTTCAGTCTTCTGCCCACATCCCGCCAGAAGCAAGAGGACCAGGAGCAGAGGGAGAAGTTGGCGCATGTTTTCCGGACAATGCCCCGTTACTTAGAAATTCCCAGGTGACAGCTCAGGTCAGCAAGAGTCCCTGCCTTTTGGGGGCTTCGCGGGCGCGCTGCGCGCGCCCCAATTCCATCGCTCACCACAACAGGAACATGAGGGCGTTCTGGCCGTGGTACGCGCCGCCGTCGGAGGGGCGGTTGGATTGCAGCCTGTACCAACACGCGATGGGGCGTGTCTTGCGACCTAACCCTATCTGCCCTGGCGGTTGCATCCGCAAGATCCGTGCAACCGCATCGACACGCCTAAGGCCCTCTTCCTGGCTCCCACGTCTATGCTCACCGTGCTTGCTGACGGCCTCTTCGGCGTCGTCCCCTGGAGTATCGTGGCCATCCTCGTGGTCGTCGCGATCGGCCTGTTCCTCATCCGCGCCGCGTTCACCCTCATCAAGGTCCTCATCGTGGTCGCGATCGGTGTCGCCATCTACCTCGGCGTGCGCTACCTGCTCAACATGTAGTCCCTGGCCCTAGGAGACATCCGGGACCTCGAGCCGCGCTAGGAAAGCGCCCACCACGGAGCTTGCCTGGAAACGCACCCTCAGTGCCTTGCCATCACGCTGGACGAGGACCGCCTCAAAGCCACGCAATTCGGCCACGGCGCGGCTTGCCACCATGGGGGCGACGTCAGCCAGCCTGGCCAACTCACGCACGCTGAGGGCGCGGTTGGGATTGCGTCGCAGGGCCTCCACGACGGCGCCGCGCCCCCTTCGACCCAGGAAAGCGATGACGGGATTGTCGTTGAGCACACCCTCCGGAGCCCGGTCTATTGTATCAAATTTGGGACAACTGCGTGATATAGGGGAGCCTTGTCGCGCAGGCCATGGCCCTCGCCCGCGCACGTGTCGCCGCCCGCCGAACAAAGGACCGCTGGAAGAGCAAGCAGTGGTTCAAGGTCACCGCCCCCGCCGCCTTCAACAACGCCCAGATCGCCGAGACCCTGGCCGACGAGGCCGAGAAGCTCAGCGGCCGCACCATCGAGGTGCCCCTCAACGAGCTCACCGGCGACATGAAGCAGATGCACATCAAGCTCACCTTCCAGGTGGGCGAGGTCGTCGACAACCAGGCCAAGACGGACTTCGTCGGCCACACCATGACCTCCGACTACATCCGCCGCCTGACCCGCCGCGGCAACTCGAAGATCCCGGCGGTCTTCGACCTCGTCACCAAGGACGGCAGCCGCGTGCGCGTCAAGCCCTTCGCCGTCACCGACCGCCGCTGCCAGACCACCCAGGCGCAGGAGATCCGCCGCATCATGGGCGCCCTCCTCACCGAGTCCGCCGAGAAGAACAACCTCAGCGGCTTCCTGGGCGACATCCTGCTGGGCAACCTCACGAACGCGATGTACAAGGAGGCCCGCAAGGTCCACCCGCTGCGCCGCATCGAGATCGCCAAGAGCGAGATCCTCGTGGCCCCCACCATCGAGACCGACGAGACCCCGGTCTTCAAGGTCAGCGAGCCCAGCGCCGAGCCCGCCGAGGGCGAGGCGCCCGCCGAGGGCGGCGCCCCCGAGATGAAGTCCGTCGAGGACCTCGCGGCTGGCGACGAGGCCGAGGACGCCGAGGACGAGAAGTCCGAGGAAGAGGCGTAGTCCTCCCCACGATCCTCCTTTCCCCCCTTCTCCCTTCCCTGTTTTTTGGCGAGCCGCCCGACCGGACTCAGATTCCATAGATGACCCAGGTTCGGTCTGGGAGAATCTGGGCAATCTGAGGATGCCAGGACGGTTCGCCTGGAGCCGTCCACCTTTTCCGTGCCCCCTGAGTCGCAAGCCGCACGGGCCTATGGGCTAGCTTGGATATACTGTCGGACTTCGAATCCGACGACGAGGGTTCGAATCCCTCTAGGCCCGCTGAATCTCCCGCTGCTCGATATCGCGAGCCCAGAGGGTCCGCTCGTTGCCTCGCCAGGCTGGAGCCTGCTGGTCTCCAGCCCTCTCTCTAGGCCCGCTATGTGCGGGGCCGCAGGCCCCCACGAGGCAACGTGATCGACCTTCGTTCGAAGGTCGCCCATTGGGCCCGCCTCCAAGCCTTCAGTTCCGCAGGGGAACGAACCCGCGCGCCACCAGCTCGTGGCTCAGCGACTCCGCCGAGGGCGTCGAGGCGCCGTGCCCGTGCGGCCTGATGGAGGCGGGGCGCACCGGTGCCGTCTCCGCGCGGTCGGCAAGCAGCCCGGCGAGGCTCCACGCGATGGATTCGAGGGCGTTGGCCTGCGCGCCCGTGGGGTCGCGGGAGTCGAAGTGGCCCTCCGTCAACGCCTTCACGGCGCGCAGGAGCGCCTGTTGTGGGTCGACGGGCCTTGCTTCCACTGCCACCAATCCAGGTCGTGGACGGGCGGCCTGAGAAAAACATATGCCGAAACGGGCAGGCACAATCGCGCCATCCCTGCGGCAGTGCTGCTCGTTTCTGTACGGTTCAGGGGTCGTCGTAGAGCCGCCGCGGGACGTCGCCGTGGATGCGCTGCGCCTGCTCCACCGTCATGGTGCCGTTCTCCAGGAGGCCGCGGGTGCGCTTGGGGACCGTGTCGCAGGGCATGACGACGTCGGGGCGGGTGGGCTCGTCGATGTAGTCCGTCTCCAGCATGAAGTCGATCGGACGCCCCTTTGCCTTCAGGAGGGCTGCCTGGATGTTGCTGCGGCCGGCGATGATGCTGGGCACGAGGCCGTGGGCGTCCTCCTCCACGAGGGGCCCGCAGTAGTGCTTGATGACGCGGTCGCGGCGAAGGCCTGCCCGATCCGCCATGCGCCCGAACTCCTCCATGGTGTCGGGGGTCGTGTGCTCGGTGTGCAGCATGATGGGGACGCCCGCGTCCTTGGCGAGTCCCATCCCATAGGCAAGCAGTTCGTTGTGGTGCTGCTGGACGTCGGCGGGGACGTCGAAGTGGGCGCGGCCCACCTCCCCGATGCAGGAGGCCTCCCCCTCGGCGCAGAACCTGGCGGCGATGTCGTAGCAGGCCCGGGCGAAGTCCAGGGCAGCCGGCCACCCCTTCGCCTCGGCGACCCGCATGGGCTCAAGTGGGTAAGGGCCGACGGCGCTCCAGACCTTGCACCCTGTCTCGGCGCGGATGCGCTCGGAGAAGTCGAGGTGTGCGCGGCAGGAGGCCTCGAACGCTGCAGGGGTCGCGGGGTAGTCCGGAAGCCGGACATGGGCGATGCTGGTGCCTCCCGCCGCCATGAACTCCCGCACGGCGCCCAGCCCCTTCCAGCCGTCCGGCTTGCAGTGGAAATGATTGTCGTGGATGGGGCCGTCAAAGGGCTTCATTTGGGCCCCCCTTCCGGGTTGTCCCTTGGAGGGCCGCAGGCCCTCCGTGTCGCGGGTGTGCACGGACCGGTCCGTGCTGGTCCTGGATTGGGCCGTCGAAGACCTTCAAGCAGTGACCCAAGGGAAGTGCGTGTCATAAGTGGCACGGCGTCAGGGGAAGCGGGGTTTGTGGACACTAGACGCCGGTTCCGCAGAGAATCTTGTGGGTTTTGTGGGGAAGAACGCCTCGCTCCGTGCACATGCGCGACAGGAGGGGCCTGCGCCCCCTCAAAGGACAATGGATTCCATCCCGGTCTGATTGGGGGTTCTTGTTGTTGCGTGCGATGGAATGGGGCGCGCCGAAGGCGCGCCTGCCGCCGCCAGCCACGGAAACCACGGAGCCCCGGGGATGCTCCCAAACAATGCTTCCGTGTCCTCCGTGGGTTCGTGGCTAGTCGGGTGCCGTGCGCTCCACGCCGACGGAAAGGTCCGTCGCCACCCTGCGTCGTGCGGCCTGCGGCCGCACATGGCTGCTTAGCAAGGTTCGGCGGCATCTTTCTGGTGCCCGCCGCCCCACGTCACAGGGGTGTTGGACCGTCAATGATCCAGAATTGAACGCGGAGCGCCCGACAGCCCGGAGACTCCCACGAACCCCTCGATTGGTCGGCTAGTTGCGCCTGGGGCCGCGCCACTCGTCCCGCTCCTGGGCGGGGGGGCGCACGAAGATGTGGTACTTCTCCGTGGGGTCCTGCAGCTCGTGCAGGATGCGGCCCACGATGACCTTCATCGGGTTGGCGACCTTGCCGCGCGTCTCCAGGTCCTCGAGGGTGGCAAACGGCGTCTTGCGTTCGTGCACGAGGTGCTCCACCGACTTCTTGCCGATGCCGGGCAGGAGCTCGAGGGCGTGGTAGCGCACCGAGATGCTGGGGGCGTCGTTGAAGAACTTGAGGAACCGGTTCGGGTCGGCGCGCACGATGTCCTCGATGACGTACGGCAGCTCGCCGTGCGCCGCGGGGGTCAGCTCGTGGTACATGATGCGGCCGCGGATCTTCTGCACGAGGCTGCGCTGGTCCACGTCCTTGCCGACGTAGGCGCGGTCGCCGATGGTGAAGCTGGCGCCCGGCTTGGGGACGAGCTCGAACAGCGTGAACTGCTGCTCGCCCAGGCCCATCAGGGTGGGCTCGCGGCGCGCGGGGGGCGCGTCGGGCCGGCCGTGGGGCAGGAAATCAAGGATGTGGACGTAGTCTTCCATGGGGCACGCCTAGGCAGTGTAGTTGGCGTCGACGATGCCGATGACGCCCTCGATGTCCGCGTCCGTGAGCTCGTGGCGGGACTTCTGGAACAGGGCGCGCACATCGTCGGGGTGCTGCGGCAGGAGGTCCGCGACGCGGACGGCGAACTTCTCCTCGAGGTCGGGGAAGGCCTTCTGGACCTCCGCGACGATCTTCTTGGCGACCTTGGGGTCGACGCGGCTGAAGCGCTTGGCGTGCTCCATCGCGATCTTCTGCTCGTACGTGAGCTCCTCGCGGTCCTTCTGCGCCTTCTCCAGCATCGCCTTCACTTCGGCGAGGGGGACGAGGCGGCCCTGCTCGGCGGCCTCCTCCAGGATGACATCGACATCGCTCATGGCAGGCACCTTACTCGAGGGCGAGCAGGTGCTCGGCGCGGACGACCAGGGTCTTGGCCATGTTGCCGTGCATGACGTCGACGACGAAGGCGACGCCCTGCTTGGAGGCGATGGTGCCGGTGAGGCCCTGGAAGCGCTTGTGGGTCATGCCCTTGTGCTGGGAGGGCTCCATCTTGATGGCGACGCGGCTGCCGATGGGGAAGTCCGCGAGGACGCGGTTGGGCGGCAGGACGCCGCGCTTGCGGGGGTCCTTCAGCAGCAGGTGGCGGGTCTTGGAGCGGAGCCCCTTGGAGCGGACGGGCATGGTCGGACCTTCGGTTCCCAACGGCGCCCTGGGTGGGGCACCACGGGTGGGTGATGCGGCCAGGACCGGTCCTTGTTTATAGCCTTTAGGTCGACGCCTGAGACCGACTGAGACCGGGGACGGACCGGAGACGAACGCAGGGGAGGAAAGGCCGAGGTGGGATGCGAGGCCGATGGGGGTCCCGCGGGATCACTCCGTGGCGTCGTCCTTCAGGTCGACGTCCTTGAGTTCCCCGCCGGACGGCTTGTCGCCCTTCTCCTTGATGCCGGCGTAGAGCTTGCCGATGACGGGCTTGAACTCCCAGGCGCCGCTCTTGTCCTGCTTGAGGGACTTCTCGAGGTCGATGTCCAGGACCAGCTGGGTCTCCTTGCCGGCCTCGAGCTTGAAGCCCTTCACGACCTTGAGGTCCTTGTCGGGGAGGCTGATGGCGACATGGGCCCCGGCCATGTCGATGCCGTAGGCGCTGCTGGCCTGGATGCGCATCTGCTGGTACTTGCCGGCGGCCAGGTCGGTGCGCCCGAGGAAGAACGCCTTCGACCCGCTTGCGTTCATGAGGTTCACGTCCGTGCCCGGCCCGTTGAAGAGGTCCTTCCAACCGGACGTCTCGTTGCCCCCCCCGGACTGGTGGATGGAGACCCCGGTGATGACGAGGTGGACCTCGCGGAAACTCGTGGAGACGGAGTCCTTCACGTAGGCGCTGGCCGTGCTGTCGCCATCCGCCGCGCACCCCGCAAGGGCGCCGACCAGGAACATGCAGGCGAGGGAAAAGGCGAGGCGTGGGGCCACCATGGGCGTCGGCACGGCCACCCTGGGGTTTATCGTTTGCGTTGAGTGCCTGCGGGGTCAGAAAGAACCTGCCTGGATCGCGCCGGCCCTTGGAATGAAGGGATGGGAAAGAAGGAAGAAGGCGACTGCGACCCGATCACGGGGCAGCGTTCATGGGCACGCGCTCGTTGGCGTGGCGGAGGGCCAGACGTAGCCGCCCGAGACGTCCTGGGTCCCCGTCGTGCTGCGGGCCCGGAAGTCCACCTTGGAGCCGTCAGGCACGTGGAAGCTTGCAGCCCAGCCGCCCCAGCTCTGCTTGGCCAGCACCTGCCAGGCGCCGCAGTTGACGCGCGCGTCCACGCCCGCGATGGCCTGGTTGGCCTTCACGGTGGCCTGCACCCACCACTCGTTGCCCTGCACGCCCGAGAACGTCGCGTCGAACCCGCCGGAGCTGGTGGTCGACGAGGCCGAGGTGCTGGACGTCGTCGTGGTGCCTCCGCCGCCAGGACAGGAAGTGGTTGCGGCATCCGTGTTCGACGGCGAGATCCAGCGGTAGCACCCGCTCAGGTCGGTGGCCCCCGTGGCGCTCGTGGCGCGGAACTGGACGATGGTGCCCTGGACGGCGTGGTAGCTCCCCGCGTAGCCGCCCCACGACTGCTTCTGCAGGGGTTGCCAGGCGCCGCCGTTGAGGCGGACGTCCACCTTGGAGAGGGTGCCGCCCGTCGTCGTGACGGTGACCTGCTCCCACCAGGCGTTGCCGCGGACTCCCTCGAACGTCGCGTCGAAGCCGCCCGTGCCCGTCGTCGTGGCGCTGGTCGTCGTGCCCGAGGTGGTCGTCGTGGCGCTGGTGCTGGTCGTGGTGGTGGAGGCAAGCGGCGCGAAGCGGTGGAGGTGCGTCGTCGGGCAGCACACGTCGACGATGGCGTCGTAGGAGAGCCCGTACACCTCCTGCCTGCCGTCGCCCTCGGTGTCGCCGATGGAGACATCCTGCAGGAACTCGCCGGAGCCCAGCTGGTAGACCGCCCGCACCACCCAGGCCGAGCTGGTCCTGCTCCACATCACTTGCGCCAGGTGGCCTTGCAGGGTGCCGGAGTAGAGTTCGCTGAACCCGTCCCCGTTGCCGTCCCCCAGCTCAAGGTCGTAATGGAGGCCCTTGCCGAGCGGGATCGTGGTGTGCGTCCAGCCCGTCGCGTGCATCGAGAAGCGGTGCAGGGTGCTGGTCTCGTCCGGGAAGAACGCCGAGTCGAGGAGGTACAGCTCCTGCAGGCCGTCGTTGTCGCCGTCGCCGGCCACGAAGCCGTTGAGCTCGGTGCCATAGTCCCCCTCGAAGAGGAAGTCCTGGGTGTAGCCGGTCCCGGTCCAGTCGACGCGCAGCACGCCCGTCGTGAACACGGAGTCGCGGCCGTGCAGGACGTACAGCTCCTGGTCGCCGTCCCGGTCGGCGTCGCCCACGGCGGCGCGGCCAAGGGGCAGCTCGTGCGGCGTGCGTGCGATCTCCGTGAAGAAGAACTGCCCGGGCGTGCGCTCGATGCTATAGACGATGCTGTTGGAGCCGTCGTTGGTGACCACCAGGAGCTCGCTTGCCCCCGCGTCATCGATGTTGCCGATCAGGATGTCGCTTACGCCGCGGAAGTCCCACACGACCTCGCTGGACCACCGCTCGCCGGTGAAATGGTGCCACATGAGCCGGTCGTAGGACCGTTCCCCATCGTAGTGGCGGCCCACGGTGTAGACCTCCTGGACGACGTCGTTGTCGGTGGTCCCCACGGCGATGAGGCGGAAGTCCTGGTCCGGGCCACTGGCGAAGGCGGTGCTGCGGGTCCAGCCCGTCGCCGTGTGGTCGAACATGTAGACCGCCTCCTCCGAGGCCACCAGCACTTCGCCGACACCGTCGAAGTCGACGTCGACCACGACGGACTCGCCGCCGAAGCCGGGGCCGGCGGAACCGACGAGGCTCGAGCGCCAGTTGCCGGGCGGCGGGGCATGGGAGCAGGTCTCCGTGCCCACGGGGTGCGCGAACCAGCACGACACCGCCTGCACGCCGTCCGTGAAGGTGGCGCGGAAGCGGATGTAGGCGTCCGTGCCGATAGGGAAGCTGCCGCCGTAGGCGCCCCAGCTCTGCTTCGGCAGCACGGTCCAGCCGTGGCTGGAGGGAGGCGCCACCTGGGCCTCGACCTTGGTGACGCGTCCTGCGTCAGCGCCGCCGATCGTGACCTCGACCCAGTAGGCGTTGCCCGTCTTGTGGTCGAAGCTGATCGATTTTCCGAGGTCGGTCTGCGTGTGGTTCGCGAGGGCGGGCGTCACGAGGGCCAGCAGGGCGACGATGCCCAGGGCCCCCAGGGTCTGGCCAAGCTTGGCGGGTCCCATGTCAGCATCCTCCCGTGGGGGTCGCGCCCGGCCAGATGTACCCGCCCGAGGAATCGGTGGCACCCGTGCCCGAGGTGGCGCGGAACGTCACCTTGGAGCCGTCGGGGACGTGGAAGCTTGCCGCCCATCCGCCCCACGACTGCTTCGCAAGGAGGTGGTACGTGCTGCCGCAGTCGATGCGCGCCTCCACCTTCTGCAAGGGCTGGTTCGCCTTGACGGTGGCCTGCACCCACCACTCGTTGCCGGAGACGCCGCTGAAGGTCGCGTCGAAGGCTCCAGTCGTGGTCCCGGTGGTGGACGTCGTGGTGGTCGTGGTGGTGCCGGTCGAGCCTGGGCACGTCACCTTCGTGGCGTCCGTGTTCGAGGGCGGGACCCAGCGGTAGCAGTCGCTGAGTTCGGTTGCGCCGGTGGTGCTGGTGGCGCGGAACTGCACGATGGTGCCCTGCACGGCGCGGTAGCTGGCCGCGTAGCCGCCCCAGGACTGCTTCTGGAGGGGCTGCCAGGCGCCGCCGTTGAGGCGGATGTCGACCCTGGACAGGGTGCCACCGGTCGTGGTGACCGTGACCTGCTCCCACCACTCGTTGCCGCGCACTCCCTTGAAGGTGGCATCGAAGCCGGAGGGGGGCAGGAAGACCTTGAAGACGCGGGACACGCCGGCCTCGCCCGTGTTGGCCATGTAGAACGAGATGGCGGTGTAGACCTCGCGGCGCCCGTCGCCGTCGCCGTCCCCCACGACGAGGAGACCCGCGCCGCCCGTGCCGCGGTAAGGGTCCTGGGGGTACGCGATGCGGGTCGCGACCCACGCGGAGCCGCTCCAGCGCACCTGGTAGACCTCGCCATTGTCCGTGGCCATGTAGAGCTCCTGGGCGCCATCGTTGTCGGCATCGCCGAGGAACAGGCTGGTCGGGTGCACCTCGTACCCCTCGGGGGACGTCATGCCGTTGAAGCCGAACATGGTGTCGTAGTCCCAGCCGTTGGCCGCGGTGTAGAAGTGCTTCAGGAAGACGCCGTAGTAGTTGACCTGGTAGACCTCGTTGCGGCCGTCGCGGTCGCCGTCGCCCACCACCACCAGCGAGAAACCGGAGTCGGAGCCGGAGCCGGAGAACCCGACGACCCGCCACGTGCCTGAGACCAGCTTCACCTGCGAGGTGCGGTCGGCGTGCCGGGTGCCGTGGCCCACGTACAGCTCGGAGGAGCCGTCGTTGTCGCCGTCGCCGATCCACATCGAGTCGAGGTGGCCGGCCAGTGTCGCGATCATGCTGGAGCGCCATGCGGTGTCTTGCCACACCTTGTAGATCCGGGAGGTGGAGGAGCAGAGGGGGACGTTCGGGTCGGGGTCGCACTCGGTGTAGTACATCCCGAGGTACAGTTCCGGGCCCGCGGCACCGTCGATGTTGCCGATCGTCATGTCGCCAGCCACCGGTTCCTGGAGCTTCATCACGAAGGTCTCGACCCAGAGGCCGTTGACCTTGTGGTACTGCAGCAGGTCCATGCCTGGCGTGCCGACGGCCAGACCATACACCTCGCTGGTGCCGTCAACGTCGCCGTCGCCCGCCGCGATGGCGTCGAAGAGGCGCTCCGAGATGACTTCCGTCGTCCACGCGGTGCCCGTCCACTCGTAGGCGCGCAGGCCGTTGCCGCGTCCCACCACGACGTCGCGGCGGCCATCCCCGTCGATGTCCGCGATGGCCATGTCGCCGCCGTACGTGGCGGTCCCGGCCTCGCCCACCGTGGCGACCTGCCAGCCGGAGGGCGGGGGCGGCGGGGTCGTCGTGGTGCTGGTCGTGGTGGAGGTGGTCGTGCCTGTCGTGGTGCCGCACTGCTCCACGCCGGCGGGGTGCGTGAACCAGCAGCTGGTGATCACGACGCCGTTGCCCCACGTGGCGCGGAAGCGGACCTGGTGGCCCGGCTCGATGTGGAAGCTGGCGGCGTAAGCCCCCCAGCTCTGCTTGGCCAGGGTCGTCCAGGGGCCGCCCGTGTCCATGCCCTCGACCTTCGTGACGGTGCCGGCATCGGTGCCGGACAGGGTGACCGAGACCCACCACTCATTGCCGTCGGTGCCGTGGTGGAAGTTCACGGCCTTGCCGTTCTCGGTCTGGACGTGGTCGGCGATGGCCACGATGGACCCACCGATCAGCAGGCAGACGAACAGGAAAGCCCAGTAGGCTGCGCGAGGGAGCCCCAGGGGACGCGGCGACATGGGCGCAGGAATGGGGTGGATGCCAAAGAAGCGCTGGCATGTGCACGCCCGCATCTCCTGGAAACCTCGGATTTCGGCGGAGGGCGGCCTCCCTTGGAGGATGGTCGCCCGGACATGTCGGGCCCGTGGCATTCCGGCTCGCGCCACGCGGGTCGCAATCCGGATCCGCGCGTCCCTGGCTTCAGCTCGACAGGAGCGTCGCGGCTTGCAGGTGCTTCTGGACCCGGAGGGTCATGCTGGTGGCGGCTTGCAGGCCTGCTCCGTCGGTGGCCGTGGCCGTGAGGGCGTGGGTGCCTTCGGTCTTCTTGCCTGGCACCCAGGAGAACCAGCCGGTCCCATCGTGGCGGTCCGTGAACGTCGCGCCCGCCGGGAGGCCGTGCCTGTCCAGCACCAGCGCGTCGCCGCCCGGGTCCGTGGCGCGCACTTCGATGCGCACTGGATCCCCTTCCTCCACGGTGCGGTCGGCGAGGGCCTCGAGGGCGGGTGGGCGGTCGACGTCCATGACCAAGATGCCGACCACGACCTGGGCCGCGCCCCGGCCATCGCCTGCCACGAAGGTGACGTTGTAGGGGGAGCCTGCCGCGCCATCCGGGTCAGGGGTCCACGCGAAGGCGCCCGTCATGGGGTCGAAGCCGGCACCGGGCGGCAGGCCGTGGGCGGACAGGGTCACCGGGTCGCCGTCCGGGTCGCTGGCGGCGACCGTGAAGGCCAGCGTGTCGCCTTCTGCGACCGTCTGGACCGGACCTCCCGGGATGGCCAGGAGGGGGATCTCGTTGGGGTCGGCGGTGCAATCGGTGCCAGGGAGGTCGCTGGCCTTGAGCAGGCTGCAGCCCGTTGCTTGGCGCGCGATGGTGGCCCAGTGGCCGGTGGAGTCCCCCTTCGTCCCGCCAGCGAGGGCGCAGGCATCCACGCAGCCGTCCGTGAACGCGACCAGCACGCGGCCTTGCGCGTCCTTCGTCGCATCCATGAAGTCCAGAAGGTTCCGGCAGACCGCCGTGCCCCCGTTGGGCCAGACTCCACCGCGCTGGACGGGGTCGGTCGTCGCCTTGGACGTGGCCCAGTGGGCGCCGCCGTCGTAGGTCATGGCGATGTACAGGCCCCATGTCCCTTCGTACTCGCAGGAGAACGGGTCGCCTTCGTCCTGCGTCGTGCTGCCCAGGAACGCCACCGCCACGCGGTCGTCGTCGCCCGCGACCACGGCATGAAGCGTGGAGGCCGTGAGGGGCGGATCCACGGAGGACGCGAGGTCGGTGATGGGCGACCACGAGGCGCCATGGTCCCTGGTCCGGGCCACAAGCGGATGGGCGTCGCGTCCGCTCCAGGCCTCGTAGGCGGTCCCGTCCGGCGTGATCCCGATGGACGGGTCGAAGCCGGTGGCCCCTTCGCTTCCGGGGATGCCGTGTCCCTGCCACGTGCGCCCATCGTCGGAGGTCGTCGCGGCCCCCACCCGGCCTGCGCAATGGCGGTTGGGCAGGTAGGCGGTGCCGTCCTGCGCGACCTTGATGTGGCCGTGCAGGCCACCGCAGGCCGGCAGGAGGGCTGGAGGGCCGAACGTGACGCCGCCGTCCAGGCTCGCCGAGCAGGAATCGGACGATTGAGAAGGCGACGGCGCCCCCTCGAACTGGCGTTGGCCGAGCACCGCAGTGGGCAACTGCTGGGCGCAGTAGTAGATGACGGGCTTGTGCAAGGCGTCCACCATCGACGACGAACTGGGTCCTCCACCGATGGTCTCATGGTCCGTGGTGAGGCTGCAGGGGTTGATCGACCGCAGCCAGGTGGCGCCGTCATCGTCCGTGTACTGGATGTTGCTGCAGGGCGTGCCCGCGAAGGGGACGGAGGCCCGCACGACCTTCGTGTTCGTGAACCCCCCCGCGGCGATCAGCCCCCCCGCGAAGGTGCGCCCCGTCGCATCGGTGAACAGGATGGGGTCGCGATTGTATTCGGCAAAGGGGGAGGTGCGGTCATCCCAGGCCGCCGCGGCCTCGTCCCCCTGGCTGAAGCGGACGCGGTAGGTCAGCGAACCATCCTGGTAGAGCACGGCACCCGACCGCGGATTGAAGCCGATGGAGGGCTCCGCCCCGCTGGACTCGTACACCGCCTCGACGGGTTGCGTGCCGGGCGCCAGGCCTGTCCCTTCCCGGAGCTCGGCTGGTACGGGGTACGTCAAGAACCGCGCCAGGCCATTGGCCCCAAGGGCGGTGGACACGTGGGCCGGCAGGGGACCCGAGGGGCCTCCAGTCGAGCGCACCGGGATCAGGATTCCCAAGACCAGCGAGACGGTCAGGACGAGGCATGCGAGACTGGCGAGGGAACCACGGCGCATTCGAGGGAACCAGTCGCGGACCCTCCCGAGGGTATTTCGTCCCATCTGGGGATTTGCGGGACACTCCACGCTGCCTCGGCCCCCAGCCCCTTCGTCAGGCCTTCAGCCTTGGCTCCGGCCCCTGGCCACGCAACTGCGACGCCAGCTCCAGGGGGAGGCTCCTCAATTCGAAGCGGGCATGGTGGCGCGCCGTGAGGCCCACGATGCCGGCCTGCAGCATCGCCGCGACGTGGCGCCGCACGGTCTTGCGGTCGAGGTCGAGGTCGCGGCTGATGTGCTGGATGCTGGCGGGCCCGTTGCGGTTCAGCACGCGCAGGATGTCGGTCGCCTGGGGCTCCGTGCGCAGCAGGCGCGTGAAGGGGAGCAGGGAGGGTTCGGCGCCGTCCGCGTAATAGTACGACCGCCGCCCGACGACGTGCTCGCGCAGCTCGCCGCGCTCCACCATGCCGCGGACGTGGTGCGCGACGGCGCCCCAGCTCAGGCCGGTGAGGCGCAGGAGCTCGCTGCGGCTGGCCCCCGGCTGCAGGCGCACGGCCTCGAGGAGGCTGCTGCGGGTGCCGGCGCTCGCGCGGTACGGCCCGCGGCTTGCGAACAGGACGAGGAGGCTCACGTGTACCCCTCCGGGTCGCGCGGGGCAGGACCCAGGCCCTGCCCACCCTGCCCACCCTGCCCCACGGGCCCGCCCTGGACAGGCGGAGCGAGGCCCTGCAGGTCGGCGTTGAGGCGTGCCTCGTCGGCATAGGCCGCGTTGAGCGCCACGGCCTGGCCCAGCAGCTGGCGCGCCTCGTCGCCGCGGCCCTGGCGGGCCCGTACGCAGGCGAGGATGAAGCTGTGGTCGGCGGCCGGCAGGGCGTACGCCACCAGCTGCCGCTCGGCCAGGTCGTACTGGCCCGCCTGCAGGAACGCCACGGCGCGCACGGCGGCCTCGGCGGGCGAGCGCGGCGGGCGCTGGGTGGCGGCAAGGCGCGCGGCGCGCGCCGGGTCCTGGCGATGGAGGGCGCGCAGCACAGGGTCGCTGGGGCGGAAGCGTCGCCAGGCGATGAGGGCGGACACGCCCACCATGAGGACGACTGCGATGGCCAGCGCCCATGGCCAGGCGCGCAGGTCGCCCAGAGGTGTGACGGCGAGCGCGGTGGGGCTGGCGCGAGGGTCGGGGGTCAGCATGACCTGGCCCGCCGGGAACGTCAGCTCGGCGCCCACTGGGCCCTCCAGATGCGTGGGGCCCTGGGCCGCATCCAGGACGAAACCTGCAGCCACGGCATGCGCGGAGGAGATGTGGAGGTCGCCAACCTCCGCCTGCCGCAGCGAGACGGTCATCGTGCCATCCTGGATGCGCAGGTCCTGCATGCCTGTCCTGGTGACGATGGTGACGCCGGTCCCGAACGCCTCGGAGGATTGACCGTTCCAGACGTGGAAGGGTCCCTCTTTCGAGGCGAGTGGGCCCTCCCAACCCCACATGCGGACCATGAAGGAGCCCGTGAGGGTCACGGAGACCATGCCTTGAACCTGCGTGACGTTGCCCGCCGAGCCCACATCGAAGCAGTCCGCCGGCATCGTGTCCGACCCGCTGTGGGGATCGGGGATGCAGGCCTGCGCCTCGGGCGAGATGGTGAATCCAGAGGCGCGAAGGGAGACCTGGGGGGCCGGCTGTCCCACGAGGGGGACCACGCTCAGGAAACTGCCTTCCATCCAGGCGCCCGCCGAGACGTGGACGTCGGTGTACGTCTCCTCGCTGGCGGGGTAGCCTTCGATGACCCAGACGTCTGCGGGGCGCGGATACGTGAAGGACTTGTCGACAAGGGTGCCGATGGCGCCTTCCAGGTTGAAGAACGCCCCCTGCGGGCCTGTCGGGAGGACCCAGGCCTTCGCGGTGCCTACCAGGTCCACCTCGCGCGCCGAGAGCGTGAGGCCGTGCATGGGTGCCTGCGGGGCGGCTTGCGCTGGCGACAGGAGGAGCGTGGACAGCAGGAAGACAGCCGCCAGGTCGCGAAGGGCACGATGCATGCGCGGCCATCTGGCCCTCCCCTGAAAACTTTCGGGGGGTTCCATCGAAACATGCGTGCACCACGTGACGAACCTGGCGATTTGCGGGGCGGCTCGGGGTGCGCTAGGGCTTTCCGACGGTGAGCCACATCTCGGGGCTGGATGCAAAACCGAGCGACGCATAGAGCGGCCGCCCCTCCGAAGCATGCAGGGAAAGGCGGGGATGGCCGCCGGCGCGCGTCGCGTCGATCGCCGCCTGCACGATGGCTCTGGCGACCCCGCGACGCCGCGAACCTTCCTCCACGAACATCGACAGCAGGTAAGGGACGGTCCCACCGGGGACCGTGGGGCGCGGTTGGCACTCCTGGAACCACAGTAGCCCGCTGCCTAGCACCAAGCCATCCCCTGCCTGCGCCACCCATCCGATGACCTCCCGCGAGGCCATGCGCGGCGCCAGCCAGGAGCGGTAGGCGGCCTCGCTCGGGTCCGTCACCCCGCGCGGGAGGGTCCCCATGTCCTCCCACATGCGAGTGCGGTGGCGCACCAGCACGGGAAGGTCGGCGGAGGTCGCGGCGCGCAGCACGAAGGCCGGGAGGGCCGCGATGGCTTGAGGGGCGTGGCGAAAAGGAGGCAGATGCGGGCCGCGAGGACCAGGATCAGGCTTGCGCGGAGGCCGCGACGGCGACCTTCGGCAGGTCGTCCAGGATGGCCACCACGTCGAGGAACTCGACCTTCGCACCGATGCCAAGGCGTGCCGAAAGCGAGGGCGCGGTGCGGCCCTCGTCCCCCGAGACCATCTCCTTGATGTACGTGCCCGATTCGGCGCGCACCCGCACCGAGAAACGCGTGCCCGGGGAAGCTGGCATCTCCTCCAGGGTGAGCGAATGGAGGGTGCGCTTGCGCACGAGGTCGGCGCGGCGGTGGCTCACGCGTTCGGGAGTGCGCTGCTCAAGGGTGACTCCTGCAAGGGAGTCGCATGCACCTTGCACCGTGGCACGGTCGAGAGGGGTGCCGGCCACACAATGGGCGAGGTACTCCTTCTGGTACTCCCCCTCCTTGATCTCGGCGACCTCCTCCTTCCTTGCCATGCGCAGGCCGTGGATCGCGACCCCGCTGGCGGCGGTCGTGGCGTTGATGCGCGCCTCCAGTTCCCTGAGGTCCGCGGTGCGGCGGCGGGGGTCGCGCAGTTCGAGGATGAACGGTCGGCCAGTCCCTAGCATCAAGGCATCGATGTCCTCGCGGCCGGCGCCATGGAAGGAATGCCCGGTCGCGCCGAACAGGGGTTCCGCGGGGTCGCCGATGGCGTCCTCGACGGATTCGGCATAGGTGACCCCGGTGTCGTTGCAGCGCCAGCAGCCCTTGCCCACGCAGTCGCGGCAGGGCCAGTGGGTCTGCGGGATGTCGCGGCGGAGCTTGTTGTAGCGGCCCTTCACGAAGACCGCGTTCGCCTCCGCCATGCAACTCCAGTAGCGGGTGTCGACGTCAAGCACCAGGTCCGGGGTGCCCTCTGGGTCGGTCTTGGCGCCGGTCTTGGCGGCGATGGCGGCGGCCATCCAGCGGTTCGCCTCGGTGCGGATGTTCTCGCCCGGCTTTTCCTGCCCCATCGCCTTGGAGATGTCCTTCTCGAGGCCTTCGCAGGGGCCGGGGAACTTGGTGCCGACCTGGAACGTCGCGAACTCGTAGGCGGCCGCGGCCTCGAGGGCGCAGGCCAGCCACTTCTCGGAATCGGCGAAGGCTCCCTCGCAGACAGGACACTTCTCCTCGGGGACTTCTGCCCACGTGCGGGCCTTGGCGGCGGTCTCGCGCTGCGGCACCACTCCCGCGGCACCGATGAGGCGACGGCCGTGGCAGCGGTCGCACAGGACCTGGGATGCCTGGACGAGCGTGGACTCCACGGGCTTTGCGACGGGTGCCTGTCCTTGAGGGTTTGCGTGGCTCGTTTAGCGGCGGATGGAGTCGGGGTCGATGCCGGCTTGCTCCAAGATTGCCTTCACGAGGCCGGCATCGATATCGCCCGGATGGACGGGCACCACGGTCGTGCGGCCATCTGGGTGCTGTTAGACGGCATGACTGCCTTTCTGGCGAATCACCTGGAATCCTTCTTGGACAAGCAGGCCATGGACTGTGCGGTAGGGCAGCGGCGGGATGCGCGGGGCCATGCCTTCACGCTTCGATGCGGATGCGCTCCACCGTGATCGTTGCAGCAGGGGCCTTCACCGAGAGATACAACTCGATGGCTTCGCGGACATGGCGCATCGCCTCCGCTTTCGTCCGTCCTTGCGTGTGGCATCCCGGGAGTTGCGGGACGTTCGCGACGATGAATCCGCTTTCTCCCTCCTCCAAGATGACCGTAAACTCCACGTGGTTCGCATGGTGTGTTGGAATCTTAACACCTCGGGATGAGGCATCGGACCCCGTGGCAAGGCCTTGGCGGTGAGGCAGGTGAATCCGGGCAATGGTTGGCCCTGTTTTCGCGTGCTAGCAGGTCGACTGGCCTTCGAAGAGAACGTGGCCTGGCTCGGTACCGTGGTCAGAACTGCGCGTAAGCTGGAACCAGAGGACCCAACTCCAACGTGAGCCGCCACTCGGCGCGGCACTCGCACTTCACGTTCTCGAGGCACTGGGCCAGGTACTTCTTGTCCTGCGTCGCCTTGTACTTCTTCAGGTAGCCCGCCACGGTCTCGTCGCACTTGCCGCAGTTGTGCGCACCGCGGTCGTGGCCGGCCGCGATGACGTCGCTCTTGAGCATGCCCGTGAAGCCGTCCTTCTCCGCCTGCGTGCGACCGTCGAGGAGGGCCTGCACGATGGTCCACAGCCACGGGGGGCGGTAGGAGCCGCGCTTGTACAGGGCGTCCACGATGGTGTTGCCCTGCACGTTGGTGGGGTTCAGGCTGACCATGTTGGCATTGGGGGACGCGGCGATGATGGTCGCGGTCGAGTCCGTGAGCGCATCCGATTCCTTGAGGAACGGGGTCTTGCACATCAGGTACGCCTTGACGCTGACGTCGTGGCGACGGCAGGCGGCCGCGGCCGTGGCGAACGTGTGGAACCCGTGCCCCTTGTTGACGGAGTCGCGCAGCACCAGGTCGTTGGCGGACTCGACGCCGATGCCGATCTCCAGCTTGTTCGTGAGCCCGGCAAGGGCGGCAAGGTTCTCGTCGGTGACGAATCCCGGCAGCGACTCGAAGGCCACCTTGGCCGGCTTCTTGCCGATGAGGGAGAGGATGCGGGTCTGCGCGCCCACCATGACCTCGAAGCGATCCAGGAAGGAACCGGACGTGTAGATCTTGACGAGCTCCTCGCCGTCGTAGCGTTTCCATGCGCGCTCGAACTGCGCGACCAGCTGGTCCTCGGAGACCTTGCTCCAGGCGGAGTCGTTGGCGTAGCCGCACATTGTGCAGCCACCCGCCAGCGCCCACGTGCAGCCGCGGGTCTTGAGGATCACGACGAAGGCCTGGCACGGCTTGCCGTCCAATACGTCCTCCTCGCTCCAGGCCCGGATGTACTCGCTGAGGTCCCCGGGGTCCCAGCGCATGGCGATACGTTGCCGGATGGCGCGCGCCTCGGAGTTCAGTTCCTTGTGCACGACGGCCTGGTCCACGACGGAGTCGATCATGCCAGCACCTCACGGGCCGGCGTGGGCGTCTTGGCGGCCGCCAGGTGCCGCACCGTGCACGCGACACCGCGGTTGAGGTGCACCATCTCGGAGGCGGACATGACGGCGGTGCCGCAGCCCTTGACCTCCTCGCCGCGCATGAGGACCACCTCGTCGCCGGGCCGGATGTCCGGGTCGGCGCCCTCGACGCCGACGGCGAAGAGCGTCGAGGTGCGCTTGAGGTCGAACTCCTTGAGGAAGACGCGCCGCACGCCGTGGCGGGCGACGATGCGGGCGCCGTCCAGCGTCAGGCTCAACTGCCCCTTCTCCGGCGTCGTCATGGCGCGCTGCCCTTCTGGGCCCTCCAGTTTCAGGAAGGGGGGCCGGCCGACGCTGTGCGCGCCTGCCACGAGGTCGGCGGCGACAGCGGCGCCGAACTGGAACGATGCCACCGCCTCGAGGTCGCTAAGGCGGCGGTCGCCGCGGCCAGGCCGCACCATGGCCGTTGCGGGAAGCCGCGTCACGGGTGGACCGGACATCGGGAGGCTGGCCAAGGCGCCGGACGCCGCCGGGCTCGAGTCCGGGTCGTTGGACGACGGCTCCCCGCTCACGTCAGCGTCGGCGTCAACCGGGCTCGCCAGGGCCGGGGAGGGGTTGGAGCTGAACTCGCCCTTGATGCGTTGCAGTTCGGCGGCAAGGCGCGCAAGGTCATCGGGGGCCGTCGGGTGATGCAGCACCGTGTGGCGGAAACCGTCAGGCAACAGATCGTCGAAAGCGTCCAAGGTGGCGGCGCCGACGTGGGCGACGACGTGGCGGTAGTTGCCCTTCTCCAGGAGGGAGGCGAGTTGCTCGCGCACAATCTCCTGCTCATCCAGCATCCAATGGCCCGTGACGGGGATGTCGTACGCGTTGGCGGGGTACAGTTCCTCCAGGTCGCGGGGCACGAGTCCAAGCGGGCTTGTGACCATGACCTCGTGGATGCGGTGGCGCATGCCGCTCGCCTCGAGGGTACGCAGGTAATGACGGTGGCTGCGGCTGAGCTTGTACGGCTTGCGGGCGCTGCACGGAAACAGCACCAGGACGTCCGCCGGGGGCGGCTGGTAGTGGTCGCGCACACGGCGGCGGAACGATTCGACCTCCGGCATCCAGAGCGACTCAACGCTCATGCACGGCAACGGTGTGCTGCGCAGGCGCGGCGACATGGCCTCAAGGTACGTGTGCTCGCGGTCGAAGCGGCGCAGCGTCTCGACCATGCCGGGGCGTCCGTAGACGCGGCGTTCCACAAGGCTGCGCAGCGTCCCGTTGGCGATGTGGTGGCGCACCAGGGCAAGTTCACGGTGCGCGTGCCGCAGCGACTCGTCCAAGACGCCAGCGGGAAGGCCGTCGGGCCCCGTGGCACCGAAGGCGGCCGCGTCGGCAGGCCCCAGGCTGGCGGCCTCCTTGGAAGTGAAGGAACCCTCGGCCGTGAGGACCTGCCCCTTGGCGGCGGCCAGCAAAAGCGGCGTGACGTCGAAGAGGTCGATGCCGAGGTACGCGTAGAGCGCATAGTCCTGCGGTGTCCCCATCGCCGGCGCCCACAACAAGCGCCCAGGCGTCGCGACGCGGGCCGCGGCGGGCAGGGCATGCAGGAAGCGCTTCGCGTCGCCCGCCCAGGCCCCCGCATCGTGCAGGATGGCCAACTCGTCGCCGGCCAGCAGCGTCTGCGGCTCCGCCGTCGGCGCCGTGCGCACCGTCGGGACCACGATGGGCCCCTTGCCGTCGCTGCCGGCCGGTTGGACCACGGGCGTGAACCACGTCCCGCCCGACAGCAACCGCACGGCGCCCGGCACGGGGCCAGGCCCTGACCTCCCCAACGTGACCTGCGCCCAGGTTGGGGCGGTGGCCAACGACGTGTCGGGGAACACCAGCGCCGGCGTCGTCGCCTGGCCCCCCTGGGCAGGCTTCCACGTCGCCATCCGCGCGCGCCCATCCCTGGCAGTCACTTCGAGCATGAACGCGCCCACGGCTTCACCTCTTAGAAGGTTGGGGTGCGTTCCCTGCGGTACGGCGCAGAGTGTGTTTCTGGAGGCGGAGCATGCGGCGCGGCGACGCGGACCTTGACGCGGAAGGACGTCTGGCCTGGCACGCGCTCTGCGCCGCCAGCCTCGACGCGGATTTCGCGGACCCTCGCGGAACCGCCCGCCGCCGCCGTCCCACTGCCTCCGATTTCTCCGATGGCCGCCTGACTTCGTGCTTCGCCAGGCCCCGTGACGCAATCGAAGGCCACTCGCAGGGAAGCCTGCGTGGGCAGTGGCATTGGGCCTGCACGAACTGACCGCCCACGGCGGCGCGCAGGAGCACCACGTCCACAACCAGAAGAAGACGCAGCAACAGGTGCGCGCGCCGTGAGGCCGCGCGCGCCCGAAGGCGTCAGCCGAGGGCCGATATGCGCGGAGCCGAAGCGCAGCGAGGCGGAGCAGGACGCGCGAAGCGCGAGTCCGACGACGATGGTCGAGTTGGGAGACATCGGTGCAGACGGCTTCTCTGAGCATGGCCCCTCGGGGCCCCTCCATCGCGCGCGCTTTCGCCCTCTTCTTCGCGGGTGTTGCCGCGCGCCAGCCCACGCATGCAGAATCGCGCCGGGCCCGGCACGGTCAAGTGCGGCGCGGTCGTCCGCACGAGTGAGCCCTTGACCGATTCTCCGCCACGAATACAAAGAACGGCGATGACGGGTACGCGCAGGTACAGTTGGAGTGTGGTAGGCGCATCCTCGCTCATGGCGCTGGCGACGTTGGGCCACCTCACTCTTGGCCAGCCGGGCACCCTCGTCGCGATTGCGATGGTTGGTCTCGGGCTCTGCTGGCTCCTGGTTTCGACCATCATCTGGATCAGGTCGCCAGGGTAGCTGCGCGCCTCGTAGCGGGTCGTGGGCGTCCAGTCGGCCCCGGCACCATCAAGTGTAGCGCGACCGTCCGCGGAAGCAAGGCCTTCCGGGTGAATCGACAATGCCTGGCCTGAAACCTTGGCGATTCCTCCCAAAGCGCGGTCAGGACTACACGGAAGCGGAGAAGCACGCTAGAAGCGCCGCGTTCACGACGCTGGCATGGGTCATGACGTTGGTCCCCGCGGTCTTGTTCTTGGTCCAGAGGTTGGAACAGGAATGGAATCCAGATTGTGAGTTCCGGCTCGCCCTCGCGACCAAGTCCCTTTTCGCTGGGGCGATTGCCATTGTCATGGCTGCCACGTTCCGTGCCAAGATGTCTGGCTTGCCCGCTGTGCTGGCCACCATTGACCCTCGGATCGAAGCGAGCCTTGCGCGGAACTTGCTCTGTCGCTGGTTCATGGCGGGGCTAATTCCAGGCTCGGTCATCTTCCTCGATGCAGTCCTTTCGGCCGAGAACTATGGACTCCCACGATGCCCCCTGAGCGTGATTCTTGGATCAACGGTCCTCGGCCTCGGCATCATCGGTTTGGTCTACTATGAATTCCTGGACTTGCGAACGCGCCCGTCGGGGGAGGGAAAGGGAGCGAAGTGACTCGGATGGACGCTTCGCTCCGGAAGGCGCATTTTTGCGCCCCGCGATTGCTGAAGGAAGTGGCGGCATCTGGAGGCGAACAATGCCTGCCACGCCGACCGGATGAGCGCGGGCAAACCCCTAACGGTCCCTAACCCCGCGCGATGACCCCTATTCCTTCTGCCTTTGCTTCAAGCGGCGCACGTGGCCGCGGATGGTCTCGAATTCGGGGGGGCCCTTGGGGGGCACGGGGAGGGTGCGTTTGCGCAGGGTGCGGGCGGCTTTCTGCCACGTGCGGACGCGTCGGGGGGTGACGCCGGTGCCGAGGACGTTGGCGTCGAGGGAGCCGAGGTAGGACTGGACTTGGCGGGCGATGGCGTCCGGGGCGCGGGCCTTGAGTTCGTCGATGCCTGCGATGCCGGAGCGGGAGAGGGCCTCGGCGAACTGTTTGCCGATGCCTTTGACCTTGGCGAGTTCGGCTTGCGCCTGCCAGGAGCGGATGGTCTTGGCGGGGACCTTGACGCGCCGTGCCAGGGAGGCTGCGTCCTCGTAGCACAGGCGGTGCGTGGTGTAGACTCCGGCTTTCTGGAGGCGCTTGGCGTACACGACGCCGATGCCTTCGACTTCAACGACCTCGTGGTCGTCGCCGGGGTAGGAGATGAAGCCGGTTCGGCGGCGGGGCCGCTTGGCGGGGCGCTTGGCGACGGGCTTCGGGGCCCGCGCAGGCTTGCGGGGCTTGACCGCCCGCTTGGCCCGGACCGGGGCGGGGGAGGGGATGGCGTCGATTTGCAGGCGGGCGCTTTCGCGAAGCGGGGCAAGCTCCTGGGTGGAGTGGCGGGTTGGCTCCCAGGGTTCCTCGTCGGCGATGACGGCGCGCACGTAGCGGTAGTCGGGCTCGTGGCCGGCGCTCGAGGGGGCTTCGGCAAGCGTCGCGGCGCTGGCTTCGCCGGCCCGGGCCCCGCGGTCATGGCCGGAGGTCGGCTGGTCGTCCAGGCGAACGTCTTTCACGATGGCGTCCACCAGTTCGGGCCGGAAACGTTCGGCGTGCTCGTGGCCGAAGCCGTCGCGTTTCGTGACGTAGAGCAGGCGGCGCTCGCGTTGGCCGTCCGACATGCGGGTCTCGGTGACGTCCCCCGTGCGGGTGCGGTACAGGATGCTGGAGGAGACGCGGCTGCCGATGGGCGTGGTGTTTGCGATGGTGGGGCGCGATGCGACCTTGGAGCCGAGGCGGTCCACTTCGGCGTGGATGCTGTTGATGGCTACGCCGGACCCGGAGGAGGGCGCCGGGCTGGCCGTGTGGCCTTGGGGTTCTGGCAGGTCTGGGACCGGAAGGTGTTCGTCGGCGGCAAGGCCTGGCGGATCGTTTGCCGGTTCGGTGGCGGGAACTGGAGAAGGGGGGGCGGCAAGGTGGTCCCCTTCGAAGAGGAGGCGGCGCAATTTGCCGTGCTGCTCGACCATCTGCAGGGCGGGGTTGCGCGGCGGTGCCTCGGAGGTCCCAAGGGACTCGAACTCGACCTCGCCGGGGCGGCTGTCCTCGGTGTCGGATGGCATGCGGACGACCCATCCCGGGCGGCCTTCTTAGACCTGCTTGGCCAGTGTTGGGATGACGCTCGGCCCCCGCCCTGCCTCCACGCCGGCGGACTCAAAGGGGCTGTGCGGCGTGCGCGGCCTCGTGCGGGTGCTGGTGTGCAGCCGGTCGGACGCGGCCAGCGTCAACCTGCGCGACCGCCTGCTGGAGGGCGGCGACTGGGAATTGACGGGCACCAGGTTTCGCGGCGCCGTGGTGTGGGGCCAGAGCGAGGCCATCCTCGTCGAGGTCGAAGGGCCGGCGGTGCGCGACGAGGAACTGGACGGGGACCTGCGCGCCATGGGACTTCCCATCCGAGACGTATGGTTCCTGAGCCGGCACCGTGCCCAGTCGGGGCAACCGTCCCTCACGGTGCATCCCATCGGCAACCACGCGCCCCTTGCGGAGTTGGGCGGCTCCCCCTCCACCCTCGCTCCGGCGGCTCCGCGTGACATGGGGGCCCTGTTGCGGCGGCTGCAAGTGCACCGCGACGCGGCCGGCCTGCCGCACTCCGTCACTTACGAGGCCACGCACCATGGCCCAGGGATGCGGTACCCGACGCTCTTCGTGGAGGTCGGCTCGGACGAGACGTGGTACACCGACGTCCCCTCGGCGCGCGTCGTTGCCGCCGCAATCACTGACGTGCTGCGCGGCGAAGGCAGGAGCCAGGGTCCCGTCCTGGTGGGAGTGGGCGGTGGCCACTATGTGCCGCGACACACCGACATCGCGCTTTCGGGCGAGGCGGACTTCGGCCACTTCCTGCCGGCGCATGCGGTCGAGGCCGGCGACAAGGGAACCCTGGAGCGCGCCATTGCCGCAACACCCGGCTGCCAGGGGGTGCACCTCCACCGCAAGGGCCTCAAGGGTGCCGCGCGGCAGGCCGTCGAGACCTGGTGCAAGGATTTGGGCGTCCTGACATGGAGTTCGGGCGGTGCCACTGAGGGCCATCAACCGCTGTGACCGGGGCCCGCCCGTGGGCATCAATGCCGCAGCGTCACGCGGGCCCGGGCACGGCCGCCGGCTTGCGCCCGCGGCCCTTGACGGCCTCCCATTCCTCGCCCTCGATGCGGGCGGCCCAGGCGGCGGGTACGCCCAGCCGGTCCCGCAGGCGGTCGAGCAGGCGACGGTCGCTCACATGCATCGTGCCGGCGGCCAGGACCATGCGCACCTGCGTCCGGTACAGCTCCACGGGATCGGCGGCCTGCGGTCCGGAAGCGCTGCCCGGGAGCACGAAGTTGGCGACGCGCTGGCTCATGCGGTCGAGCGGGCGCAGGGTTACCACGAGCAACGCCGCGGCGAACCAGCCGGCAAGGACGCTGAAGCCCCGGAAGACCAGGCCCGCAGCGGCTGCGCCTAGGACGTACGCGGCCACGAACGCACCGAGTACCATGGCGCGCCCAAGGAGGCTGCGCATGCGGTCGTCGAGGCGGAAGAGCCGGTGGCGCAGGATGGCGAAGCTGCAGAACCCGACTAGCCACAGCAGCCCCGCGATGCGCAGTCCGGAAAGTGCAAGGCCATAAGCGGGGCCCCCGCCCAAAGCCTGCGGCAGGCCATGGATGGCCGCGGGAACCGCCACGCAGATGCCCACGGCGGCCAGCACTCGAAGGCGCGCGGCTCCGTGGCGGCGCCGGTCGCCGGCCGCCAAGAGGAGCGCCGCGGCAAGGGCAAGCAGGAGGGTGCCAGCAATGATGGAGATCTGGATGGCGTTGAAGGCCCTGTCCTCGTCGCTCAACAGCGCGGGTCCAAGGAAGGCCGCTTGCACGACTTTCGAGAAGGGGATGAAGAGCAGGCCGAGGGCAAGCGGCACGAGCCCGGCGGCCCGAAGCCCTTCCGGCCCGCTGGGGGCGGGCCTCCAGCGGGCGTACGCGAAGCCCGCCGCCAAGAGGGCGAGCACGAAGCCCACAAGGGGGCCGACGACCAGTTCCGCCAGGAAGGGGGGGCCCTCGAACCATTGGGGCGCCGCGAGCAGCAAGCCTGGTCCGGCCACGGCCAAACCGCCTGCGATCCAGCGCGCTGCCGTGACGCCCCAACCTGTCGTTCCCCGCTCGATGCGGGCGGCATGCCTCACCGTGATCCATAGGTTGGCGGCCGTCGCAGGGACGAGGGTCGCCGTGATGAGGCGTGCCTGGTCGACGGCGCTTCGTGCATCGGCGTCAAGCGCGGCGAAGGCGTGCAGCGCCGCGTCGCACAGAAGAAACGCGGCAAAGGCCCGGTGGACGACGTGACGGGGTCCCAGCCAGAGGATCCAGCCCGCCAAACCTGCCACAAGGAGGCTCGCGGCGAGGTCGGCCGCCAAAAGCGACGCGTCCGGCACGGGTGGGCCTCATGGCGCGCGGAAGATAAACGGGCGCAAAGGCATCCAAACTATTAGCGCCCCGTGCATTGCGGCAAGCATGCTCCCGGAGCCGGCGGACCTCGAACTCATGGAATCCGTATGGTACGCC
Organism: Thermoplasmatota archaeon; assembly: GCA_035526765.1. Classification (GTDB taxonomy): domain Archaea; phylum Thermoplasmatota; class E2; order JACPAO01; family JAHFTW01; genus JAHFTW01. Next base: position 2,483 of record DATLBS010000014.1, on the reverse strand, counting down.
TGGGGAGTCCAGCACATGCAATGGAATCCGGGCCTGAACCGGTTCCAGCCGGCCCCCAACGGCCCCGCGCTCGTCGCCACCCGCTTCTGGAGCCACTTCACGTACATCGGCGCCTCAGGGCCGACCTCCACTTACAGCGACATCAACCGCCAAGCATTCAATGACCTCTCCCCCTCGGTGAACGAGGTCCAGGCCAGGCGCTCCAACGGCGCGACCCCCTTCGACCGCGTCGGCCTGCTCCTGAAGGGTCCCGGGGGCGCGTCCCCGGTCTTCACCTCGTTCCGGTATCCCCAGTCGGACAAGTTCCGCGGCGCCGCCATCCAGCAGCCGCAGGGCCAGCCCACAGGCAAGATCCCGGGCTGGGTGACCGACCACGAGACGCTGTGGACCACCGGCGCGCCGCAGAGACGCCTTGACAACAACAACGGCAGCGGCGTGTGCGGCGCCAATGCCCCCAAGCGCTGCACGACCCTGCTTGACGCAGGCCGCATCGTCGACCTCACCCCCCAGGAGACGGGCCATGACCCCATCTTGGCGGGCGCGGCAGCGGTCCTGCAAAACGGCGTACGCCAAGCAGGCCAGACCATCACGCGCTCGGTTCCGAACGCAAAGGCAAGCTTCGCCTTGAGCGAGGACGGCTACATCGAGCTCTTCGTTGGGTTCTAGGGCCGCCCCGCGCACCGCGAGGCCGCGTCGCCTGGGGCGCGCTGGGACGCTGGCGTGCGTGGCCGCGAGCCCGCCCAGGGGCCGCATGGATGCAGCCTGCCCCTGATATGGGAGGGCGGCGTCGCGCGCCGCGTGGAGCAGGCCATGCCCGCCTCCAGCGCGGGCGCAACGGGGGGGCGCGCCGATATCGTCCTGACCGTCGCGGCCTTCGCGGCGGTGTACCTCATCTGGGGCTCGACCTACCTCGGCATCGCGGTCGCGGTCGCCCACTTGCCTGCCCTCGCGATGGCGGGGGCGCGCTTCCTCGTCCCGGGCGCCGTCATGCTCGCCTGGGCTGTCCACCGCCACGGCTGGCCTTCGCGGCGTGCCTGGATGTGGGGGGCCGTCACGGGCGCCTTGATGCTCGGGGCCGGCAACGGATTCCTCTCGCTGGCCGAGCAGCGCATGCCAAGCGGTGTGGCAGCCCTCGTCGTGGCGACCGTGCCCATCTGGATGGCGGTCCTCGAATGGTTCCCGCCCCATCGCCGCCGCCCGCGCCCCGCGGTCGTGGTGGGCCTCGCGCTCGGCCTGACGGGCGTCGCGACCCTGGCGTGGAACCCCGACGGCTGGCGCGGCGGCCTCGATCCCCGGTACATCCTGCTCGTCGCCACGGGCTCGCTTGCCTGGGCCTTCGGCTCGCTGCTGGGGCGCGACAAGCACGCCGGGATGCCCCTCGTGCAGGTGCTGGCCGTCCAGATGACCAGCGCCGGCATGCTGTTGCTGGCAGCTGGGACCGCCCTTGGTGAATGGCGCGGCTTCGACATCGCCCGGCCTCCCCTCGTGGCTTGGCTCGCCCTCGCCTACCTGATGGTGTTCGGCTCCGTCGTGGCGCTCGGCGCCTACCACTGGCTGCTGCGACGCCAGAGCGCCCCGCTGGTGGGCACCTACGCCTTCGTGAACCCGATCGTCGCCATCGCGCTCGGCTCCATGCTCCTCGATGAGCCCTTCGGCAAGCGGCTCCTGTCCGCCGCCCTCTTGGTCGTGGCCGGGGTCGCCACCATCCTGTGGAGCCGCGGACGCAACCGGCCATCCGCCGCGCGGCCCACCGGATGATTCTCCTCCCAGCAGCCCGCGCAGCCCGCCCCAGACCGCGGCCCACGGCAAGGTGCCCGCCGCGATGGGTGAAGCACCACGGTTATCCCCGCGCGTCCGGTGATGGGGACTGTGCCCGAGACCATCGTGCCGGACACGTCGGTGCTCGTGGACGGGCGCCTGACGCAGATGCTGCGCGAGGCCCCCGACGGGTCCCGCGTCGTCGTACCCATGGCCGCCCTCGCCGAGTTGGAGGCTCAGGCCAACCGGGGACTCGAGACGGGCATCGCGGGGCTGGACGAGCTTGCCACGCTCCAACGCCTCGCCGGGGAGGGCCGCATCACCATCGAGTTCACGGGCGAACGCCCCCGGGCCGACGAGATCTCAAACGCGCACCGCGGCGCCATCGACGCCCTGGTGCGCGACGCGGCCGTCGCGGCGGGGGCGCTGTTCGTCACCTCGGACCGCGTCCAGGCCCATGCCGCCGCCGCGCAAGGCATCCGGCACCAGTACCTGCGCCCGGTCATCAAGGAGCAGCGCGACCTCACCAAGCTGCAGCTGTGGGGATACTTCGACGCCCAGACCATGAGCGTCCACCTGAAGGCGGATTGCGTCCCGATGGCCAAGAAAGGCACCCCTGGCGCCGTCGTTTACCAGCCCGTGGCCTCGGCGCCCATGCCGCATGCACAGCTTCGCGCCCTGAGCCGTGAGTGCATCGAGTTCGCCAAGCGCGACTACGCATCCTT
>DATLBS010000013.1:0-32896 GCA_035526765.1 Thermoplasmatota archaeon | reverse complement strand
GGTGACGGCCACGCACGTGCTGCTGCTGGTCATCCTGCTGGCGCTCGGCGGCCTGCTCTACTACCTCGTCTACCTCTACACGGGCCGGCAGGGGGCCTGGAAGCCCATCCTCCTGTTCTACGGCCTCTTCTGGGCCTGCCTTGTCTACTACGTCGAGGCGCTCGGGCCGGACGGCATCCAGGCGGGCGCCATCAACCCGCAGCTGCACTACGCGCACGACCCCAAGACGGACGGCTTCGGCCCCGTCCTGGGCGTCCTGCTCGTCCTCCCCATCATCGGCGGCGCGGTGGGCTACTCCACGCTCTTCTTCAAGGCCAAGGAGCCGACGCAGCGCTACCGCATCGCGGTGGTCTCGGTGAGCATCGTGCTGTGGTTCTCGTTCTCTCTCGTCGGCAGCCTCGCCGGCGTCAGCCAGGCGCTCGACTGGATTGTCCTGTCGCGCCTCGTGAGCCTGGGCGCCGCGGCGGCCGTCTACGCCGCCTACCGCCCGCCGCGCTGGGTGCAGCGCCGCTGGGGCGTCCAGGGCGTCCGCTAGGGACGTTGGCCGAAAGAACAGAGGAGGAGAGAGGGAAGAGTGGGAAGGGACGGAGAGGGAAAGGAAGAGGGGGTTGCGGCCACTCGTACGGCGCCGCGTCCCTGTGCTGGCCTCGCGGGCCGCACAAAGACGCGACTCCAGAGTTTGGCCTTCGGCCTCACTCGTACGGAGCCGCGTCCTTGATCAGGTCCACGTGGGAGATGATCATGCGGCGGCAGCAGAAGCGCGTCAGGCCGGTGGCGTCGAGGGCGTCCTTCGACTTCCGGCCCTTGGCGAGGCTGGCCTTGTACTCGTCGTAGGCGGAGCCGACGACCTTGCCGCAGGTGAAGCAGCGCACGGGGATGATCATGGGATCACCGGTACGACTTCTGGCGCTTCTTGCGGGCACCGCGGCCAAGGGGCTTCTTCGACTCCTTGACGCGGGTGTCGTTGACCAGCAGGGTGCGGTCGTAGGCGAGGTACTGCTCCTTCAGCTCGGCGTCCTCGGTGTAGTCGAGGATGGCGCGCGCGATGGCCGTGCGGACCGCGTCCGCCTGGCCGTACACGCCGCCGCCCGCCACGGAGACCGTGATGTCGAGCTTCTCGGCCTTCTTGCCGGCCACCAGGAGGGGCTCCTCCATCTTGAGGCGGGCCAGCTTGGGCTCGACGATCTCGATGGGGACCTGGTTGACGCGGACCTTGCCGGAGCCCTTCACCGCGGCCGCGCGGGCCACGGCGGTCTTGCGCTTGCCGCTGGTGTTGACGACTTTCTTGGCCATGTTACTCGACCTCTCGCGGGCTGCCGAGCCAGGACGAAAGCTCGGAGATGGTGAGGTAGCTGTGCGCCTCGCGCTTGGCGGCCTCGACCGTGACGGCCTTCTGGCCGGCCAGCTCCTTGGGGACGCCGATGTGCGCCTTGATGCGGCGGTAGGCGGCGCGGCCCGAGGAGCTCGTGTAGTTGATCATGCCGCGGCAGGTGCGCTTCACGATCAGGTGGGGCTCGCGGGGGAAGAACGGGCCCTTGCGGTCCGTTCCCACCTTGCGCTTGAACAGGTAGTGCTCCTGGATGGCCTTCTTGGAGGATCCCACGATGATCGCCTTCTCGGCGTTCACGATGTGGACCTCGTCGCCCTCGATGGCGCGCTTGGCGACGTGGGTGGCCATGCGGCCCAGCACGAGGCCGGTGGCGTCGATGACGAGGACGGCGCCCTTGGGGGCGGGGAAGGTGGGGCCTGGGGGGTTGTGTTTTGCTCCGGACATGAGGCTCACCCGATGATCCTGCAGTTCTGGCCCTTCGGGTAGGCCTTGATGGCCTCCTGGAAGGTCAGGACCTTTCCGCCCGCCTTGGCGATCTTCGCCTTGGCGGAGGCGCTAGCGCTGAAGGCGATGACGGTGACGGCCTTGCTGACCTCACCATCGCCCAGGAGCTTGCCGGGGATGACGGCGTGCTCGCCGTCTCCCACGTTGTCATCCAGCTTGCTGACGTTGACCTGTGCCCAGTTGCGGGACGGCTTCTCCAAGCGGGAAGCGATGTCTCGCCACAGGGGGGCCTCGTTCGTTCGCCCAGCGTTCTTGAGGGCGCCGATGAGGTCCACGAGCACAGGGTTCGATTTGCGGTCGACTCCGGTTGCCATGTGTGTGACTCTCCGACATTCGCCGCCAGCCCCGGTTTCCCAGGGTTGGCTGCTTGTCGGGCGACGAAGGGGGGGTATAAGAAAGCGGAGGTCGGCGGCTTGCCCTCACACGACGGAACGACAGAATCCACGGATTGGAGGGGATGCCGGGACGGCGGCGAGCTAGCGGGCTTGCTCCCTGGAAGGCGGCGACTTCGGGATGAGGCGCTCCAAGGCCCCAAGGTCCTCCTCGAGGCGGGCGAAGGCCTGCAGGGCCTGCGCCTTGGCATCCCGCACGCCCTGGTTGTAGAAGGCAGGCGCCAGCTCACGCTCGATGAAGTCCAGGAGGAACCCGGCGCCCAGGTCCCCCAGATCCTCCGACCGCTCGGAACGGAAGTGCTGCTGGATGCGCCGGACGGCCTCCTCGCGCTCCGCCTTTCCCAGGTGCTCCACGACCCCGACGCTGGAGAGGCCGCCATGAGTCTTTCCCCTGCAAGGGCGCTTGACGCGCCGGCAGCCCCCACCTCACGCGGAGGTCGCGGAACATGCGGAGGCCAATCCCCTTTTGACCACGGAAGCCACGGAAACCGTGGAGCTCACCGAGGGTCTCGGTTTCCGGGTGGTTCCGTGCGTTCCGTGGGACCGGTTCCGCGGGTGCGCCTCCCGCGCGCCCACCGCCTCGCCAGGCCGTCACCAGGCGCAGATCAGGTCCCGCGCCCGACCGTGTCGACGTGCCAGCGCCGCTGCACCCAGGCGGGCGGGCGGTAGGCGAGGTACACGCCGGCGGCGGCGGCCAGGCTGACCGCTCGCGACAGGACGACCCATTGCAGGGACTGGCTCACGCCCGCCAGGCTTCCCACCAGCGAGAACGAGAACCAGAGCACGATGCTGGCGGCCACGACGGCGATGCGGTAGCGCTGCGTCGGCTCCTTCGTGCGGAAGAAGAGCGTGAAGTACGCGATGGCGGCCGCGAGGATGGGCAGGATCAGCAGGATCGCAAGGATCGGCGCGAAGGGGTGCGTGGCGGGGTCCCGCACGTAGTCCAGCTGCGGCGTGATCGCACCAGCCTTGATGCCTTTCGGGCCCAGAGCCTGGAGGTGGTACACGAGGTACGCCCAGAAGAGGCCATAGAACGCCAGCACGGGCTTCCAGGTTCCCTCGCGGCCCGTGTAGAGGTACAGGAGGTAGTAGACGAGGCCCCCGAGGGCCAGGAGGATGACCAGCAGCAGGACGTTGAGGGCCGTGACCAGCATGGGCAGGGTCCACGCCTCCAGCATCGACATGACGTCCGCGAAGGCCCCGTAGAGGGCCAGGAGGGCCAGCACGTACCACCACGCGGCGAACGACCACGCCGCCAGGCGCGCCTTGCCCTCGACGGGGCGGGCCGCCAGCATCTTGGCCACGATGCGGTAGATGAGGGCGCTCAGGACGTTGGCCACCAGGTCCAGCGCCAGGGTCGTCGTGATCACGGGCCGGCCCCCGCCATGGGGGCCACCGGGCCCCTGGCCTCCTCGTCGATGGAGCGCAGGCCCCAGCGGCGGCGCCAGCCGGGGGGCGGAAGGTAGGCCAGCAGGATCACCATGGCGGCCGCGAGGGACAGCATGAGGGAAAAGACCTGCCACAGGCGTCCCTGCAGTCCCAGCCCCGTCGCCACGAAGGTGGAGCCGAACCAGACGAAGAAGCCGCCCGACACCATGGCGATGCGGTAGCGCTGCGTGGGCTCGCGGGCCTTCCGGTACAGGAGCGCGTAGGCGACGGCGGCGGCCAGCTGCGGCCCCAGGAAGAACGCGACGAAGAGCAGGCCGGCGGCGGGCTGGAGCTTCACCTCGGGAAGGCGCTGGATCGCCCATCCGTCGTCGCCCAGGGCCGGCGGGGGCCCGTACCACGCGATGAGGGCCTGGAACGTGGCGTACAGGACAAGCCCATAGACGATGAGCGGGATCGCGATGCGGTTCGTGCCCGTGTAGAGGTACAGCAGGTAATACAGGAGGCCCACGAGGGCGACCACGATCGCCAGCACCGCCACCTGGCCCAATCCGGAGTAGAGCCAGATCGCCAGGTGGCCGTTCATGTAGAGCGCCAGCTGGAACGCGCGCAGCAGGCTCGAGCCCGCGAGGGCGAACCAGAAGAAGCAGAACAGGACCTGCGCCGTCCTGGCCTCCCCGGAGACGCGGCGGCGCGAGATGCGCAGCCCGACGTAGGCGTACACGGCGCCGGCGAGGACGGCGGAGAGGGCGGAGAGGGTGAGGGAGGCTTCGGACATCAGATCAGCTCCCGGAGGCGGCGCGCGAGGGCATCCTGCGGCGGCGGGCGGTTCGCACGCTGGGCGGCGGGCAGCTCCGACGAAAGGGGCAGGCGAAGGCGGAACGTGGCGCCCTGGCCGGGGCCGTCGGAGAGCGCCTCGATGCGGCCGCCCATGGCTTCCGACAGTCCGCGGCAGATGTAGAGCCCGAGCCCCGTGCCGGGCACGGTGAGGGTCTTCGTGTCGTGCACCTGCGTGAACGGCTGGAAGAGGCGGGCGATCTGCTCCTGCGACATGCCGGCCCCCGAGTCCCGCACGTCCAGGCGGGCGAAGCCCGCCTCCGCCATGGCTGCGATGCGGACCTGGCCGTTCTCCGGCGTGAACTTGAGCGCGTTGGAGAGCAGGTTGAACAGGATCTGGATGAGGCGCCCGCGGTCGGCCATGACGACGAGGCCGGGCTCGCTCTGGACCTCGAGGTCGATGCCGAGGCGGCGGGCGGTCTCCACGAAGGAGTCGACGGCCTCGTTGACGGCGCCCCCGAGGTCCACGGGGACGGGGGTGACCTTGAGGCGGCCCCCCTGCAGGCGCGCCACGTCGAGGATCTCCTGCACGAGGGCGGCCAGGCGGTTGACGTTGCGGTCCACGATCTCGACGGCGTGGCGCTGCCGCGGGTCCATGGAGCCCAGGGAGCCGGACAGCAGGAGGTGCGTCTGCAGGCGCAGCGGCGTCAGCGGCGTGTTCAATTCGTGCGCCGCCATGTTGAGGATGCGGGTCTTGAACTGCCCCATCTCGCGCAGCTTCTCGATCTCGGCCAGCCGGAGCGCCGCCAGCTCCGCGCTGTTGGGCAAAGGAGCGAGGCGGACGCGCCGCAGGATGCGGCCTGCCACCTCCAGCTCCTCGGCGTTCCCGGACACGAGGGTCGTGGAGCCGTCCTTGCGCATGACCTGGGCCTCGAAGGGTCCCGTCACGTGGCCCTTGATGTTGTCCAGGACGATGGCCCGCGACGACGGGGCGACCACCTGGGCCGCGGTGAGGCCCACGATGTCCTTCACGTCATGGCCCAGCAGGGCGGCGAAGGCGTCGTTGGCCGCGACGATGCGGCCGTCCTCGTTGAGCAGCGCGGGGTCGGGGCCCTGGAGGAGGAGGCGGGCCAGCTCCGTGGCCCCCAACTCGCGCCGTGGACCCTCGGCAGCGGGAGCGACGGCCATGCTTGCCCTTCCTCTATCGCAAACATATAAAGGATTCTCCGGTTCGTGATATACACGGATGCTGCCGCGGCGGCACCCGGATCCGGAGGAACGTCCCATCGCTGCCAGCCCGAAGGCCAACACCCCGGTCATCCTGATCGCGGACGACGAGCCCGACATCCTGGAGTCCCTGCGCGACCTGCTGGAGGACGCCGTGCCGGCCCGCTGCATCCTGGCCAACTCGGGCACGCAGGCCCTCGAGATGCTGGACAAGCAGCCGCTCCACCTCATCCTCTCCGACTACAAGATGCCGGGGCTCAACGGCATCCAGTTCCTGGAGCAGGCCCGCACCCGCTTCCCCGACGTGCCCCGCATCCTCATCACCGCCTTCCCGGACCTGGAAGTGGCCATCGACGCCATCAACCAGGCGCGCGTGGAGGCATTCCTCATTAAGCCCCTCGACCCAGACCAGGTCGTGGAGCGGGTGCGCCAGGCCCTGGCGACGCCCACCTACAAGGGAGCCCGCTGAATGCGCCTTCCGTGGCAACCGCAGGACGACTCGGGCGTCGCCGACACGGTCGGCTCGATCCTGATGGTCGCCATCACGGTCGTCATGTCGGTCATCCTGGGCGGCGTCCTGCTGGCCTTCAAGGGCCCCGTCGCCCTCGCGCACGCCGACGTCGCGATCACCGTCGACCCCGGCAGCGACGGCGCCTGGGGCACGGGCAACGAGTTCATCCGGCTCACCCACCGCGGCGGGGACTTCCTGGCGGCCTCCGACTCCACGATGCGGATCACGGTGGGCTCCACCACGCGCACCCTCACCGGCACGGCGCAGCTGGGCTCCGCGTGGACGGACGGGTTCCTCCGGATCGGCGAGACCTGGACCTACGTGTGGCCCGTGGCGGGCGGCATCCCGGCCGGTGCCGCCGTCAGCGTCGGGCTCGTGAAGTCCAGCGGCCAGTCGCAGCTGGTCTCCTCCGCGTCCCTGGTGGCCTCCGCGGTGGCCGCCACCAACCCCTGCGTGACGGACACCGCGATGCCGACGGTGACCCTGTGGGGCCAGTCCCCCGCCATCATCACGGGCTTCACGACGGGCGCCATCACGATCACGGCGCAGCTGGGCGACAACTGCTGGGGCGTCGACCCCGCCGTCGTCCCCCGCCTCTACTGGCGCATCACCCCCACGGCCTCCTTCACGGACCAGGGGACCATGACCAACATCGGCCCCAACACGTGGCGCGGCACCGTGCCCTCGCAGACGTGGTCCTCCCTCGTGGGCCGCAGCCTCGTCTACCACATCGGGCCCCTGCGGGACGTGGGCGGCAACCCCGCCTCGGGGTCGGCGGACTCCCCAGACCAGACCAGCGTCATCCAGGCCGACTGCTCCTCCGACAACTCCGCCCCCACCGTGCAGACCCTCACGCAGAGCCCCGTGGATGTGCGGTCCAGCACCGTCGGCTCCGTCTCCGTCACCGTGGTCGTCGCGGACAACTGCGCCGGCGTCGACCAGGCCTCCAACCCGCACCTGCTGTACCGCTTCAACGACGGCAGCAACCCGTCGTTCACGGACGGCGGCTCCATGACGCGCACCGGCACCAGCACGTGGCAGTCCAGCATCCCAAGCCAAAGCTGGGCCCTCCTGGCCGGCCGCACCCTCGAGTACCAGGTCCAAGGCATGCGCGACCTCAACGGCAACACGGCCACCAGCGCCACCTACCAGGACATCATCGACGCCCTCTTCACCTACACGTACGCGAACTCCAACACGCCCACGACGGGCTCCGTGGTGTCCTTCACGAACTGCTGCAGCGCGGGGGCCGGCACGGACTCGGGACTCGAGGCCGCGGTCATCGAGGGGGCATCCTCAGGTTCTCCCGTCACCGTGACCTTCAACGGGAACGCCGTCACCTCGGCCAACGGCTGGACCAGCGCCACCAACGCCTTCGCGTCGGACAACTCGTACGCGACCTACGCCACGAGCAGTCCGTCGACGACGGCCAACGACCTCAAGCTCGACCTGCAGGACCCTGTCGTGACCACGGGCACCATCTGCTCCACGTCCGGCTGCGGCGGCGTCGTCCTGCACGCGGAGGTCTCGATCACCAGCTTCGCCAACGACGGCTTCCAGATCTACGCCTGCCTCTCGGGAGGCCTGTGCAGCGCGGTGTCGCCCACCGGCGGCCAGTCCTCCTCGGACGTCACGATGAACTACGACATCAGCGCCCTGCGCCCCGGCGGAGGCACCTGGTCGTGGACCGACGTCGCGAACCTGCAGGGGGCGGTGCTCATGACGCAAAGCGGCACCCGCGACGGCACCTGGCGCGTGGACCGCGTCTGGGTGGACGTCACCTCCGTCACCACCACGTACGGCATGAACGTCGCCATGGGCTTCCCCAGCGTGCCCAGCGGCTCCAGCCAGACGCTGGACCTCAAGTACCGCGTGACCGGCGACACCTACAACGTGCAGGTCTGCCAGGACGGGCTGCCGACCTGCCTGACCTGGACGACCCGCGGCGTGACCCTCACGGGCACCGGCCCCACCACGTGGACCTACGGCCTCACGACCGCCGAGTACAACCTGGGCTCGCCGCGCATCCGCTTCACCGACGTGTCCCCCACCGGGACCACGCAGGGCAACCTGTTCCTCGACTACGTGCGGGTGGCCACCCTATGACGCGCCGGGTCCTGCGGCGGGACGACGGGGCGGTCTCGACGACGCTGGGGGCCATCCTCATGTTCGGCCTTCTGGTGCTGACCCTGGTCACGGTGCAGATCAAGTTCGTGCCCGTCTGGGACCGCGAGCGGGAATCCACGCTGATGCTGACGGTGGGGGGCCAGTTCGCGGCCATCAAGTCCGACATCGACCGCCAGGCGGACAACCGCTCGACCGTCCCCGTCACGGATCCGCTCTCCCTTGCGCCGTCGGGCGGGTTCTCCTTCTTCACGCGCGCGGTGCGGCCAGCCGACCTTGCCTTCGCCCCCGCAGGGTCCGGCAACGGCTTCGGGTTCTACTCCTCCTCGCTGCACGTCCTGAGCCGCAACGGGCAGCCGCCCCCCACGGCCGAGTCCGACTGGAAGGCCATCGCCACGAACACGGAGGCCAACATCGTCTCCATCCAGAACCTGCGCCTGCGCATCGCGGACCCCGCCAGCTACACGACGGGGCAATCCGTCCTGCTGACCATCTCGGACGCCGCCAACGCGTACGCCGGCCAGATGAAGGTCAACAACATCGACCACGGGCCGACGTACACCTTCGAGGTGCTGGTCTACTCCGCCGCCAGCGCCGCCACACCCATCAACATCGTCCAGCTGAACTTCGACAAGGGCAGCCCGCCCGCCTACCAGTACATCGACCTGCTGGACCGCAGCTTCCAGTTCAACCAGGTCCTCTCGGCGGCCGCGACGCCCTTCCGCCTCGACCTCACCCGCAACGGCATGGTCGCCGACTACGCCCGCACCTACACGGCCCAGTCCTCCGGCGGGACGACGACGGTCGGCAACATCGGGACGCCCGTCACCCCCGCCGCCAACGTCGCCGTCACCAGCCTCGGGGGTGGGACCCTCATGCTGACCAGCCACAACCAGCAGTACCCGCAGCAGACCTACGTCCTCGAGTACGGCGCGGTCATCCTCGTCCAGCCGGACGGCGCCGTCATGGCCTCCGCGCCAAGCTTCCAGGTCGCCCAGGTGGCGGGCCAGGTGAAGCTGGACTGGGTCGTGCCCGGCCTCACCGGCCTCTCCGGCGCCGTGACCGGGCCCCCCAGCGCCCAGGTGGCCTTGGCCCCCATCGGCTCGCGCATCGACCTGCAGGCCACGGCGCCGTGCGCCAAGTTCACCCTGGGCACCTCCTACGGGCTCGTGTGGAGCTCGTTCTGGAACACGGTGATGGCCTCGGCGCTGCCCGCCAACGCCCCCGGCACGCCTCCGTTCGCGCCCCCCGTGAACTGCGACCCTCCGGCCGGCTGCGTCCCGCCCCCCGGCGTCAGCGTGCCCACGGGGCCCGTGCAGTTCTACACCTGCTACACCACCACGAGCGCGACGCTCCTCGTGTACGGCCTCAACACCGCCACGACGCCCGTGGTCGACGACGTCTTCCTCAACCTGCGCGGCGGCGCCATCCTCACCACTCCCAAGTCGTCGGCCACCGGGTGACCCATGCCCAGCAATCCCTCCACGCGCAAGAAGGCCGCACCGGCCCAGCCGAAGAAGGCCACCAAGGCCGCGAAGCCCGCGAGGCCCGCGAAGGCTGGAGGCCGCAAGGCCGCGGCGGGGCCGCGCAAGCGCGCGCCGCTGCAGGAGACCGTCGTCTTCGCGGCCCGGAAGGAGGCGCCAGCCCCCGCCAACCCGCCCCGGCTCGCCTCCGCGACGCCGTCGGCCACCACCAGCATCCCCGCCCAGCCCGCCCCCTCGCCGCCCGCGGCCCCCAAGGCCACGATGGCGGCCGCCCCTGCGCCGCCGGCCCCCAAGCCCAGCGCGCCCCGGCGGGCGCCGGCGCATGATCCGCTGATGTCCGCGCTGCAGGGCCGCACCACCGTGAAGGTGAAGCAGCCCCCGGCGCCGCCCGCGGTCGCCTCCTCCGGGTCGGGCAAGCGCAAGGGCGCCGCCATCCCGGCCAGCGTGCTGGCGGACCCGGAGGCGCGCGCGCCCGTGGCGGAGCAGGACGGCGTCACGCAGATCCCGCCGGTCCCGGCGGGCACCCGCGTCGTCGAGTCCACGATGCTGGTGCCGGACCGGGCCTGGGTGCGCATCCTGCTGGACGAGACGACGGCGACGCACCTCTACCAGGTGGTCGAGCCCGTGCTCTCCGTCGACGAGAAGGCCATCTTCGACTTCCTGCGCGACACGCTGATCCGCACCCTCGAGGGCCGCTCCTCCGCGGGCCGCGAGGGCAAGGACTGGGCCGGCGTGCTGCTGGAGGCGGCGCGCCAGGCCATCCGCGACCACCGCGTGCGCATCGACGCCGTCGGGCAGGAGCGCGTGGAATACCACCTGCTGCGCGACTTCCTTGGCTACGGCCCCATCGACGTGATGATGCGGGACCCGATGATCGAGGACATCTCCTGCGACGGCCCCGGCATCCCGCTCTACCTCTTCCACCGCCGCTACGACTCGATGCGCACGACCGTGGTGTTCGACGACGAGATCGAGCTGGACCGCTTCGTGATCCGCCTGGCGCAGCGATCGGGCAAGCACATCTCCGTGGCGGACCCGCTCCTGGATGCCACGCTCCCCGACGGCTCCCGCCTGCAGACGACGCTCAGCCGCGAGATCACGACGCGCGGCAGCAGCTTCACCATCCGCAAGTTCCGCGCCGACCCGTTGACGCCGCCGGACCTCATCCGGTACGGGACCCTGAACGCCGAGATGGCCTCCTTCATGTGGTTCGTGATGGAGATGGGCGCCTCCTTCCTCCTGGCGGGCGGCACCGCGTCCGGCAAGACGACGACCCTCAACGCCATCTGCCAGTTCATCCCGCCCGAGAAGAAGATCGTCTCCATCGAGGACACGCGCGAGATCAACCTCGCCCACGAGAACTGGATCGCCGGCATCACGCGCGCCGGCTTCGGCCGCGAAGGCCTGGGCGTCAAGTCCACGGGCGCCGTCGACATGTACAAGCTGCTGGAGTCGGCCCTGCGCCAACGCCCCGAGTACCTCCTCGTGGGTGAAGTGCGCGGCGCCGAGGCCCTGACCCTGTTCCAGGCCATGGCCACCGGCCACGCCGTCTACTCGACGATGCACGCCGACTCGGTCCCGTCGGCCATCTACCGCCTCGAGAACGAGCCCATCAACGTGCCGCGCATGATGCTGCAGACCCTCGACCTCGTCCTCATCCAGGGCCAGGCGCGCGTCAAGGGCAAGCTGGTGCGCCGCATCAAGGAGCTGAGCGAGCTGGTCGGCTTCGACCCCGACACCAAGGAGATCCTCAGCAACACCGTGTTCTCGTGGGACCCCACGGAGGACAAGCACGTCTACCTCGGCAAGTCCTACATCCTGGAGCAGGTCATGCAGGCCCGCAACATGACGGAGGAGCAGCTCCTGAAGGAGTGGCGCCAGCGCATCGAGGTGCTGGAGTGGATGGTCTCCTCGGGCGTGCGCCGCTACGACGAGGTCGCGGGCGCCATCGGGGCCTATTACCGCGACCCGGAGCGCTTCCTCGCGCGCATCCGGGGGAAGGCCGCTTGACCTTCAGCCGCCTGGAGGCCGTCTCCTACCACGTCTTCGGCCGGCGCGCCACCCGCGCCATGCAGCGCAACGTCGGCCTCGGCCACGCGCTGCAGCGCGCCCGCATGCCCCTGCGCCCCGAGGTCCACCTCGCCGTCGCGTACATGGTGGCGGCCGTCACGGCGGCGGCCGCCCTCGTCGGCATCGTGGCCATCGCCGTGCTGAGCGTGATGGGCACCCTGCCCATCGCGTGGAAGTTCTTCATCCTCCTCGTCCCCGCCGCCGTGGTCCTCGGCGCCGGCGCCTACCTCATCACGCTTGTCGTGCCCCCCGCCCGCGCCCTCGGCCGCGCCCGCAACATCAACTCGAAGCTGCCGTACTCCATCAACTACCTCTCCACGATGGCCTCGGCGGGGGCCACCCCCGAGCAGCTCTTCGCGACGCTGGCCGAGCAGCCCCTCTACGGCGAGGTGGCCGTCGAGGCGCAGTGGATCGCGCGCGACATGCGCATCCTGGGGCTCGACATCGTGACGGCCCTCCAGAACGGCATCGACCGCAGCCCCAGCGACAAGTGGAAGGACTTCCTGCAGGGCGCCGTCACGACCCTCACCTCGGGCGCCGACCTCAAGGCGTTCTTCGCCGCGAAGGCCGACCAGTACATCTACGAGAACCGCCAGGAGCAGCGCAAGTTCCTCGAGGGTCTGGGCGTGCTGGCCGAGTCCTTCGTCACCGTCGTGGTGGCGGCCCCCCTGTTCCTCATCGTCATCCTCAGCGTGATGACCAGCTTCGGCGGCTCCCCCACGGACGCGCTGCTGATCGGGTACTCCCTCATCTTCCTCGTCATCCCGCTCTCGCAGGCAGGCTTCGCGTGGACGATCAAGGTCATGACGCCCGAGGCCTGATGCAAGCCGACCCTGCCCCCGTCCAGACGGTCCCACCCGGCCCCGAGGCCGACGCCGAAGCCCCCGACCTCCCCCTGGCCCTGCCACAGGACCCCGGCGTGGAGCGCAAGAGACGGTACGCCCTCGACGCCCTCATCGTCCTCGTCCTGGTCTTGCTGGCCGTGGTCAGCGTGTCCACCGTCGGCCCGCTGGCCATCGGCATCACGTCCAGCATCTACCTGCTGGCCGCCGCCACCGCCCTCCTGGCGGGAGCCACGTACCTCTTCAACGCCACGGGCGGCCTCGAGGAGCGCACGGATGCCGGGCTGCGGCCTGAGGTCCGCCGCAAGGGCAGTCGCCTCCTCGCCATCGTGAGCGTCGCGACCCTGGTGGCGGTGGCCCTCATGGCCGTCGTCGAGGTCTTCGCGTTCCTCTACTTCATCCACGTCTACCAGGCCATCGGGACGGGCGGACTGATCCTCGCCGCCAACTTCGTGCTGTTCCAGACCATCATGGTCCTCGTGAACCTTGGCGCCCTCGTGGCGCGCGCCAACGCGGCCTCCCATTACCGCCCCCGCCCCTCCTCGCGGGCCCTTGCCAACGTCCTGGCCGTCCTGGCCGCCGTGGTGCTGGCCTTCGGCGTCCTCATCGCCTCGGGGCGCTGGCAGGTCTCCACCATCGAGCCGCGCCAGGCCGTCTACATCGTCACGCTGGCCCTCCTGCTGGAATCCGTGGCCATGCGCATCCGCCTGCGCCTGCCATCCCTCGCCTCCATGTTGCGCCGCGAACCCGCCGCCGCCACCGCGCCGCAGCCGCCCCGCGAGTCCGAGCCCCTCCCCCGTGGCGCCGCCAGCGACGGGGGCGCGCCCCTCTTCCGCGTCGCCCGCGACGAGCGCAAGGCGCGCCGCCAGGTCATCCTGGCCGCCTCCATCTCGGGCGCGGCCGTGCTCCTGATCCCGGGGGCCCTCCTCGCGCTGGGCATCCCCGTGTTCGGCATCCCGCCCACCGCGTGGATCCACTTCGTGTGCCTGGGGCTGCTGGCGGGCCTGGGCCCCTACGGCTTCTACATGTCACGCGAGGGCCACCGCATCCGCGGGCTGGAGGAGCGCTTCAGCGACTTCCTGCGCGATGTCGCCTCCGGCCACCAGGGCGGCCTCACCCTGCCCGCCGCGGTCATCGTGGCCTCGCGCGGGGAGTACGGCCCCCTCACGCCGGAAGTGCAGCGCATGGCCGACCAGCTGAGCTGGAACCTGCCGTTCACGGAGGCCCTCGAGCGGTTCGCGGAGCGCGTCGACACGCCGCTCATCCGCCGCGCCGTCAACCTCGTGCTGCAGGCCAACCGCAGCGGCGGCTCCACCATCGAGGTCCTCATGGCGGCCTCGCGCGACGCCCGCGAGATCAAGAGCCTGGAGACGGAGCGCCGTCTCACGATGAGCCTCTACACCGTGGTCATCTACATCACGTTCTTCGTGTTCCTCGGCGTCGCGGCCACCCTCTACGCAAGCTTCGTGCCCAAGCTGGTGGCGGCAAGCCAGGCGGCCCAGGAGGCCCAGCTGGGGGCGGGCGGGAGCGTCGGCGGCATCGGCGGCCCCACCCTCAACCTGCGGGACTTCCAGGTGTTCTACTTCATGGCGGCCATCCTGCAGGGGCTGGGCGACGGCATCGTGGCCGGCCTCATGGGGACCGGGCGGGCCGTGCTGGGCCTCCGGCACAGCTTCGCCATGGTGCTGTTTGCCTACCTGACGTTCACGTTCTTCCTGTAGGACACGCTGGATCGTCCCTTGCGGGGCCGCAGGCCCCGCGTGTCGCGCGTGTCGACGGAGCGCGCCGTCGCCATGTGCTGTTTGCCTGCCTGACGTTCACGTGCTTCCTGGTCGGCCTTCGCTTGAAGGTCGGGAGGGAGCCGTCGGCACCGTTAAACGCCGGGGGGAACGTCGCGAAGCGCCCATGGCGCCCCCGGCCCGCACCATCCTGGTCGTCGATGACGACCCCGCGTTCCTGCGTGACCTGCGCGACCTCCTGAAGGCCTTCGTCGCCGACGTGGAGGTCCTCCTGGCCAGCAACGGCAAGGACGCGCTGGCCGTGCTGGCCGGGCAGGAGGTCGACCTGCTGATCTCCGACCAGTCCATGCCCGGAATGGAGGGCCTCGAGCTCCTGGAGACGGCGCGCCTCAAGTACCCGGACGTGCCGCGCATCCTCATCACGGGCTTCAACCAGTTCGACCTCGCCATGGACGCGGTCAACCACGCCCGCGTCACGGACTTCATCCCCAAGCCCCCCAACGCGGAGCGCACCATCTCCGCCGTCCGCCGCGCCCTCCTGGAGCGCGACATCGGCCGTCAATGAGTGCCGACTAGGAGTCGGGCCCGGCCTAACCACAGATGGCACAGATTCCGCAGAACCTGGCACGGCCTCTGTGAAATCTGGGCAATCTGTGGTTCGTTGGGCGAAGGGGATCAAGCCATCTCGTCAGGCAGCTCGAACCAGAACCGCGACCCCTGCCCGGGCACGGTGTCGACGCCGATGCGCCCCCCGTGCCGCGCCACGATCTTGGCGCAGGTGGCCAGCCCCAGCCCGAAGCCGGGCGCGTCCGAGAGTCCGCGCGAGAACGGCCGGAACAGCAGCGGGACCAGCTGCGGGTTGAACCCCGTGCCGTTGTCCGCCACGGTGATGCGCCACCCCTTGGCGTCCGCCGTGCGCTCGGCATGCACCTCGACGCGGGGCACGACGCCAGCGCGGCGGAACTTGAGGGCGTTGTTGACGAGGTTCTGCAGCAGCTGCAGCAGCTGGGTGGCGTTGCCGCGCACGGTGGGGAGCGTGCCGGAGCGCAGCTCGCCGCCGGAGCGCATGAGCTCCCCCTCGAGGAGGCCCGCCACCTCCGCGAGGGTGTAGCTGAGGGAGACGTCCTCGCGACGAACGGGCTCGTAGGAGACGCGGGAGTACTCCAGGATGGCGTTCATCAGGCGCGCCATGTTGTGGGCGGTCATCTCCATGCGGTCCAGGCGCGCCCGCGATTCGTCGTCGAGCGCGTGGCCGGCGCGTTGGCGCAGGACGGCGACATTGAGGGTCAGGGTGGAAAGGGGCGGCTGCAGGTCGTGCGAGACGACGCTTGCGAACTGGCGCAGGTCCTCGTTGCTGCGCTCGAGCTCGGCGGCGTGGCGCTCCAGGCGCTCCATGAGGCGGTTGAACTCCCCTGACAGGCGCCCGATCTCGTCGCCGCTGCGGACCTCGACGCGGGCCGACAGCTTGCCGGAGCTGCTGGCCTGTGTCACCTGCCCCGTGAGGCGGTGCACGGGCGACAGGATGGCGCGGTCGAGCGCGACGACGACGGCGGTCAGCAGGGCGCCGCCGCCGAGGATGCCGGAGGCCAGCAGGTACGCCAGGGTCTTCACGCCCTCGCCGTAGATGGGGCGGTCGAGCTGCAGCTCCATCAGCAGGGTGGGGCGCCCGTCCAGCCCGTCGCGGCGCTGCAGGGCGCGCACCGCGTCCGAGGAGACCTCGATGATGCTGGTGGACCCGTCGCGGGCGAGGCCGGGCACGGGTCCCCCGGCCAGGGGGAGTGCCGCGGGCCAGGGGCGCAGCGAGAGGTCCAGCTGGGTGCGCTCGGCAAGCCTCTGGGCCAGCGCGTCGTCGAGGATGCGGCCCCACACCAGCGTCCCCGCCGGGGGTCCCTCGAGGCGGCTCGTGACGATGGGCCAGGAGGCGACCTCGATGGGACGGCCGTCCACCTCCAGGAGCCCCTTCACGGAGGTGAGGTCGTCGGGGTGGCGCAGCAGCGGGTGGTCCGGCCGCAGGCCTGCGAGGGTCGCCGGCAGCGGGGACAGCGTGCCCGTGCCTGGCTCGAACCAGGTCCCGTAGACCGTGCTGCCCTCGGCGTCCAGGAAGAGGACAAGGCTGAGGTCGTTGGTGGTGTACGAGGCGGGAAGCAGGTTGCTGCCGGCGAAGTCCGGGTTCTCACCGCGGACGAACCGGTAGGCGTCGTCCCATTGCGCCCAGTCCTTGGCGGCGAGGTCCAGGACGCGCAGGTCCTCCCGCAAGGCCTGGTCGG
Source organism: Thermoplasmatota archaeon (assembly GCA_035526765.1). Lineage (GTDB taxonomy): Archaea > Thermoplasmatota > E2 > JACPAO01 > JAHFTW01 > JAHFTW01. Next base: position 16,243 of record DATLBS010000013.1, on the reverse strand, counting down.
CGCGGTCGACGTCCTGGAGGATGTTCTCGTGCTCGAGGTTGCGGAAGCTGCCCACCACGACGGAGTTGGCCACCAGCAGCGTCCCCACCAGGACCACGACGAGGGTCGTGAAGAGGAGCAGGAACGTCTTCCAGTATAGGTTCACCTGCGCCTCCAGGGCGTGGCGACCTTCCGGGCAAATAAGACCCTGCACGAGAAATGGTCTAATAGGGAAACTTGGGCCCTCCTGAGGCCCAGCTCCGACTTCACCCGGAGGTCGCGGAACACCCGGAGACACTCCCCCTTGGCCACGGAACCCACGGAACCGCCGAACTGAGTGCGAGTCTGGTTTCCGAGAAGTTCCGTGCGTTCCGTTGCGGTTTCCGCGGGCGCGCTTCGCGCCCCCCATTCCATCGCCCGCAGTTCCAACACGTTGCGCTACGCGGCGGCCCCGGCGTCACAGCGAGGTCGGACTGGTTGCGGTTTCAACACGGACGGATGGGCCGGTCCATTGCAGGGAGGGGGGTCCAGCTGTCCAATGGCGCTGGGTCGTTCCTATCCCACGACCTTCTCCCACTTCTTGAGGCTCAGGACCGAGCTGAGCGTGCGGCCGCGGCGGATCTCCTCGCGCAGCCGGTCCTCGCGCTCGTGCACCTCCACGCTCCGGTTGGCCACCTCGCGGGCCTCCTCCTGCGGCACCACCACGACGCCCATGTCGTCCGCCACGATCCAGTCCCCCGTGCGCACGGCCTGGCCGCCGCAGCGCACCTCGGCGCCGATCTCGCCGAAGCCCTTCGGCTCGCCCGCGTTGGGGACGACGTGGCGGCTCCAGGCGGGGAACCCCATGGCGCGGATGTCGTCCACGTCGCGGATGGCGCCGTCGACCACGATGCCAGCGATGCCGCGCACCTGGCAGGAGTGGCTGGCCAGCTCGCCCCAGACGGCGGTCCAGCCGCCCCGGACATCGATGACCAGCACCTCCCCCGCCTGCGCCGCCTCGATGGCTTCGACGGGCTTGGCCCAGTCGCCGTCGGCGGTGAACACGGTGACGGCGCGGCCGGCGATGCGGGCCCCCTGCTGGCGCGCCTCGATGCCCGCCATGGCGCCCTTGCGGTGCATGGCGTCGGAGACGTTGCTGGTGCTGCACCGGCGGAAGGCCGCGACGAGGTCGTCCTGCCCGTACCGCTTGAAGGAGTCGCTGGGCAGGGCGCTCCGGTCGCGGATGGCGGCCTTGAGCCTGCGCGCCTCCGCCTCGATGGCGGGGGCCTTCGTGAGGGCGCCGCCCACGACGAGGATCGCGGCGCCGGCCTTCACGCAGGCGCCCACGGTCTCGGTGGTCAGGCCGCCCGCGACCATGACGGGGATCGTGACGGCTTGGACCACGGCCTTGAGGGTGTCCAGGGGGGAGCCGCCCTCCATCTGCTCGTCGACGCCGATGTGCAGGGCCACGTAGTCGCAGCCCAGCTCCTGCGCCTGCTTGGCCCGCCTGACCTTGTCCTTGACGCCGATGAGGTCCATGTAGATCCGGGCACCATACTTGCGGGCCGACTTCACGGCCTCGCGGAAGGTGCCGTCCGCGGCGGCGCCGAGGATGCCCACGACGTCGGCGCCCGCCTTCACGGCCATCTCGGTCTCGAAGGCGCCCGTGTCCATCGTCTTCATGTCGGCGACGATGACGTGGCCGGGGAACTCCTTCTTCAGGACCCGCACGGCATCCAGACCGCATGCCTTGATGAGCGGCGTGCCGGCCTCGACCCAGTCGCAGCCTCCAGCGACGGCCTCACGGGCGTACTGCACGGCGCGGTCGAGGTTCACCTCGTCGAGCGCGATCTGCAGGACGGGCCACCTCTGGGCGGGCGGCGAAGGCGTGGCGGCCCCTGCGCGGACCGTGGGCCTGGGGGTGGCCGGCGGCGAAGGCTTGCGGACTGGACTGGACGCCTTCGCGGTCTTGGCCATGGGGCGGCCACCCCTTCGGCCGTTTCAAGGTTGGCGCCCGGGGAAGCATCTCCAAAGGGATCCGCCTCGGGTGCGGTTCCAGGGACAAGCGGCACGCCCATCAACCAGACCGGCCATCAAAGGCCGTGCGGGAGCCCCCCAAGAGCCTGTCCGAGCTGCAGGCCGAGCATCCCATCCCGCCGCGCGGCATGCACGACCCGCTGGGGGAGCACACCGAGGCCTCCGGGCTCAGGAACTACATCCGCGACCTCGTCCTCGGGTTCAACGACGGCATCGTCTCCGTCTACGCCCTCGTGGCGGGCCTTGCGGGGGCCGGCTTCACGGGGCACAGCGTGGCCGTGGCCGGGCTGGCCGCCATCCTGGCCGGTGCGCTGAGCATGGGGCTGGGGGAGTACGTCTCCACGAAGAGCCAGTCGCAGTACTACGAGGCCGAGGCCCGGCGCGAGCGCGAGCACATCCGCACCTACCCGCAACTGGAGCGCGAGGAGCTGCGCGAGATGCTGGTGGCCAAGTCGTACCCGCCGGCCATGATCGACGACCTCGTCGAGCACCTGGCGTCGAAGGAGGACCGCTTCGTGGACTTCATGATGCGCGAGGAGTTCGGTGTGGGGAAGGAGTCCGACCGCAGCGCCGTCGCCGCGATGCTGCTCATCATGGTGGCCTTCGTGGCTGGCTCCATCCTGGCCGTCGTGCCGTTCGCCCTCTTCTCCGAGGCCCGCATGGGGTTGGCAGTCGCCTCGGCTGCATCCATGGCGGGCCTGTTTGCGGCGGGGGCGGCCAAAGGGCGCGTCTCCGGCCTGAACCCGTACCGTTCGGGGTTGGAGATGGCGTTGCTGGGCGCGGCTGCCGCCATCGTGACGTTCCTCGTGGGGCAGTTCGTCGGCCTGTCGACGGCTTGAAACCCTGCACGCGGAAAACGCGAGCCGCTCCGGGGGGTCCGGCACGGCGTACGGCTCCGGGCTTTCAAGCGGAGGTCGCGGAGCACGCGGAGGCACTCCCCTTTTGGCCACGGAACCCATGGAAGCCCACGGAGCAAAACGTCAGTTCCGTTTCCGTGAAGTTCCGTGCGTTCCGTGGCAGTTTCGGCGGCGCGGCTTCGCCGCGCCCCATTCCATCGCCCACCATGCCAACACGGTTTGCTGGACGACGGCGTCGGCGTCACAGGCGTGCCATCCTGGCTGCGGTTTTACGACAGAGCGATGGGGTGGGGGACTGTTTTCGAGTGCCGATGGCTCGATTTGTGCGCCCAAGCGCTTTGGAGCTTCTCGCTTCGCGGCGACCCATGGGTCAAGAAAGGTGACCAACGTTCTGTGAAATCTGTGAAATCTATGGTTCGGTGGGGCGCGTAACCCAGATCGACCCAGGAAAGGCCGAAGCGGCGCGGCCAAATGCAGGAAGGGTCTCCATCCCCCCATGCAAGGGACCGCCCTCCTCGTCGACGGGGACAACGTGCCGCCGCAGCTCCTGGGCCCCCTCATCGCCTTCCTCGAGCGCGACGGCCCCGTCACCGAGCGCCGCATCTTCCGCAACTGGCGCAGCACCAAGGACACCCTCAACTGGGACGCCGCGGCCAAACGGCACGCCTTCGAGCGCATCGACCGCTACAAGACCACGGAAGGCAAGAACGCAAGCGACGTCGCCGTCGTCGTGACCGCCATGGACTTCTTCCACGCCGGAATGCGCCGCTTCTGCATCGCCTCCGGCGACACCGACTTCTCCCCCCTGGTCGAGCGCCTGCGCCGCGGAGGCTCCCACGTCGTCGTCGTCGGCCACAAGGTCGAGGGCGGCCTCCTCGCGGACCTCGCCGACGTCTACATCGACTGGAAGGCCCTGGTCCCCGGCGCCCGCGACGGCCCGCGCGACGCCGCCCGCTCGGCCCACCCCGCGAGGGCCCCCGCGGCCTCCCGGACCGCGTCCCACCCCCGCACGCCCCCGCCGCCCGCCCTGCCGCGCAATGCCGTGCGCGAGACACGCGCCAAGGCCGGCCGCGGCCGCGGCCCCATCGCGGAGCGCGGATCCCGTGCCCACTCGCCCGCCAAGCGCGCCCGCAAGCAGGCCCGCGAGGAGAGCGGCGCCGCCGCCGGCGACCGCCCGCACGCGCGCCTGTCCAGCCGGCCAGCACAGCCGGCCCGGCCGCCCCCCCGCGCCGCCTCTGCGGCCGATGGGCTTGCGCGCCTGCATGCGCTGCTGCTGGATGCGTACGAGTCCGCGCGCACCGATGGCGAAGTGGACCCGCTGGGCTGGGTCGCCGTGGACCGCCTGGGGCAGATCGCGCGCGGTCTCGACCCCGCCTTCACGCCGGCCAGGTACGGGCTGGGCTCGCGCACGACGTTCACCAGCATCTTCCAGCGCGCGACGGACCTCTTCGAGGTGCAGGCGATGGGGCGCTCGGGGAACCGGCAGTACAAGGTGCGGCGGCTGTAGGCTTCGGACGCCAGGACAGCAATCCCTATCGCGACGTGGCCAATGCCCTCGCATGCGGACGCGGCCGTTCGGTCCCGACAAGGTCCCGGTGTCCGTCATCGGGCAGGGCACTTGGCGCTGGTCCAGCTCCTCCACACACCCTGCGTCCCTGGAGGAAGGCATCCGGCTGGGGATGACGCATGTCGACACGGCGGAGCTGTACGAGCGGCAGTCCGGTTCCGAGACCATGCTGGGCGACCTCCTCTCGAGGCCGGCGGCGGTGGCGGACGGAGCCACGGGCGCGACGCTGCGCGATGGGGTGTTCCTCGCCAGCAAGGTGATGCCGGAGGGGGCAAGCCGGCGCGAGACGAAGGCGCACTGCAAGGACTCCCTGGTGCGGCTGCAGACGGACCACCTGGACCTCTACTATCTCCACTGGCGTGGCCCCCACCCGGTCGCGGACACCATGGCGGCCCTGGCGGAGCTGGTGGACATGGGCTGGGTGCGGCACATCGGGGTCAGCAACTTCGACGTCGCGGACCTCGACGAGGCCAAGGCGGCCCTTGGGCCTGGCGTGCTTGCGGCCAACCAAGTGTTGTACCACCTGGAGGAGCGCGGCATGGAATCGGAGGTGCTGCCATGGTGCCGTAAGGAAGGGGTCGCCGTGGTGGCGTACTCCCCCTTTGGCGCGGGGCGCTTCGTGCCCGGGAAGGGCAGGAAGGTCCTGGACGATGTGGCGAAAGGGCTTGGCAGGACCCCGCGCCAGGTCGCGCTGGCCTTTCTTGTGCGCGACCCGGCGGTCTTTGCCATCCCCAAGGCCGAGAGGGTGGAGCACGTGCGCGACAATGCGGGCGGCGACCTCGACCTGCCCCCGGAGGCCATCGACCGCCTGGACCGGGCGTTCCCCCTGGTGCCCGGCCTGGTCCACCACTAGGTCCTCCACAAGGGGGATTCCGGGGGTGGGTGGATGGGTGGATTGGTGGATGGATGTTGGTCGTCGCTGGAATCCAAGCATCCGTTTTGTCGTCGACGGGCCACTTTCACCCGACCACCCGGCAATGCCAAGCCCTGTTGTCCGGGTCGACGGTCCCATGGCCGACGTCTCCCCCGCTGCGCGCGAGGTGCTGGGATCCCTTGCCGCCTTCGACCACACCGGGCCCCACGCGCCCGAGGCGCTCCGCCGCCATACCCGCCTCACCCCCGCCGGCTTCCAGGCCAGCGTCATGGAGCTGGTGGCCTGCCGCCTGGCGCACCTCGAGGGCAACGGTGCCCTCTGGCTGACCCACCAGGGCGAGGCGATGGCGCGCCACCTCTTCGGCCTGGACGACGGCGCATCCGTGGAAGGCTAGCGCCCCAGCGGCTTAATCACCGGGACCGGGTGCCCCGCACCGTGCCCAAGGTCGCCCCCCTCGTCCGGACCCTCATGGCCGTCGGCCCCGGGGCCAGGGAGCCCGTTCCATGCTGAAGGTGGCCCCCTCCATCCTCTCCGCCGACTTCGGCCGCCTGCGCGAGGAGGTGCAGGCCATCGAGAAGGCAGGCGCCGACTGGCTGCACTTCGACGTCATGGACGGCCGCTTCGTCCCCAACCTCACCATCGGGGCCCCCGTCCTCAAGTCCCTGCGCGCCCACACCAAGCTCCTCGTGGACTGCCACCTCATGGTGGTGGAGCCCGAGAAACTGGTCCCCGACTTCGCCGCCGCCGGCGCCGACTCGATCACCGTGCACGCCGAGGCCTGCCCCCACCTCCACCGCAACATCCAGCAGGTCAAGGGCCTGGGCAGGAAGGCCGGCGTCTCGCTCAACCCCAGCACCCACGAGTCCATCCTGGAGTACGTCATCAAGGACGTCGACCTCGTCCTCGTCATGTCCGTCAATCCGGGCTTCGGCGGCCAGGCCTTCATCGAGTCCGTCGTGCCCAAGATCCAGCGCATCAAGGCCATGGCCAAGGCCGCCGACCGCGAGACCCCCCTCGAGATCCAGGTGGACGGCGGCATCAACGAGAAGACGGCCCGGCTCGTGGAGAAGGCGGGCGCCACCTGCGCCGTCGCGGGTTCCTTCGTGTTCGGCAGCAAGTCCTACGCGGAAGCCATCCGCCAGGTCCGCGGCACCCAGAAGAAGCTGGCGTAGTCCACGACTTGGGCCCGGCAAGCAAGGGCACGAACCCGGCACAGGCAACGGCCCCGGGGCGACACGCCGCCCCGCCCCCTTGCCTGATGGTCAACCTTATCCGGAACCCCCCTGTCGCGCGCCCTGCCACACCGGCCCACGAGAGCCGGATGCACCAAACGGCCCGGGTATTCTCTTTGGTGTTACTCCCAATCTTTCTAATTGGGTGGGGGAGGTTTGGAACCGGGTTTAGGGGGTTCCATTTGCGTATCTCGGAGTTGCCTTGCGGGCACACCGGGTGCGCGGAACGCGCACTCCCGGCGAGACAGATAAGGATATCGTCCTGAAACGTGAAAACGGATTTCATCTTGGCCTGGTCTCATCTTCCTCCAACAATGTTGGAAACGGTTGGCGAGAAACCCCAGTTAAGACAGCGCGAAGTAATTGGAGTCGGGCTAAGGCCCGCAAGCTCGCGTGCTTCAATGGTCACGGTCATCGCTTTAGGTCGCGGACTCATGGCTAGGCTTCGATTAGTTCCTCCGGTTCCTCCTCCTGGTCTGGTTCCGAAGGCTCATCGGAAGCCGACGACTTACGCCCCTTCGGCGCCTCTGCCTGGGCGTGCCAGCCCTCCTCATCGTGCGGGGTCAGGCGTCCGAGGATGGAATCCAGGCCTTCGCACTCGATGGCTCGCAGGGCCGCGATGGCGTTGACGCAGTTTGTCCGCTGCGTCTCATCTGCGGCCAGCCATGCGGGGGGCACGATGATTCCGGTTCCGGTCTCGCCCTCGAACGGGGCATCGATCTCCAGCATCTTCCGGGCGGCGCCGGGCTTCATGCCCAAAGCCTCCGCCACGACGAGCTCCAGGCGGCGCCCGAACGTGTGGAAGTCGTTCTGGCTGTAGAGCGTCCACAGGGTCACGAAGCTCGACTGCTCGGGTGTCAACATTGACACCGCCTCGACCAGGGCGTGACTGACCAGCTTGTCCGTCTTCGCCCTCAAGGCTTCCTCGCGCTTCTGCTGCTTCAGGCGTTCCGCCTCAGCCGCCAGCCGGTCCGCCTTCTCCTTCTTCGTCTCGCGCTTCGCCTTCGGCGCGTCCTCGTCGCCCTCCTCAATCTCGCCCTCCTCGGGGTCGACGTTGGGGTCGTTGTGGACCTCCTCGGCCTGCCGCTGCTTGGCCAGGAGAGCCTCGCAGTCCGCGAGGAATTTGGGACCGTCCAAGGCCACGGCGAAGGACTGTTCGTCGTGCTTGATGACCTTCGTGCCATGGTCAAGGCACAGCTTGTTCCATGCGTCGCGGTCGACCATCGTGCGGTACGTGCTGGCCGTCAGGTCCACGATGATGCGCTCATCTGCCAGGAGTCCGATGACTTGCGGCAGGAACATGTGCATCGGGGCAACCTCCTCGTAGGGGTCCACGAGGCGGTTCATGACGCACTCCACCGCGCGCTCGTTCCCGCTCAGCTGGAGCATGAGCTTGGCGTGCTTCATGCTGAACCCCTTCTGGTCCACGCGGCGACCGATGGTCTCCGGAAGCTCCAGGAGCTTCAGGCGGTCCTTCACCGTGTTCAGGCTCTTGCTCGTCAGTCGAGCAATGCTGATGGGCTTCTCGCCCAACTCCAGGAGGTCCTGGAACTGCAAGGCCTGCTGGTACGGCGACGGGTCCTTGCGCGCAAGGTTCTCGATGACTTGGCGCCGCTTGGCCTCCTTGTCATCCAGGGCCTGCACCTCGGCGCGGATGCTGGCCCAGCCCAGCTTCTTCGCGGCCAGGACGCGCACGTGACCGAACACGATGCGGAACCGCTCACCCTCCGGGCGCACCAGGATGGGCTGCAGTTGCCCGACGGCGTTGAGTTGGTTGGCGCGCTCCTCCACTTCGGCGTCCGTGGGGGCGTCGCGGCGGTTCGTCGGGTCAGCATCGAGGAGGTCGAGGCTGATCATGGTCGTCTTGTGGTCGTCCGTGGCCGGGGACGCGTCCGGGGTCTTGTCGTGGTCGCTCATGGCGTGCCTCTTGTCGTGGGCAGGCACGTGCAGCAGCAACCCCGAATTCCGGAGCACTGCCTGCACGTGTCATGCAGGAGTTGTTGAACGCTGTGCCAGCGTTCACAGGGCAGAGGGGAGGAAGGAGAAGTCACAGGGGCGACGACCGCCCAGGACCTAGCCTGAGGGCAGTTGCGTTTCAAGTGAAGGTTGACGCCCCGGCTACCGGCGAGGACCTTGCCGCAGCCCCGAGGGCAAGGCCGGCGCTTCACGCGTCCACCGCCGTCAGGAGGTAGACCGTCGTGTCGCACACGGCGCAATCCCAATCGCGGACCCCGATGCGCACGATGCGGTTGACATGGTTGGCAACCACATCGATGGGCGCCGCGTTGCACTGGCATAGCGTCCCCAGCACATCGGGTGTTCGCGGTGGCGTCCGGCTAGGTCGCCGGCGGCGCACTGGCTTGGCTGCCCAGTCGCCGAGTTTCACGGCGGCGAAAGCCAAAACGAGGATGGCTGCTATCAAATTCCAGTAGGGGTTCATTCAATCACCTTCAGGTCGTGGGCCTTGGCCCAGGCGCGGGCGCAGGACTTCTGGCAGAAGCCAGCCTCCCACGCCTCGCCCGAGTCGTCAACGAGTTCCCAGGCGACTTCGCCCGCGTCTTGCTCCCAGCCGCATTGCGTGCAGTCTCCGGCCTCGCAGAGTGTGCAATCGTAGCTGCTGAGGTAGACGCTAGGCATGGCGTCACGCCGCCTGGATTGCCGCGATGGCGGCCTCGTAGGAGTGGGCGGTCGCGGCCGCGATGGCGGCATCGAGCAGGGCGCGCATGGCGCGCAGGCCGTCCAGGTCGAGGTGGACGGGGATGTAGCCGGGCTTGCCGTGCTTCTTGTCGAAGCCGCGCAGGCCCAGGCGCACGGCGCCTTGCGGGTCAATGCTGACGCATGCGGAGTCGCCTGCGCGGGCTCCGCTAATCCAGCGGAAGTTGCTGAAGTCGCGGTCGGTGGGCTTGTTGTCGGCAGTGGTGTTCTGGGTCATGTAGACCAACCCACCCCAAGAGGCGGCGGGCGTCGAAGCGCCCCCATCGCGCAACGCGGGGGCCCTTGACTGCCCGCTGCCCGTCAACATTGACACTATGTCACGCTCCGGCACGTAGCGCAGAGGTCACGGCCCGCGCGTCGCGTCCAGCCATGGAGGCGGGCCTGGAAGCGGGCATCGTAAGCGTCGTGGCCCGCGCCGTCGCAAGGCTCCTCGCAGGAGTCGCAGACCACGTACACGAAGCGCAGCAGCGCCACTATGCACCCCTGTGCAGGGTGCAGGCCCGAAGGCCAGTCTGGCGCCGTGCAGCGCAGAACGCGCAATCCTTCGCGTCCGGCACAGGCACGCGCGGCTCCCTCGCGGGGCGCTCTGGGACGCGGCTGGCGCGGGGCGTCCAAGCCATCAGGCCACGCTCCGGTCGTAGGCCTGGGCGCGGTCGTAGGCGGTAGCACGAACCGCGCGTTGGTACTCCGCCAGGAGATCGAAGGCCTGGGCGCGCAGCTCACGGGCCTTCGGTGCCGGCGACTTCAAGGCCCGGAGGCGCAGGGTCGTGGCACGGCGCAGGTTGGCCTGCTTGGCGGGCACAGTGCCGTCTTTGTTCAACGGCAGCGGGTGCGACTCGTCGGGGTCGTTTCCGGGGGAGGCGGGGACGAAGCCGCCGAAACGGGGGTCCTCGTCCTCTTCGCCCTCGACGGTCTGGGCGGCGCGCGGGTCCCGGGTCGTCCAGGCCTGGGACGCGCGTAGTTGGCACGTCCAGCACGTGGATTCCGAGTCGGGGCAACCGGCACTGCAAGTGGTGCACTTGCCGGGCGTGGCGCGCACGATGCGGCGCACGGGGGTCACGCTGGGCCGCACCGCGAACGAAGCGGGGCGGCTCATCGCCTTCACGTCGTTGGCAATGGTGAGCTTGTCCTCGACGGGTTCCCGCCCGGGGAGGATCGAGCGGAGTTCAAGTTGGTTCAGGAGGGCGAGGCAGGCGAACCCGCTCGCGCCGCCGTAGGGGTGGTTTCGGTACGTGTGGGTTCCGAGTTCTGGCATGGTCGGCGTGTCGTTGTGCGGCACGTCCAAGTTGATGGTCCGCAAGGACACAACGCGGTACGCGTTGAACCCCTCAATGGGGTGGTGTCCGACCCTCCAAGGGCCATGCGTGTCTGAGTGGCGCCGGCTCATGACCCGGAGTGGCCTTGTGTCCGATGGGTCAATGTGACGGCAGCTGCGAGGACCGCTTGGCTCTGGTGTGGTTGCGGACAAACTGGTCGTGCCGCTCGCCCCCCACCGGGATTCGTGGCGCGGATATCCTGCCACCCCCCGCTTGCGGGGCTGGTTTACGGCAGGCTTCCGCTGTTGCCACACCTGGAGGGGGGAAGGGGGGGTTGGCGCAATTCGCCGACCTGTCAACGTTGACACAGTGCGTGAGGCGTTGGCGTCACTAGGGTGCGGTGCCGCCGTGGCGGCGCCGTCACCACTCTTCTTCTCGGTGGGTGGCGTCGCGTGAGGCCAGCGAATGCTGGCCGATGGGCAAGCGAACGCCCGCCCCCGGAGGGGGCCAGGAGCGCAGCCCCCGCGACGCCCTTTACGGTTCGCTGATGGTTGGTTTCCAGAGTCGAACGACCTTGCCGTCAAGTTGAACGGCAATCTGGTCATTCGTCTCCCAACCCAACGCTCGACGCATTTCGATGGGAATCGCGATGCGTCCCTCCACGCTGAGAGGTCGCAACACCAGCTTGCCGCGCTTGGCCATGAGCCGTTCATGTCAGGCTGCCACTAGGCTATTTCTGCCAGATAAGCGGATTTGGCAAATATACAAATAGCGTTGTGGGAATGGGTGGGTCGTTGCGCCTGACATGTGTGGTTTCTCTGGGAACCGCCGCACATCGAAATTTTCAGTCTCCTCCAGTGGCGACACTATGGCCCGCACCGGCCTCTAGCATCAGTGGACACGCTTTGGCCTATCCGCAGCTGCTTTCGTTCTCGCAGGAGTGCTGCTAGTATGCCGTGCAACTTGCATCGTGGCCCTTGTGCCGACAAGGGCAACATCGTCAACGGTCCCCGTTGGCAACTCCCTTGGCCAGTCGTCAATGTTGATGCTGACCTTCACAGTCCTCCAATCAAGGAATTGGAGGCGGAGCACAACCCATGAACACAACGCAGGCCCTTGAGGCCATGAAGCAGACCAGCCGACGCATGGCCATCCGGGCCGGCGTTGGCCGCCAGAACCACCTCGGCATGACGTTCGCGCGGGACGTCCGTGCCGAGGAAGACATTGGAGGCAAGATGATGGGCATCATCGTCGGCATCGCAATCAGTGTTGCGGCGCTGGCGTACATGCTGATCCCCAGCATCGAGGACGCCCTCGACCTATCGTTCTTCACTGACCACCCCGGTCTGGCGAAGTTCCTGGTCTTCGTCGTCTTCATCGTCATCGCCATCATCGTGACGCTGGCCTGGAAGTCCGTCAAGGGCAAGTCCAGCAGCGGTGGCGGCGGCGCCCCTCGGCGTGCTAGGCGCGGCGCCTACTACCGCTAGGCAAGCCTAGCGTCCTCTTCCCTTTCCTCGAACACCACGCGGGATGGCGTGGTCCCCATGGTCCCGACCGAGCGCGAGCTTGGCGGGACACGGAGTTCGCATGACCTACTATCAACGACGACGCACGTACAAGTCTCGTACATCCCAGCCTCAGTTCCGCCGGCTCAAGTGGCGCGGAGTCTATGAGTGGGACGCAGCCCGCGAACGACCCGTGAAGGGTCGCAGCGGCTGGAAGGCCCTCAAGTACGACGCTAGAACGCGTGTCCGCCGCGCCAAAGCGGCATGGTACGACACCAAGGCCATCTTCGCCCGACGACGCGTCTCCAAGTGGACCAACGCGGACCAACGTCGCCGCTGTGGCCACTACCGCGACACCCGTTGCGGCTGTCCCTAATCAACAGCGCGCATCGCCCCGGTTCAAGCCCCCGGGTGCGCGCTCTGGCCGCAAGGCCAACGGAGTCCTCATGACTAGCAAAAAATACTCGGCAGGCGCAAGGCGCGAACCGCGTCAGGACCGCAACGGACGCTGGTTCAAACCGAAAGCAAAGTCCTCCTCAGGTAAGAGCCTCAAGCCGCTATCCGGCGTCTACGGCGGTCGCAGAATCACCGGACGAATGGACCGGTGGGGTGCACGCCAGGGAGTCATTCGCCGCTGGGGCATTCGTCGCCGCTAGGCATTTCGCCCGTGACGCCCCCGTTCAAGACCCGGGGCGCGGGCACTGGGGAAACCCACCATGACCAACCCAAGCAACATTGACACGCCCAAGCGCCCTCTCACGGATGCCGAGAAAGTCGCAATCGGCGGCTTCGCTGTCCTTCTCGTGACCATTGCGGGCATCGTCTCGGCCATCGCCATGACGAATGCTCACGAAGAGAAGATGGCGAAAATCCAGGCCGGCACCGACGTACTCACCCTGGATAGTGCACTCGGCATGCTCCTGATCCTCCTTGGCTTTAGTGTGCTCTTGTTGGCCTTCTTCCGCGGTCTCAGCTACTTCTCCGTCGCTGACGATGATGACGAAGATGACCGCGCGGTCGTCAATGTTGACGCCACGAACCATGTTCGAATCAACCGCATCCAGGGGGTCAACGCGGAATGAGCAACAAGCGCCTGAGCGGCCTCGCAATGACGGCGCTCCTTCTTCTGGGCTCTACCGTCGTATTCCTCCAGCCTCTGGCTACTGGTCAAGGCACTCAATCTTGGTCCGCCGTCACAATCCCAACCGGCGGCAACTCCGTCACCGATCTCTATACTGCCACCCGAGCCGGCACCGACGAAATCGGCCTCGCCTATCTCGGCGGCGGCTCCGGAAAAATCCTCTTCGACTATCTCGCCACCGGGAACGGCGCCTGGGTCCTCAAATCAAGTAATGTGTGCAGCGCATGCGGCGCGGCCTCAGAACCGCGCGGCCTCGTTGCTCTCGACAATCACCGCTGGGCTATGCTCGTTGTGGACCCCGTCGCGGGTACCTACAAGACCATGCGCAGCACGGACGAAGGCGCAACCTGGACGCAAGTCAACGCCAACCTCGGTGGCGCAAACAATGGTCTCGGTTCCCACTTCCAGATGCAGTACCTCGGCGGCGACAACCTCGCGCTCCTCGAATCTCAGGCAGGCGTCGTGCTTCGTCACAGCTACGACGCAGGCACCACGTGGCCCACCGGTGCCCCCGATTCCTATGCTCTCAATGACAACCAGGGCGGCTCCAGCGCACAAAGCGCCACCGCCTCCACCCCTGTCGCGTACGCCTCATTCTATGTCAATCCTGTCAACGTTGCCGAGCAATCCGTCCTCCTTTATGCCAGCACGGCCGCCAATCTCTATCTCCTCAGCGCAGTCGACGGCGGAAGCTTCTGGACCACCCCCTACACCACGAACGGCGGTTCCACACTCCGCAGCGCCGACGCCGTCACAACCTCCTGCCCTAACGCCTACTCCCAAGGCGTCGGCCTCAGCGCCGGCCACTGGATGGCCATGCGCGCCAACAGCGCCAACAGCAACCGCTGGTACGCCTGCGTCGACAACGTACCCTACCCCAGCACCACGGAATCCACCACGTACAATGCCCCCCTCAGCGGCGTCGGCATGTACCCCATCCAATCCAACGGCGTCCAAACCCTCTTCGCTATCAGCGACGCGGCCAACAGCCGCCTCCACGTCTACTACAAGACCACCGGCACCGCCACAGAAGTCTACACCAGCCCCACCGGCAGCGGGGTCACGAACCAATTCAACCTCCGCATGGGCGCCACCTACACCCACGCCATCTATCCCGACAACAATCTCGGTGGACAACTCCGCGACGCCCGCGCCGAATACTTCCCCCCCACCACCGCCACCACTGGCAGCGTCCCGCCCATCACGATCGCCGGGATCACCGGCATGCGCGTCGACCCTACCGGCAACACCCTTATCATCCGGCAAAACGAAAACGTCCGAACCTACGCCGCCGGCACCCTTGCCGCCCTCGGCGTCTCCGACACCTACTGCAACATCCGCCTCGGCGGCATCGCAAGCGCAGCCAGCCACGTCCTTTACCTCGCTTGCGACCCCGACGACGCCGACGTCGTACAGAGCTTCAACATTCGCAGCCCAAGCCTCGGCACCCCCACACAACCCAGCGTCTGCAACGGCGCCGGCTTCTGCCTCACTGAAATCCCCGACGCAGCCGGCATCGCAAGCGGCGCACTCGCCGGTAACCATGACGGCGATATCCATCTCGCCAGCTTCGAACACTTCCCCATCACGTATAGCAACTACCAAGACGGATTCCTCGACGATGACGCCGTCTGGATGGCCTTCGCCTTCACCACCCTCGAAGGAAAAGTCGGCGTCGTCACCTACGTCATGAACAACGACGGCACCGACAAAAGCGACGCCGCAACCTACAGCATTGCCGGCCAAGCCCCCGACCAAATGTGCCTCGTCCGCGACACACGCGGCACCACGGCCGGCAACTCCTACCTCTACGCCAGCAGCACCAGCAGCAACGTCCGAGGATTCCGCGTCGACTTCGCCAACGGCCACAGTGCCACCAACGAACACAGCATGATCCCCACGCTCGCCAGCGTCTTCGCCGGTACTCAAGCCACCGCCGGAGCACGCGGCATCGCCTGCGGCGAAGGCAAATTCGCCATCCTCGGCAACACGAGCGTCACCATCTGGAACCGCACCGCCGACCAACCCTACATCACCACCACCGTCGGCATCAGCGCCGGCAACACACCCGCCTCACACGCCATCATCATGAGCAGCGACGGCGGCTGGGTCTTCTACCGAGGCACCGACGATCGCATCCACATGGTCAACACCACCACCGGAACCACTCTCCCAACTAGCATCATCGCCCCCACAGGCACGTTCATCGACCTCCAAACCCACGGCCACGGCTGCACCATCTGGTACAGTACCCAAGGCACCGTCGACGCCTATAACCTCGTCGGAACCACATGCCCACGCGACACCGCATACAATGACCCCCAATCAGGCGAAGACGGCAACACCGCCGACTTCACCGACGACAACCACAACGGCATCCCGGATAGCCAAGAGGGCGGCGCCTCAACGACCATCACGTTTGCCGACGGACTCTGCATCGTCTGCGCTCTCGTCAACGATGACACCTTCGTCGTCCTCGACAAGACCTTCGCCTACATCGTCGGCTTCCTCTTCTTTGCCGCCAGCGTCGTTCTAAGCATCTGGCTCGCACGCCGCAACAACACCCAACTCGCCACACAAACCAGCGGCGCAATCTCAGCAAGCGGAATGGGCGGCGCCTACGTCTTCTTCGCCTTCCCCCTCTTCATCATCGTCCTCGCCGCCCTCATCGCCGGAGCCGCCATCCTCGTCCCCAAGAGGTCCTAGATGAGCGCCGGCCCCTGGCCCGTCCTCCTCCTCCTCATCCTCGTCAACCTCATCGTCAACCTTGCCACAGGCACACCAGTGTCAACCCTGACAATCACTGAAGTCGTCGTCCTCGTTACGAGTCTCGTCGTCTACGTTGGCCTCATCGGCTCGGGCGGCAGCGACGTTCTCGGCATCGGCGAAACCGCCGTCGGCGTCGCCCGCCAACTCGCCCTCGTTGCCTTCATCGCAGCCGTCGTCGCCCTCGCTGTCACGAACTCCGTCCTCGTCGACAACCTCCTCGTCGGCTTCGTCGACCTTGCACTCGGCGGCTTCGCCGTCTTCCAAGCCATCAGCATCGCCAAACCGGGTGCCGCATGAAACCGGAAAACATCTCCGCTGTCCACATCGCAATT
>DATLBS010000012.1:0-12098 GCA_035526765.1 Thermoplasmatota archaeon | reverse complement strand
GAAGCGTGCCCCGATGAGCCGCGCTAGCGGCGACGAGGGAAGAAGCCGGCGCGCCGGTGAGGCGCGCCATGCTGGAGCGACCGCTCCTCCCCCGAGGGGCCTGGGGCCTGGAAGGCCCCGGTTGATGCCGGCTGAGCGACGGGTCCGCGCGGAGCAAGGATCCCGTTGCTCAGGGTGGCGGCGCCTTGACCTCGACGCCGTTGGTGCCTTGGCCGTACTTGCCGCACAAGGGGATCTTGTGGACGCGGTGCATGAACGTGACCTCGTCGAACGAGCTGAAGTAGTCCACGTGGACGTTCATCGTCAAGAGACCTTGTGCCGCCGTGCCGGTCACCTGCGCCAGGTACTTTCCTTCGGGGGGCACGGCGGGTGCGTTGTACAAGCCGTGGAAGGCGGTGTTGTTCAGGCTCCGGTGGAACGAGGTCACCCCTTCGCCCAGGGCGCCACTGAAAAGCTCGAAGCCCGTGGGGTCGACGACCTTGATGCCCAGATCGGAGGCCTGGGTGCTGGCGACGGTCCCGGAGAGTGTTGCGTCGAAGGAGATGGTGTCGACGGCGCAGACCATGTCGATGGGGATCGGCCATGCGAAGGTGAAGCCTCCAGTGGCGGGGGTGGCCGGCGTGCCGGCAGGCAAGCCTCCGATGCTGAGCCCGGTCTGGACCTGCGTGCCGTTGCTGAAGTCGCCGGGGATGTAGACGCGCTCCTGGTACGGTTGCCCGCCGGCAAGCTCGCTCGGGAAGGGATGCATGTCCGCCGGCATGGGGCCGTCCACCAGCATGGTGTGCATGCCGCCGGGGACCTGCTGGTCGTTGGCCTCGTGCGCGTTCACGTGCGTGTGGAACGCCCAGAGGCCAGGGTTGTTGCCGTACACCACGACGTCGAAGCGCTGCGCCGGGCCGATGGAGACGGTGTCCACCCAGTAGCGGGCAGAGAGGGGGAGCGGGTTGCCGTCGATGGCGACGACCAGCATGTCGTGGCCGTGCAGGTGGACCTCCTCCACGGTCTCGCCGGCGTTCAGCATGCGGATGCGCAACGCCTTCCCCTCGTCGACGTGGTAGATGGATTGCTCCTGATGTTCCGTCAAGGGGTAGCTATGGCCGTTGATGAGGAACACGTCGGGCCGGCTCGTGTCGATGGGGGGGTTCTGGCAGTTGGGGGTGCCGCTGGTGAAGCAACCCGACTGGTGGGCGTGCGGGTTGACGCCGGGGATGGCCTCGACGATGTTGCGCGACATCGTGGACAGCACCATGACGGCCTCGGAGTCCACCTTGGGCTCCAGCTTGGTGCTGGCGGGCTTCACGATGAACATGCCGTACAGTCCCTGCATGACGTGCAGGTGGGTGTCGACGTGGCAGTGGTACCACAGGGTGCCGGCGCGCTTGGCGATGAAGTCGTACGTGTAGTCGGCGATGCCGCCGGCCCCGCCGACCGCCTGCTGCGTGATGCCGGGGACGCCGTCCATCGCCTCGGGGACGTATTGGCCGTGCCAGTGGATGGTGTGCGGGTGGAAGTGGGTGTGCTGGAAGTGCACGATGACGCGGTCGCCCTGGGTGACGGTGATGGTGGGCGCAGGGACGCTGCAGGTGGACTTCTCCTCGGCGCCCAGCTTCGGCCCGTCCGTCGGAAGCGGCGAGAAGTAGGAGATGGCCGCGGCGGAATAGGCGTCGCCAGGGTCGAAGGGGGTCACGCAGAAGGCCCACAGGTTCGCCTTGAGGCCAGGGTAGACCTCGGTGTCGAAGAGGTCGACGACCTTCATGCTGAGCTCGACGGTGCGCCCGGTCTCCTTGACGTCGGCGGCGGGGTCGAAGTCGCTGCTGGAGGAGCAGCCGGCAAGCGCCATCGCGGTGAACAGGAGGGCGGCGGTGGCGGCGAAGGGGCGCGGGATCATGGGCGACCGGTTGGACGCACCAGGAAAGGGGGAGGGAAAAAGGGTTGTGGACGCATCGCGCAGGCGTCAGGCGTAGACTTTCGCCGGGTCCATGTCCAGCAGGGCATAGATCTCGAGGTTGTACGTGGCCTGTCCGCCGGTGACCTTGACCTCGACGGGGAAGGTGCCGGCGCTCAGCTTCGAGGGCTGGTCGACGACGAAGTGGCCCGCGCCGCCGCTCAGGAGGGCGCCGGAGCCGCGCGAGATGGTCCACGTGACCGCCGTGGCCGGGGCCCCGGGAACCGTGTTGGGCACGGTGGGCTCGAAGCTGAAGTTCGCCATGAGGACGAGGCCGCCGAGGTTCAGCTCGAAGGAGTCGTGCGCCTGGTCGCAGTCCTGCGGAGACGGGTTGTTCTCGTTCCGGCACACGTTGTTCACGACCCCTCCCGCGCCGCCCGTCAGGGTGCCGGACACCACCTTGCGCACGACGGGGTTGGGCCGGTCGGCGGGGCTGGTGACGTAGATCTTGTACTCGCCCGAGGTCGTCGGGTGCGCGCCGTCGGCCGCCAGGAGGTAGATGGAGTAGATGCCGGTCTTCTGGAACGAGCCCGCGATCGTCGTCATGCTGGTGCTGGGGGCCGTGCCGGGGCCGAGGGCCTCGCAGAAGTCCCCCGACAGCGTCTGGTCCGGGCTCGGGAGCGTGCGGTTCGTCTTGCCGGTGGTGACGGAGCCGGCGGGCGGGCTGGCGAAGGGCTGGCCCACGACGGGGTGCGTGTGCGCCGCGACGCGGACGGCATCGGCGGTGCGGAGGCAGGACCAGGAGAACCGCAGCGGGTCGTGCTCCGGGTCGGAGCTGCGCGCCGCGCTGAACTTGATGGTCTCGCCGGTGATGGCCCAGTCGGTCTGCGCCTCCATGAGGAAGGTCGCCTTCTGGTTCGTGCCGGAGCCGACGATGACCTTCTGGTTGTACTCCTTCACGTCGCCGCCCGTCGTCGTCTTGAGGGTCACCGTGATCTCGCCGTCCTTGAAGTCGTAGGTGTGGCTGACGGTCTTGCCGCTGGCCACGGTGAGGTGGTCGCCGAGGTCCCACGTGTACTCGTCCGCCTTCACGTCCGCCGTGAACTCGTACGCGCCGCCCGGCTGCGCGGGGGCCTTCACGGTGAAGCCTCCGTCCGAGGAGCCGCCGGAACATCCGGCCAGCAGGAGGGTCGTCAAAGTCAGCGCCACCAGGAGGGCGCGCGGGGACTGCATGGCCGCTCGATGCCGGAGTGCGCGGTATAAGACTTATGGATGGGAGCGCGGCACGTCGGCCCTTCATCCAATGCGTCCATAAATCGGGGGCCTCCTGCGCGCCGCGTGCAGGTCGTCTTCGTGGGGCGCAACCGGGTCGTGTGGCGCCGGCTGCTGCTCTACGTGGTCACCCTGGGCATCAGCCGCCGCATCTGGCTGTACCGCGTCAACAAGGAGCTGGACGGCCACGAGGCCCTCGCCCTGCGCCACGGCCTCAACCTGTTCCTGCTGTGCCTGCCCCTGGTGGGCCCCAGCATCGTCACGTTCCAGACCGCGCGCCGCACCCGCGCCATGCTGGCCGGCTCCGGCATCCCCTACGGCGACCCCACCCTCGTGTGGGCCGCGACGCTCGTGCCCATCCTGGGCAACCTCTTCTTCATCGCGTGGGAGCAGACGCGCCTGAACCGCTTCTGGGTGCAGGAGCGCGGCAACACCGCGCACGGCATCGAGGTCGACCTCGACCTCAGCAAGGACCCGGGCTTCGTCGTGGAGCTGGGCCGCGCCCTGCGGGAGTCCTACTACGCGGGCTCCCGCTTCGACGTGCGCAAGAACGCCCGCAAGGCCCGCTGGCAAGCCCGCACCGCCAACGTGAAGCTGGCCCGCCAGGAGCGCGTCGCGGTGCGCGCGGCCGGCGGGTCCACGCCGGTGCTCCCGTGGCGCCGGCCCGAGCGGCCCGCCCTGCGGCTGCTGCACATCACGTGCGGCCGCTGCGCCCACGCCTTCGACGTCACGCAGGACCCGACCGTGGAGACGCCCGTCGTGTGCCCGAACTGCGAGCTCACCGAGGTCCTGCCCAGCCTGCGCGCGGACCCTCTGGCCAAGCCCCAGGCGGCCCAGGTCGCCGCCGTCAAGGTGCAGTGCCCGCAATGCGAGACGCGGTTCTCGGTGGTGCGCAACCTCGCCGGCCCGACGCCGCTTGCCTGCCCGTCGTGCGGCCGCGCCGACGAGCTGCCCGCCCCCGCGGCCGCTGCGCCCGCCGCAGGCCAGGGCGACGCGGCGCCTGGCACCAAGGCGCGGGGCGCCAAGGCCAAGGGCGGCAAGGCGAAGGCCGCGGCCTGAACCTCGTCCGCTGCCGCAGACCCAGCGAACCGCGGAGACCGCGGAACGCGCGGACCCATGCCAAGGCTTCCCTGGGCTTCCGCGAGTTGCGCGGTTCTGACCCAGGATGCCGCGGCCTCAGTTCCCGGACCTGCGCCGGAACGCCCGGCGGCCCGACACCACCAGCGCAAGCCCTACGGCCTGCAGCAGGAAGATGACCAGCATCCCGACGTTCAGCGTCGCGACCACCAGAAGCAGCGTGAGGGCCAGGGCAGGGATGGGGCCGGCGATGGCGAGGGGGAGCCAGCGCAGCATCACGGCGGCGATGCCGCCCAGCAGCAGCGCCAGGGCGGCAGCGGCGATGACGCCGACGGCGATGCGCACGAAGGAGACGAGGCGGTCCATCCCGATCCAGGCGGCATCCTGGGCAGCGTCGCGGGAGACATCCAGGGTGAGGTCCTGGGCGTCGCCTTCGAGGACGAGGGCGCGGCGCTCCAGGATGTGGCCGCCCGCCCGCACGGTGATGTTGGCGGCGGCGTGGTCGCCCAGCGTGGCGTTGGCCCAGCCTCCCACGGTCTGGTTGGAGTAGAAGAGGGTCCCGGCGGGGGAGCGCAGCTCGACGGTGGCGTTGGCGGCCGCGGTGCCGTTGTCGAGGACGTGGATGCTGAGGGTGCCGCCGCGGATGGGGGCGTCCCCCTGGCTTGCGACGACCTGCCCGAGGGCCTCGCCAAGGACGGCCCCGGCCAGGACGTAGAACCCGATGCAGGAGGCCAGCAGGAGTGCCCCCAGCGTGGTGAGCAGGATGCCCCCTACCTGCGGGCGGCGGCGCAGCGGGTCGCGGCGCGCCAGCGCGGGGGCGGCGGAGGCGCCAGCCAGCGCGCCAGGGGTGCCTGGGGCCGGAGCGACGGCGCCGCAACGGGAGCAGAAGCCCATCTGGGCCGCGTCGAAGCGGTTGCCGCATTCCACGCACTGGACGAAGCGGGGCTCCACCACGCGCGGCGACCGGGCCGCGTGGGAAAAATCCTCCCCTAAGCCGTCACGCGGGCGGCGCAGGCGGGGCCGGCGGGGGCGGGGGGGAGGCCGGTGGGGTGGGGGGTGCCGCCGGGCCGCGGAAGGGGGAGAACTCCGTGCGGGCGCGGTAGATGAAAGCGAAGCAGAGGATGGCCGTGCCCACGAACGAGACGCCCAGCAGCCCGACGCCGACCTGGCTCAGCAGCAGGGCGGCCCCCATGACGAAGAGGAAGGCGCCGGCCATGGCCACGCGGGGGGCGCGCAGCTTGAAGGCGAAGTAGCCCCCGGCGGTGACGACAACGGCCGCCGCCGCGATCGCCCAGAGGGTGACGAGGAGCGCGTTGGGGAGCCCCAGCGTCTCCCTGGTGGACGGCGGCGCATCGGCATCGAGGGAGAGGGATTGCGCGAAGCCGGCGGGCACGAAGGCGGAGCGCGTCCAGGTCTTCCCGGCGGACTGGATGGACACGTCGAAGGTGGCGTTGGTGGCGGTGAAGGCCCCGTTGCCGCTTCCGTCGAGGGTCCCGTTCGTGCTGGGGGCGCCCGAGGCGTACACCAGCGTGACGTTGGCGTGGGGTGCCGCGGGGAAGGAGATGGAGAGGTTGCCGCCGGGGCGCTCCTTGTTCTGGTCCGGGAAATGGGGGGCCGCGTAGGCCAGGGTCGCGAACTGGAAGGCGCAGAAGGCGCCGAAGAGCATCATGAGGACACCCGCCACCTTGGCCTGGGTGCGCAGGCGGCGGCGCCGGTCGTCGGAGGCAGCCAATTCCACGGCGGGAAGGTCCGAGAACGGGGAGGGCGATGCCGGCGTTGCGGGCGATGCGGGGGAGGGCGCGGCGCCGTCCTGGTCCATGCGCGCGCGAGTCAAGGCCCGTGGATAAACGTGGCCGACGCCCGCCTGTCCAACCATGGATTGCAATGTTTCACGGAGCGCGGGGTTTCGCGCCCAGCCTAACCACAGATTCACAGAACCACGTTCGGTTCTTCGGTCGTCGAGTGCTCCGTCTTCGGTTCGGAGTTGCCGCGCGCTCCGCGTTCGGTTCTGGACCAATGACAGTCCCACACCCTTGTGTGGAGGCGGCGTGGAGGACCAGAAAATCTCTTCTTGGTACGTGGAGCCCCGACCAAACCGCGGAGACCGCGGAACGCGCGGAATGGGTTGGCCACAAGGATGGGTTCCGCTGTTTCCGCGAGTTCCGCGGTTCGTTTCGGCGGGCGCGCTCCGCGCGCCCCATTCCATCGCTTGCGGGAACAACCCGCCCCCGCCGTCGGAGGGGAGGTGGATCGGAGTTCCTCGCTTCGACCGACCGATGGTTCGACCACTTAAGCGGAAATGGTTCTGTGGAATCTGTGGAATCTGTGGTTAGGTGGGGCCCGAAACCCAGTCGCAACGCCATTATCCCCACCCCTTCTCGCCGCGCCCGTGCCCGGCACCACCGCAGCCCTTCTGGGGAACCTCTCCGTCCGGCGCGAGCTGGGCAAGGTCGGCACCCAGAGCGACATCCACCTGCACGACCTCAAGGAAGGGGACCGCCAGGTCACCGTCATCGTGCCGGACCGCTACCCCGACAACGCCAAGGCCCTCAGCTACGCGCTGTGCGGCGCCGACACCGCCGTCCTCGTCGTCGACAAGCTGTCCGCCCAGATCGGCGAGCAGATCCTCGGCGCCGACGCCATCGGCCTCTCGCATGGCATCATCGTGCTGCAGAACTACCTGCAACCCGACCAGCTCAAGCCCCTGCTCAAGGGAACCACGCTCGAATCCTGGCCCATCCTGACCGAGGACGACTGGCCGAAGGTGCGCGCCCACCTCGCCACCAGCCCTCCCCGTCCCCCCGGCGCCTTCGTCATGGTCCCCATCGACCACCACTTCAACGTCAAGGGCGTCGGCGCCGTCGTGCTGGGCGTCGTCAAGCAAGGCACCCTCAGGAAAGGGGAGACACTGCACGCGTTCCCGGACAAGGTCATCTGCCCGGTCCGCAGCATCCAGATCCATGACGTCGACCACGACACAGCGGTCCCTGGCGACCGCGTCGGCCTTGCCCTCCGGAACACGCCCCCCGAGGCGCTCGACCGCGGCATGGTGATGGCGCCCGCCGACGCCCCTCTCAAGGTCCTGGCAACGGGGGCCGCCATCACGGCCAGGCTCAGGCGCAGCCCCTTCAGCAAGCAACCCCTCAAGGCCGGCGCCGTCGTGGCCCTCGGCCTCGGCATGCAGTTCGTCCCCCTGCGCCTCAGCGCGGACCTGCCAGCCGCGGGCCAGGAAGGCACCCTGCAGGGCACCGTGGAGAAAGGGCTCGTGCACGCCGCCGGCGAGCGCGCCATCCTTTGGCACCTCGACAACGCCCCGCAGCGCGTCGTCGGCCGCGTCGAGCTGTAGCCCCCCGCTGCCCGGACTAGACCGGGGCCGGCCGCGTCGCCGGCATGCGGGGCATGAGCGGCCCGGAGGACGTGGGCGGCACCGGCGGCAGCGGGAAGGGCTCCTCCTTCGGCTGCGCTGCCGCAACCAGGGGAAGCAGCACCGTGAAGGTGGAGCCCCTCCCCGGGCCGTCGCTGTGCGCGGCCAGCGTCCCGCCATGCTGCTCCACGATGCCCTTGGAGATGTAGAGGCCGAGGCCCGTCCCGCCCTTGCCCGGGACAGCGTCGTGCACCTGCCCGAAGGGCTGGAACAGGCCACCGGCCTGGTCGGGGGTGAAGCCCGCGCCCGTGTCCGACACGGTCACCCGCACATGCCCCGCCGCGGCATCCGCGTCCTGCAGCGCCTCGACGCGCACATGGATGCGCCCCCCCGCCGGCGTGAACTTCATGCCGTTGGAGAGAAGGTTGTAGAGGACCTGCGTGAGCCGGTCGGGGTCGCCCACCATCGGCAGGCGCGGCGGGGCCTCGAGGTCCATCGCGACGCCCGCCTCGATGGCGGAGCCCTGGAACGTCTCGATGACGTCATGCACGACGTGGCTGAGGTCCATGCCCTGCGGGATGAGCCGCATGCGGCCACCCTGCAGGCGGGCGGACTCCAGCATGTCGCGCACCAGCAGCCCCAGCCGTTCCACGTTGCGGTCCAGGATCGCGACACTGCGCCGCGCCCCCTCCGTCCCCGTGGCCCCCACGGTGTCCTTGAGGATGCGGAGCTGGATGCGGATGGGCGTGAGGGGGTTGCCCAGCTCGTGTGCGGCGGTGCGCAGGAACTCCGTCTTGAAGCGGGCCTGTTCCCGCAGGCGGTCCATCTCGCGCTGCCGGGCCTCGAGGCGGTGGCGCCCGGTGGCGTCCTCCACGGTCCCCACGAACCCGGTCACGGCGCCGCTGGCGTCGCGCACGGGGCTTGCGCGGGTCACGCACTCCACGGCCTTCCCGTCCTTGTGGACGTAGCGGAACTCGGAGACGAGGTCCGTGCCGGAGCCGACGGCCTTGCGCCACTCGGCGGTGAGGCGGTCCACGTCATCGGGGTGCACAGCGGCGCGGATGGCCGCGAAGTCGTTGGGATCGCAGCCCGAGATCTCCGACCACCGCGGGTTGGCGTAGTCCACCTGGCCCTGCAGCGTCGTGTGGAAGATCCCAAGGGGGGAGGCTTCCGCCAGGACACGGAACCGCTCCAGCGACTCGCGCAGTGCCTCCTCGGCCTCGTGGTCGCTGGTGACATCCTGGCCCGTGCCGGCAAGGTGCCCCGTGCGCCCGTCCAGGCGCCCCTCCATGTGGAGCCAGAGCCCTCCGGCGGAACCGACGGGGCGAAGCCGCAGGTCGAACGAGAGGGGCGCGCGGTCGCGGACGCAGCGCGCCAGCGCCTCCTGGGCGGGGCGCACGTGCGCGGGGTCGATGCGCTCCAGCAGCACCAGCGACGGGACCCAGTCCAACTGGTGCGGCACCCCCAGGAGCCGAGCCATCTCCTGGCTCAGCATCACCTGCTGACGGGCAGGGTCCAGCTCCCACGAACCGATGCCGGCGATGCGCTGCGCCTCGGCCAAGGCCGCATGGGAGGCGCGCAGGGCCGCCTCGGCCTCGCGTTGCCGGGTGACGTCCTGCGCCGTCCCCACCAGCGTCTTGCTGCCAGGGGCGGCGACCTGCCCTTCGACATGGAGGATGCGGGGCGGCATGCCTGGCGCGCGCACGTGCACGTCGTAGGAGGCCGGCATCCCCAAGGCGAGGGCGGCCGCGATGAGGACCTCGGAGGCCGCCACGTCCTCCTGGTCCATGTGCGCCTGCATGTCGCCGAGCGGGACGGGACCCGTCCGGGGCTCCAAGCCGGCGAGGTGGAACATGACGGGGCTGGCCGTCACGGTCTGGCGCTCGCCGTCAAGGGCCCAGGAGCCAAGCTTCGCCAGCCTCTGCGCGTCGGCGAGGGCCTGGTTGGCGGCCTTCAGTGCGTCCTCCGCCCCCCGGCGGTCCTCCACCTCGGCCTGCAGGCGGGCGGTGCGGTCGGCCACCATCACCTCCAGCTGCGCCTCGGAGCGGCGGCGCTCCGTCGCCCACGCGCCCAGCGTGAGCACCATGGCGGCCACCGTGAGGACGAAGGCTTGCAGGTGGAGGAAGGACTCGTTGGCCGTGTCGGTGCGGAAGGGGCCGTGGCCCGCGCGGGTGGCGGCGATGGCCAGCGCATCGAGGGCCACCATGGCGGTGGCGGCCACCGCGGGGGGGAGGCGGTATCCCACCCACACGAGGGCGGGCATGAGCAGGATCACGGGGGCAGGCCAGTCGGCGGGGACCCCGGGCACGAGGCCGAAGATGAACGCCGCCATGGCCAGCAGGACGGACGCTGCGGCCAGGGTCTCCAGCGGCAGGGCACGAACCGGCGCGAAGGGATCGCGGGCACCTGCGCGGGCCATGCCCCGCCGCGCCTTGGCCATCGAAGCACCCACCGACTGGGCCGCAAGCAGGACCGCAGGGGCGATGACCAAGGCACCCGCGAGGTCGCCCAGGTACCACGTCCACGCGATGGGCGGCGCCGTCGCCAAGGAGAGGCGACCGAGGGCGACGAGGGTCGCAAGGCCGAAGCCGACGCTGGCCAGCGGCGCCGCGACGCAGGCCAGCACGAAGCGGGCGACGCCCGCGACGCGCCGGAAGGCCTCAAGCCCCCCCATGCGGGCCAACAGCAGTCCGCCGACGGAGGCCTCGAGGGTGTTGCCGAGGCCGAGGCCGGCGGCGGCGACAGGGCTCCCGGACGCGGCCCACTCGGCCATGAAGGCACCTGCGAAGACCCCGGCGGCGGCGGGACCGCGCCACAAGGCCACCGCGGCGATGGCGAGGCCAGTGGGCGGCCATATGGGACTGGCCAGGACCCCCGGGAGCGAGAACAGCAGGCCCACCCGCGCAAGAGCGTAGTAGGCGACCGCCACGCCGGCCGCGATCGCGACGGGATGCACCGCGCGCGGTGTCGGGGAAGGACCCGGCCCCTGCTTGGCGGCACGCCCGCGGATGGAGCGCATTCGGCCGCGTTTCCGTGCAGGACCCAGATAAGACTGCGGCTCCACGCTTAAGTAGCGACCTTGGCGGCCGCCGGATCCATGCGGCGGCCGGGGGCGTTGCGTGGGTCGCTGGATTCTTCAAGCGGACGGGGATGGCAACGCCGATGGACTTCCAGCTGACCGAGCCGCAGCGCATGGTTCGCGACATGGTGCGGGAGTTCGCGGCCAAGGAGATCCAGCCCGTGGCGGCCCGGCATGACCGCGACCACTCGTTCCCGATGGCGACGGCCAAGCGCATGGGGGAACTGGGCATCCTGGGCATCACCGTCCCGGAGCAGTACGGCGGGCCGGGTGCCGATTACATCTCCTTCGCCCTCGTGGCGGAGGAGCTCGCACGCGCCGACGCAAGCCACTCGGTGATCTTCGGCGCGAACGCCAGCCTGTCGGTGGGCCCCATCCTCACGTTCGGCACGGAGGAGCAGAAGCAGCGCTACCTCCCCAAGCTGGCCTCCGGGGAATACCTGGGGTGCTACGCCTTGACGGAGCCGGAGGCGGGCTCGGACGCGGGCTCGCTGCGGACGACGGCGCGGAAGGAGGGGGACCACTACGTCATCGACGGGCAGAAGCAGTTCATCACCAACGGCGGTGTCGCCGACACCTGCATCGTGTTCGCCCGCACGGACCCCAAGACCACGGATGCGCGCGGGGTGTCGGCGTTCATCGTGGACACCAAGTCCAGGGGGTTCAAGGTCGGCCGCAACGAGCACAAGCTGGGCCTCAACGCCAGCTACACGAACCAGCTCTTCTTCGAAGGACTGGAGGTGCCGGAGGAGAACCGCCTGGGCAAGGAGGGCGAGGGGTTCAAGGTCGCCATGGCCACGTTGGACACGGGCCGCATCATGGCCGCCGCCGGCTCCGTGGGCATCGCGCGCGCCGCCTTCGAGGATTCTGCCGCCTACGCCAAGGAACGGAAGCAGTTCGGCAAGCCCATCGCCACGAACCAGGCCATCCAATGGAAGCTCGCGGACATGGACGTCGCGATCGAGGCGGGGCGCAACCTGTACCTCAAGGCGGCATGGCTGAAGGACCAGGGGCAGCCCTACACGCACGCAGCCAGCCGTGCCAAGCTCTACTGCAGCGAGATGGCGATGAAGGCCACGATCGAGGGCGTGCAGATCCATGGCGGCAACGGGTACACCAAAGACTACGCCGTCGAGCGCTACATGCGGGACATCAAGATCTTCGAGATCTTCGAGGGCACCTCAGAGGTCCAGAGGCTCGTCATCGCGCGGCACGTCCTGGGCAACTGAGCGACGCACCCTCCTGGGATCGGGACGCCCAGTGTCCTGCCGCAAGCTTCGGCACCACCGGACCGCAGGGTCACAGATGAGGCGATGCCATCGGGGTTTCGGCCGTCAGGAACCACAGGATGGCACAGATGGGAGCTGCTTGGGTTAGATTCGTTCACTCGAACCATCCGCCCCCCCCCCCCCCCCCCCCCC
>DATLBS010000011.1:0-2592 GCA_035526765.1 Thermoplasmatota archaeon | reverse complement strand
GAGAAAGGCCAGTTCACGCAACCGGTTCTGCAACGTGTCGAAGTCCCACGCGGTCGTCTCGAAAATGGTGTTGTCCGGGTAGAACGTGATGGTGGTGCCGCGCTGCTCGGGGGAGGCGGGGCCCAGCGCCTCCATGGGAGCGGGGATGCCGCGGTGGAAGGTCTGGCGGACATGCTGGCCGTCGCGGCGCACGTCGGCGACCAGGGTGGAGGAGAGCGCGTTGACGCAGGAGACGCCGACGCCGTGCAGGCCGCCGGAGACCTTGTAGGAGGATTCGTCGAACTTGCCACCCGCGTGCAGGACCGTGAGCACGATCTCGAGCGCAGGCTTGCCGTACTTGGGATGGATCCCGATGGGGATGCCGCGGCCGTTGTCCTCGACGCGGCACCCGCCGTCTTCCTGGAGGACCACGGTGATCTGGTCGCAATGGCCCGCGAGGGTCTCGTCCACGGAGTTGTCGACGACCTCGTACACCAGGTGGTGAAGGCCACGCGCGTCGGTGGACCCGATGTACATCGCGGGGCGCTTCCGCACGGCCTCCATGCCCTCCAGGACTTGGATGGATTCGGCATCGTAGCCGTCAGCCTGGGTGGTGGACGCGGTCATCAAAAGGGGCTCCTCCACGCTTGCCCCAAGCATCCTTGGGGGGTCGCGCGCGTGTGCGTACGCGTGCGCGCGTATAAGGCAGCCGGAAGGGATGGCCCACGCTGCGCCCTCCCCCGGCGGCGGGCCCGCATCCGCTTCAATGCAGGGGCCCGCATGCGCCCGCGGTCGGCGCCGGTGTTCCACCCCTGCGCTTCCCGTGCGGGGCGCGGGCGCAAGCGCTCCGCAGGCGCGGTTTCATCGGGCAAGGCCGGACTGGCCCCGCGGCAAACGCCGACGAGGCCCCCCAACCGCTTGCGTGGGAGGCAGGCCCAACGCGTGCGGTTAGGCGTCGCCCTTGGCCGCGCCTTCGGAGGGCGACGCAGCCGACGGGGCCGCGTCCGACTGCGCCGCATTTACCTGGGTCTCCACGTACTCCATGGCACCCGGTTTTTCGCGCGGTGCGGCCTCGATGCCAACCAGTTTCCCCCTGACCCGGCGGACCTCGTCGGGATTGGCGGCATCCAGGCCGAAATACTCCGGGAACGCGGGTGTCGTGACCAGGATTTTCGTGGGCCCCTCCTCGCGGGCGCGCACGAGGCCGCGCTGCACCAGTTCGGGGATGTGGTCGTACACCTTGCTGCCCATCATCTCGACGAGCTGCGACTGCTTCATCGGCTGGTGGAACGCGATGAGCGCCAGCGTCTTGAGCAGCTTGGGCGCAATCTCCATCGGGGCGAACTTGGCGGCGGGCTCGGCGGCGAGGCTGCGCACCTGCATCGCCCACTTCGCGCCGGCCTTGCCGACCTCCAGGATGGTGTCGCGCTCCTGGTAGGCGGCCTGCAGCTCGACGACGCCTTTCCTGACGCTGTCCGGCGGCAGGCCGGTCTGCTCGGCCATCTCCTCGACGGTGATGGGCTTGCCGGCGGCGAACAGGGCGGCCTCCACGACGTGCATGGGCTTCATGCCGGTGAAGCGGACCTGGATGCCGGCCTTGCGGGCGGCGCGGACGGGGTTTGGCACTTTGGCTTCGCGGGCGGCGTGGACCGGATTGGCCGCGGCTTCCGCCACGGAGGGCACGGCGTCCACGGACGGCATGGGCGCCTTCCCCTTGGGTGCGGGTTCCGTGCGTTCCGTGGTCTCCGTGGTTCGGTCGGGGGCGGCCTTGCCATTGCCCTTCTTCGCCTTGCGCGCCTCCTCCAACGCGCGGGCCAATTCCTGGGCGCGGGTGGGCTTGCCGTGGTTGCGCTGCACGTGCAACTCGGTGCCGTCCGGCGCGACCTCCTTCACGCCTTCACCTCTTGGGCGATGACGGTGGCGGCCTCGGCGAGCTTGGGCGTGACCCAGACCTCGCCGTACGGGAACTCCTCTTGGCTGACCGTGATGCGCTGCGCCTTGGCGAGGAACAGGAGGGCGTTGAAGGTCTGCACGACGTCGATGGCGGTCGGCTCGTAGAGGCTGCTGAACGGCACCGGCGTGGCGGGGTAGTCGAGGATGCGCTGCCAGGTCTCCGCGACCTCGGCCTCCAGGTCGTCCTTGTGCATCATGCCGCCGACGCGGCCGCGCATCCGCCGCTTGAGGCTGAGGCGGGCGGCGAGGCGCTCCTCGTTGAGCAGCAGGCGCTGCTGCGTCTCGGCGTGGACCTCCTCGAACGCGCCGAGAAGCTCCATGAGGGTGACGCGGCGGTCGCCCTTGTGCCGGATCTTCTCGTCGATGGGCGCCTTGGGGAGGGCGAAGATGCGCTCGTTGTAGTCCACCTGGTCGTCGGACCAGCCGAAGTCCGGGATGTCCTCCCAGCCCGAGTCCGTGGACTCCTCGGCGCGGATGATGGCCCGGCTGGCCACCTCGTCCGACTGGAGCTTGAGGACGGTCCACGCCATCAGGATGATGCGGCCGGCGGTGACGAGGTCCACGCCGCGCGCCTTGGCCTCCTTGAGGTACATCTGCGCGAACTTCGAGAGGTCGAGGTCCCAGGGGTCGAGGTGGTTCTGGATGACCAATTCGAAGGCG
>DATLBS010000010.1:0-187108 GCA_035526765.1 Thermoplasmatota archaeon | reverse complement strand
GGCCTCCGTCGTGGCCGGGTCCGTGCGGTGGCCGGCGGGTTGGGGGAACGGTGCGCGGTGGACGTCGAGGTTGTACACGCCCTTGCCGTAGTAGTGGCTGCAGAACGGCGTGATTGGTGCGAGAAGGAGCAGGGTCCTTTGGAGGACCTCGTGCAGCGTCCAGCAGGCGGCCTCGTCGCCAGCGTAGGCGCGGCCCTTCACCATCTCGAGGTAGTGCGGCGCGAACGTGTTCCAGACGAAGGAGCGCACGCCGTTGGCCGGGGTGAAGAAGTCGAGGTCGCCGTAGGCTTGGACAGCCTCCTCCGTGACGGCGTCCAGTTCGCCGAGGATCCATTGGTCGCTGGGGTGCAGACGGGCGGGGCGCCAAGCGCCCGTAGCGTTTTGGGCCGAAGACCCTTCGAGGCTCTTCGGCCCCGGTTGGGGGAACTTGCCCACGAAGGCCGCTACGTTGGCGAGCTTCTGCAGGAACTTCCCGGCGCCCGCGATCTTCTCCTCGTTGATGCGGAAGTCGTCGCCCACCGTGGACTCGCCCGCGATCCAGAGGCGGAAGGCATCCGAGCCCACCTTGCCGATGATGAGGTCGGGGTCGATGACGTTGCCGAGGCTCTTGCTCATCTTGCGGCCCTGCTTGTCCATGCCAAGGCCCGTGATCCACGCGTGCTGGAACGGCTTGCGGCCCGCCAGCAGCCAGGTCTTCAGCGTCGTGTAGTACAGCCAAGTGCGCACGATGTCGCGGCCCTGGGGTCGCACGGAGCAGACGTGGTCCTTCCCCCAGGCAGTGTCCTGGAACCCCTTGAGGATGTAGAGGTTGGAGACGGACGAGTCCATCCAGGTGTCGAACACCTTCGTCTCGCCGTGCACGTGCGCCTTGTGCTCCTTGAGGAACGCCTCGAGGGTGCCAAGGTCCTGGCGGGTCGTGCGGTGGAGAACGCGGCTTCCGGCGGGCGGGCCCTCGAGCCACGGGCGATAGTAGGTCGGCCTGGCCTTGTCCGCGGGCGGCACGACGACGAAGTCCGTCTCCTCGTCCTGCGGACCCCTGAGGAACCAGAGCGGGATCTCCGTGTGGTAGTAGCGCCGCCGGCTGATGGGCCAGTCGATGGTGACGGTGTCGATCCAGTCCAGCAGGAGCTGCCGGTGCTTGGCGGGGTGGAACTCCATCTCTGCGGCGAGGCGGCGCAGGTCCTCCGTGGCGTGCGTCTGCTTGACGTACCACTCCTTCAACAGGATGGTCTCGACGGCAGCCCCGGAGCGCTCGGAGATGGGGAACTTCTGGTCCACCATCTGGTGGCCATCCATGAGCCCGGCGGCCTCGAGGTGCTCGATGCACTTCTTGCGCGCCTCCTCCACCTTGAGCCCGGCGAAGGGCCCCGCGGCCTCCGTCATCTTGCCGTCCAGCCCGATGGCGGCGATGGGCTCCAGCTTCAGTTCGCGGAAGAGCGCAACGTCCGATGCGTCGCCGTAGCTGCACACCATCATGATGCCGGAGCCGAAGTCGGCCTTGACGTGCGGGTGCGCCTTGATGGGGACCTCCCGGTTGTAGATGGGGAGGACGGCGGTCTTGCCGATGAGGTGCTTCGTCGCCTCGTTGTCGGGGTGGACGAGGACGGCGCGGCAGGCGCAGATGAGCTCGGGGCGGGTGGTGGAGATGCGGACGGTCTCGCCGGTCTCCTTGACCTGCCACTTGACGTGGTTGAAGCGGGTCTTGCGCTCGTCGTAGTAGATGTCGGCGTCCGCGATGGCGGTGCCCAGCTTGGGGTCGTACGCGTTGGGGCGCAGGTCCTCCACGATGAGGCCCTTGGCGAAGAGGTCCAGGAAGCACGCCTGGCTGAAGGCGCGGTACTCCGGCGAGTCCGTGGCGTACGTGAGGGGACCCGTGTACTCGGCGCTGAGTCCCACGCGTTGCGCGATGCGGACCATGTCGTCGGAGAACTGCCTGATCTCGTCGGCGCACGCCTGGTTGAACGCGGCGCGGCCGCCGGGCCAGTCCTGCATGCGCTTGCCCGCCTTCTTCTCAAGTGCCAGCTCGATGTTGATGCCGTTGCGGTCGACACCCCACGGGAACAGGACGTCGAAGCCCTCCATGCGCTTGCTGCGGGCGATGACGTCGATGAGGGAGTACCCCGCCACGGCGCCGATGTGCCATTTCCCGGAGGGATAGGGGGGCGGTGTATCGATGGACCAGACCGGGCGCTTGCCGGAGCCCTCGAACGGGATGGGGTTGGCGGCCAATCCCGCTGCGACCTTGGCCTCGAGCTCCACGGACCACTTCTCCAGGGTCGGGGGAGTGGCTGGCGTGGTCATGGCGGGCGCGCCAAACCTGGGTGCCTCTTAAGGGTCGGGACGCGCCGGTCGCCCACGAGCCACGGAGTCCACGGAGAACACGGAGATTGGGCGGGGGGTCACGTTCGCTCCGTGCTCTCCGTGGGTTCCGTGGCCAGGGGGCAAACTGCTCCGAAAATAGGAGGGACAGTTGCACAACGAAGCCACGAAGCCTTTTTATCGGCTCATCCTCCCTCGGTCCTGAACACCATGCGTGGTCTCTCCATCCTGGCCCTCCTTGCGGTGGGCGCCCTGGTCCTGTCCGGCTGCTCCTCGAAGGGCGGCACGTCCACCTCCGTCTCCATCAGCGGCACCCTGTCCGCCGGCAAGAACACCACGAAGGGCGGCCTCGGCGGCCTCACCAACACGAGCTCCGTGCCGAACCTGCCTCCCATCGTGAAGCTCACCGTCACCAACACGACGGGCGGCCCCACCAACGTGACACTGGTCAAGGGCTCCCTCATGTTCAGCGCCGTGGGCTCCCACGACGCCGACACGGACGGCCTCTCCGCAGTCGCCATCACGGCGCAGGACTCCAACCGCACGTACCCGCCCCAGGTCCTCTTCGCGGCGGGCAAGTTCAGCACCGTCACCTACACCTTCGACCGCCCCGGGCCCGTGAACGTCACGGTCTCCGGCATCGACGTCCGCGGCGACCTCACGACCATCAAGACGCAGGTCTTCGTGAACGAGGTCATCAAGATCGACAGTGGCTCCTTCCCGGCTCCGTTCGGCTCGGCGCCGGTCTACAAGACAACCGACTGCAAGGGCGCAGTGGAAAAGGGTGGGGCAGGCACGAACCCGGTCGACAACGGCGTCATCAAGAACGGCCCCATCAGCCTCGTGAAGGGCGCCCAGTGGATCTCGGCCCACATGGTTTCCGGCAAGGGGAAGTTCGCCATCTGCTCGCCGCCGCCGGAAAGCAAGGCCATCAGTGACGAGGGAACGGAGAGCAAGGATGTCGTCACGACCGTCCCGGGCCCCCTCCCCATGCCTGCCAAGAGCACCGACAACTACCGGCTCTTCATGCTCGGCACGGACGCGGCCTCCACGACTCCGAACCCGAGCTTTTCGGTGCTCGTGACCGTCCACTACGAGCCCAAGCCGGCCGCGCCCGCCGCCTAGGCGCACAAAACCTTCCCTTTCCCTCTCCTTCTCCCCCCTTTCTTTTGCCCCATTCCCCCCCAGGGGCGCCTCCGCCCGGCTTCCGTCGCCTTTTCATAGGGCCATCCATGGACCGCTCCATTCGGTGACGGATATGGGACGAGTCTCTGCGATGATCGGTGGCGAGGCCGGCTTCGGCATCATGTCGAGCGGCGAACTCCTGGCCAAGTGCCTGACGCACGGCGGCCTCTGGGTCTACACGAACATCGAGTACCCCTCGCTGATCCGCGGCGGCCACAACGCCATCCACGTGACGGCCTCCGACGAGCCCATCATGTCGTTCTACCCGGAGATCCAGGTCCTCATCGCCCTCAACAAGGAGACCATCGACCTCCACATCAAGGACATCTCCAAGGGCGGCGTCGTCGTCTACGATGGCGACGAGGTGCAGGCCAACGACCCCGCGTACACGGAGCACCAGTCCCGCGGCGTCTTCTTCCTCAACATCCCCCTCAAGAAGCTCTCCGAGGCCGCAGGCGGCGCCATCACGAAGAACACGGTCGCCGTCGGCGCCATGCTGGCCTTCATCGGGTACCCCTTCCACTACGTGCAGGAGGGCCTCGAGGAGATCTTCGGCAAGAAGGGCGGCGACATCATCACGATGAACGTCACGGCCGCCAAGTCGGGCTTCGACTACGTGCAGCAGCACTTCGCCGACAAGATCGTCAAGCTGGTCTCCGAGCACAAGGACGCCCCCCGCCGCATGATGATCTCGGGCAACCAGTCCACCGCGCTGGGTCTCATCCAGGGCGGTCTCAAGTTCTACTCCGCCTACCCGATGACGCCCGCCACCGCCATCCTGCAGACGCTGATCCAGTACGGCGAGCCCTACGGCGTCATCGCCAAGCAGACCGAGGACGAGCTGGCCGCGGGCCTCATGGCCATCGGCGCCAACTACCAGGGCCTGCGCGCCGCCTGCGGCACCTCCGGCGGCGGATTCTCGCTCATGGTGGAGGGCCTGGGTCTTGCCGCCATCGCGGAGGTCCCCATGGTGTACGTCGACGTCCAGCGCGCCGGCCCCGCCACCGGCCTGCCCACCTGGTCGGGCCAGGGCGACCTGCGCTTCCTCCTGCACGCCTCCCAGGACGAGTTCCCCCGCTTCGTCATCGCGCCCGGCGACGCGCAGGAGTGCTTCCACGCGGCCGCCGAGTCCCTGAACCTCGCCGAGATGTTCCAGGTGCCCGTCCTGCTGATGACGGACAAGAACCTCGCGGAGCACCACCAGACGTGGGAGCCCTACAACACGCAGGGCCACGTCATCAACCGCGGCAAGCTCATGAAGCCGGGCGAGCCCAAGGTGGACCCCGCCTACCGCAAGTTCGCGCGCCTCGAGTTCACCGCCGACGGCGTCTCCCCCCGCACCGTGCCCGGCATGGCCGGCGGCCAGCACACGATGGCCTCCGACGAGCAGGACCGCTTCGGCGACATCACGGAGGACCCCACGAACCGCACGAACCGCCACCTCAAGCGCTTCGCCAAGATGGAGGGCATGGCCAAGGCGTGCCCGGCCCCGAAGTTCTGGACGTGGAAGAACGGCAACGTCGTCGAGGACGCCAACCCCGAGGCCTCCGAGGTCACCCTCGTCTGCTGGGGCGGCACCAAGGGCCCCGCCATCGAGGCCTGCAAGGTCCTGGCTGGCCAAGGCGTCAAGGCCAACGTGCTGCACGTCATCTACATCTGGCCCTTCCCCGCGGCGCTTGCCGAGATGCTGGAGAAGTGCAAGAAGACCGTCATGGTCGAGGCCAACCACATGGGCCAGCTCGAGGGCCTCATCCGCGAGCAGCTGCTGCGCGGCTGCGACGCCCGCATCCACCGCATCGACGGCCGCCCCTTCAACCCGCCCCAGCTCGCCCGCGACGTCGGCCGCGTGCTGAAGCAGCAGTACACCGACGTCATCGCCAACGCCCGCGAGGTGTTCGTCTAATGTCCACCCAACAAGAGTACAAGCTGACGGTCAAGGACTTCACGACGGAGAACAAGCCCGACTGGTGCCCCGGCTGCGGCGACTTCGGCATCCTGAACGCGCTCAAGAAGGTCCTCGTCGACCGCCAGAAGCAGCCGCACGAGGTCACCGTCATCGCCGGCATCGGCTGCTCCTCGAAGCTGCCGCACTGGCTCAACGTGTACGGCTTCCACACCCTCCACGGCCGCGCCCTCCCCATCGCGACCGCGGTCCGGCTGGCCAACACGAAGAGCGACGTCATCGTCATCTCGGGCGACGGCGATGGCTACGGCATCGGTGTCGGGCACCTCGTGCACGCGGCCCGCCGCAACGTGAACCTCACGATGCTTGCGCACAACAACCAGATCTACGGCCTCACCACGGGCCAGGCCTCCCCGACGACGGACCTGGGCCACAAGACGAAGACGACGCCGAAGGGCAACTTCGAGGCTCCCATCAACCCACTGGCCCTCGCCATCGCGTGCGGCGCCGGCTTCGTCGCCCGCACCAGCGCCGGCGACCCCAAGCACATGGCGGAGACCATCAAGGCCGGCATGGAGTACAAGGGCTTCGCGCTCATCGAC
Organism: Thermoplasmatota archaeon; assembly: GCA_035526765.1. Classification (GTDB taxonomy): domain Archaea; phylum Thermoplasmatota; class E2; order JACPAO01; family JAHFTW01; genus JAHFTW01. The sequence continues at coordinate 181,099 of DATLBS010000010.1, read as the reverse complement.
ATCCTGCAGCCCTGTGTCACCTTCAACAAGGTCAACACGTACGCGTGGTACAAGGAGCAGGCCACCAAGCTGCCCGCCGACTGGGACCCCACCAACAAGGTGAAGGCGTTCGAGAAGGCGCTCGAGTGGGGCCACAACGACATCGCTCTGGGCGTCCTGTACCGCAACGATAAGCTGCCCACCCTCGAGGACGCGTACCCGCAGGCCACCGGCGCCGTGCCGATGTACCAGCAGGACCTGCGCGGCATCGACGTCACCCCGACGCTGCAGAAGTTTGTCTAAGCAGTTCCGAGAAGGGAAGTCTGGCAGCTGGCGAAGGCTCCGCGTTCGGTTCTGGATCGATTCCAGTGTGATGCTGCTTGGCCGGCGACGGGGGCGTGGAGTTCCAGAAAGCCTGTTACGCGACCGGCCGAACCACAGATTTCGCAGATTTCACAGAAGTTGTTCTCACCCCAGGTTACGCCAATCTGTGAAATCCGTGAAATCTGAGACAGGGGCACGTCGCCCGCTAGTCTCAGATTGCTCAGATTCCGCAGAACGTAGTGGGCCTCTGTGAAATCTGTGGTTCGTTGGGGGCCGAATCCATCGTTCATCCAACAGGAACCCCAACTCGATCTGGCCGTGGTACGCGCCGCCGTCGGAGGTGCCGGCGATCTGGAACTTCTCGCTACGTGGCGACCGATGGGTCGATGGTCTGACTTTGTCCGTCCTTCACGGCTCGTCCGTCGAGGACTTCAAACCCTGCGCCTTGGACGAACCCCAGGCTTCGTCTCCTGGGTGTCAGGCCACGGCTTCGTCTCCGGCAACAGGAAAAGGGCTCGCAGTGGCGGGCCGGAGGGGGAATCATTCGGCGACCTCCACCTGACCCGCCAGGGCCGCCGCCGTCTGGACCCTCCAAGCCCGTCAGGCTACCTCCCCGCGCTGCTGAGCCGCCTGCTTGTCGTTTGACCAAGGACTCCGCCATGGACGCCCCCCGCGACCTCAATCTCTGCGCCGTCCACGGGGCGGAATCCTGCCCGACCCGCAAGGACGGGCGGCACCACTGCGGGGGCAAACATAGCGTCGGTGAGCCCCACCGCTGCAAGACTTGCGGCAACCGTTTCGAGGTTTCAGCCTAGAAAAAGCGTGCCGGGCGCTGCAGTTCATGGTGGGGGCGCAGACGCGAAGGTCAGACTCAGCTTGCGAAGCCGCACCTGGCCGTCCATCTCCACCTCGAAGGCCACATAGTCCCCAGCCTGCACCTCCAGGGCGCGCAGCACGGCCCGCGGGACGGACACCCTGTGCCGGGCATCCACGAGCCTCGGGTCAGGAACCTTGCCCGTACGCCGCGCCATCCCCGGCCCTCCGCCTGCGCCCTGTGCCTGTCCCGTTGCCGACTCCGGTGCCCACTCCGCCCACTCCCGTCCTCTGCGTGCACGAACGCGCGGCAGGGGAAGGAGGCTTGGGGGGCTCCCCCGAAACCGGACATCTGCTGGCCTATGCGGACGAGCGCGACGACGGGGGCCGGCGGGGCGAGGCGATCCCGATGCTCAGCTTCAGCAGCCGGACGCCCCCGTGCTCGTCCACCTCGAAGGTCACGTACTCACCAGGCACGACGTCCAGGGCGCGCATGGCCTCCTTCGAGAGCGCGACCCGGTTGCGCGCGTCGACCAGGCGGGGGTCGGGGATGTTGGCGCTGCGACGGGCCATGATGGGGAATCGGGGTCGGGACAAAGCCCAGAATCGTGTTTAGCACATTGTGGGCTAATCCCGTGCCGGCGTAAAGCGCCCCACCCGTTCCTTGGGCCCCGGCGGCCGTGAAGAACACCCTGTACTACGGCGACAACCTGGACGTGATGCGTCGCCACCTGAAGGACGAAAGCGTCGACCTGGTGTACCTCGACCCGCCGTTCAACTCAAACCAGGACTACAACGTGCTGTTCAAGGGCCAGGATGGCACCGATGCGCCGGCGCAGATCAAGGCCTTCGAGGACACCTGGCACTTCGACGCCAACGCCCGCCGGCAACTGGACGAGCTCATCGAAAGGGGAGACAAGCTAGGCGACCTGATGGACGCGCTGCTGGGTTTCCTGGGCATGAACGACATGATGGCGTACCTCACCATGATGGCGCCGCGCTTGGTCGAGCTGCGGCGGGTGATGAAGCCCACGGCCTCCATCTACCTGCACTGCGATTCAACGGCCAGTCATTACCTGAAGCTCGTGATGGATGCCATCTTCGGGCCAGAACGCTTCCTCAACGAAATCACGTGGAAGCGGACCACGGCCCACAACGATCCAAAGCGTTTTGGAAGAATCGCAGACAAGATCCTGTACTATTCCAAGACCCCGGCAAAGACATTCAATCGCCTGGATGGCTTGCATTCGGATGAACAATTGGCGCGTTACAAGGGCCGCGACGAACGGGGCGCCTTCAAAGCCGAGAATCTGACTGCCCCTCATTTCTCGGAAAGCCGGACCTATGAGTGGCGGGGTACGCACCCCGGCGCCGACCGGCAATGGAGGTTCAGCAAGGAAGAGCTGGAGCGCCTCTACTCTGCGGGCCTGATCCTGCTGCAGAAAGACGGCAGGCCACGCAAGGACGGGCTCAAGGAATACCTTGAGGAGGTCGAACCTCCAGCGCTGCAGGACATCTGGACCGACATAGGGCTCGGGCCCACCGCGGGGGAACGACTGGGGTATCCAACCCAGAAGCCCGAAGCCCTCCTCGAACGCATCATCCAGGCATCCTCGAACGAAGGCGATGTCGTCCTCGATCCTTTCTGCGGATGCGGGACCGCCGTCGCCGTCGCGCAACGCCTCAAGCGGAACTGGGTCGGCATCGACATCACGCACCTTGCCATCAGCCTCATGAAGCACCGGTTGACCGGGTTCGGGGTGGAGGCCGGCAAGGATTACGACGTCATCGGCGAGCCGACCACTCTCGACGGGGCGATGGAGTTGGCGAAGAAGGACCCTTACCAATTCCAATGGTGGGCCCTCGGCCTCGTGGGGGCGCGACCCGTGGAGGAGAGGAAGGGAGCGGACCGCGGCATCGATGGGCGTCGTGTCTTCTTCGAGCGCAGTGGAAAGGGCTCGATGAAACGGGAGGTCATTTTCTCGGTGAAGGCGGGAGGCAAGATCCCCGCCAATTCCGTGCGCGACTTGCGGGGGACCATCGAGCGAGAACAGGTAGACTTCGGCGTCCTGCTGAGTTTGGCGGAACCGACCCGGAACATGCGGGAAGACACCTTGGCCGCTGGATCCATGTCCGTGCAGGTGTACGACGGTGAGCGCAAGTACCCACGGCTGCAGTGCATGACGGTCGCCGACCTCTTGGCGGGCAAGACCCTGGACCTTCCGCCCTACGCCTTCACCGGCGGCGACGCCACCCTCAAGTCGGCCCCGCAGCGGCAGGTGGAGGGCCGCAAGGGACCACGGCAGCGCAGCCTCCTGGATGGCTAGGGCTCGCTCCGCCTGGCATGGATTGGCCCCGAGATCGGCCCATGCATGTTCGTGTCCTTCCCCTGCACCTGCAACCTTGTCCCTGAACCCCCTAGACCCCTGCGCCCCGACCCGCCGCCATGACCCTGCGGTGGGCTGCACTGGCATGGGCCGGCATCGGCTGGGTGATGGAGCTCCCCCTCGCGCGGGCCGCCGACGGCGTCGCCGCAACGGCCACCCCCGCGTCCATGCCGACGCCGATGCAGGTGATCCTCATCGGTGGCGGCCTCTTGGCCCCCCTCGTGCTGCTCCCCTGGCGCAGGCCCCCCCGCGCGCGGCACGCTCATGACGGCGACCGCCCTGCCCCGGCCGTTGGCGGCCCGCGAGACCTTCCGGTACCATTGGCTGAGGCTGCGCGCCGTCGCCCATCCGACGGAGGACGTGGAGCGCGTCCGGCGCGCCGTGGCGTTCGTGGCCGGCGCCCAAGCGGCCCCGGCGGCCCAACCGGAGTCCAGCGGGTCGCTCCCCTCCGGGTCCGACCCGGTCGTTGACACGCAGATGGAGACCCACCACGGCCTCACCAGCCACGTGCTGGAGGCCACCTTGGAGAAGAGCCGGCCGCTGCGCGACGTGCTGGGACGCGTCCTTGCGGTCCCCGGCGCCCGTGCGCGGCTGCTGGCGACGCTGGAGGCGCGCACCGACGACGACGGCGTGCTCTACGTGCGCCTGGACAAGCAGGCGGCCTACCAGGGGCGCCTGGAGCTGACGCAGGGCGAGGACTGCGTGCAGCTGCGCCTCAAGGTGGAAGCCTACCCCTCGGGGCGGGAGGCGGCGTTGGCGACGCTTGGCCGGATGCTGGAGGCGGAGCGGCCCTAGTTCACGTCACGGGATCGATGGGTTCGCCGTCCTTGTCGAACCTGTACCCTGCCGGTGGGGCGTAGTTGTACGTGTGCACCGTGAAGAGGGTGAATTCCTGGTCGAAGGCGTACCCGATGTCCACGGGGCCTCCGGTGACCGAGCCAGCCGACCACACGATGCGAGAATCCTTGAGGGTCTCGTTGCCGGCCAGCGCCTGCATCATCTTTGCGTCAGCGGTGACGATGAGCGGGGAGGCGCCCGCCGTGGTATTGGTGAACGCGACAGGGTCACTGCAGCCGAACTCGGTGGCCTCCACCGCGATGCATTCGTCAAGCCGTAGGTTCGTCGTGGCCGCCTGGTTCGCGGACCACACCATGACGCTCTGCTGCCACATCGGGTTCGGCGAGTACGCGAAGTAGTCGCTGAAGGTGCCGTTGTTGCCCAGGACATCGGTGGAGCTCGAACTTGCGACCGGACCCACGGGAGTGTCCACGACGGAGCTGCTTGCCAGGTAGCCGCGGAACTTCGTGACATCATGGTACGGCGCCGTGCCAGGCTTGGCCTGTAGGAGGATGCGAAGGGGGAGGGGGTCGTTCCGGTCCGCCACGACCTCGGTGGATTGCTGCGTGCCGTCAAAGCCCGGCTTGGAGGCCGTGACGAAGTAGGTCCCCGGCGCCAGGCCCTGCACGCCGAAGCTGCCAGCGCCGTTGGTCGTCGCGGTCGCGTTGCCGGGACGCACCAGGATGGACACTCCAGCCAAGGGGCGGATGGCGGGGTCCACGACGATGCCGCGGATGATGCCGGTGGTCGCCGTGGCCTGCACCGAGGCGTCCTGCGGGTCCTGCTGCGTGCCGGAGCCGCGAGGGGTCGATGCGCAACCTGCCAGGATGGCGCCCATCAGGAACAAGAAGACAGCGGCCCCTCGACCAACCATGCCGTGCCATGCCGCCAAGGCGGCCTAAACGTTGCGCTGAAGCCCTGGCGGGCTTGGAGCGGTCGGCCTAGCCTCCGATGGGATCCACCGGCTCGCCGTCCTTGTCGAAGCGGTAACCCGCCGGGGGCCGGTAATTGTAGGTGTGCACCGTGAAGATGTGGAAGTCCTGGTCCGCCGCGATGCCGAGGTCCGCGTCCGGGTTCATGCCGGTGGCGCCGCTGGACCAGACGGTGAGGTCCTCGACGAGGCCGCTGGAGTTGCCGGCGAACACCTGCTGCAGCTTGGCGTCCGAGTCCATGATGATGGGCGAAGGCCCCCACGTGGAGTTGCTGAACAGGCACTTGTCGGAGTCCTTGAGGTAGACGCACTGGTCCACCTGGAGGCCGGCGGCCAAGGCGGTCTTCGGCTCCCACACGATGAGGTTCTGCTCCCAGGTGGGGCTGGGGGAGTACTCGAAGCTCGAGACGAAGGTGCCGTTGAACAGGAACACCGACGACACGAACCTGGGATGGTCGTTCAGGACGCCCGTGTGGGGCAGGAAAGCCGTCACCGCGAAGGCCTGGTTGCCATTGAACTTGATGACGTCGTGGTAGGGCTTGCTGCTGGCCAGCTGGCTCACCATGATGCGCACCAGGGGCGGCTCGTCCACGTCCGCCACGACCAAGGCGGATTGCTGCACGGAGGTGTATCCTTTCTTGGCGGCGTTGAGGAAGTAGGTGCCGGGGGCCAGCCCCTCGAAGCCGAAGGCGCCGTTGCCGTTCGTCGTGGTGGTCTGGTTTCCCGGGGAGACCTTCACGGTGGCGTTGGCCAGGGGCCGGATGGCGTCGTCCACCACGAGGCCGCGGATCACGCCGGTCGTCTCGGTGGCCTTCACCTGCAGGTCGCCGATGGGGGGATCCTTGGCAGGGTCGGGCTTCCCTGCGCATCCCGAAAGGACGAACACCAACGCGAGCACGACGGCGACGGACCGGCCAACCATGCGCCTGGAACGCCCCGGGGGGAGGAAGACCTTTCGGCCGCGTCGACGAAGCGAGCACTTTCACCCACCCCCCGGCCTGGACTATAGGCCTCTTATCCCTGGACCAACTCATGCACGCGATGAGCCTGGTGGAGGAGGAGCTGGGGGGTCCGACGGTCTTCAAGGACCTCTCGAAGCTGGACTTCGACTACGTGCCCGACTCCCTGCCCGGCCGCGAGGACGCCATCCGCGCCCTCTCCGGCATCTACAAGGGGCTCACCCTCGGCGCCACCCGCGAGCACGCCCTCGTCCACGGCCCCGTCGGCACCGGCAAGACCGCGCTGGCCAAGCACTTCTCCCGCCACCTCGCGGCCGTCCTCACGACCCGCCACGGCAAGCGCCTGGAGACGGTCCACATCAATTGCCGCAAGCGCAAGTCGGCAGGCCTCGCCATGCTGGGCATCCTCAACCACTTCGATGCCAACTACCCCGACCGCGGCTTCAGCGTCGGCGAGATGCTCAGCGACCTCCGCAAGAACCTCGACCGCAAGGGCGTCCACCTCCTCGTCATCTTGGACGAGGTCGACGCGCTCCTCCGGAACGACGGCAGCAACCTGGTCTACGACCTCACCCGCTTCAACGACGAGGTGGGCCCCGGCTGGGCCGGCGTCAGCCTGCTGATGATCTCGCAGGAGAATGTCCTCCCCCTCCTCGATGCCGCCGCCCTGTCCACCTTCAAGCAGACCAACGTCGTCCAGGTCGCCCCCTACCCCTCCAACCAGCTGGAGAGGATCGTGCAGCAGCGCGTCGAGCTGGCCTTCCAGCCTGGCGCCGTCGACGGCGACACCGCCTGCCTGGTCGCCGACATCGCGGCCCCGGAGGGCAACGCCCGCCTCGCCATCGAGGTCCTGCAGAAGGCCGGCCAGCTGGCCGACGACGAGGGCAAGTCCACGGTCGGCCCCGAGGAGGTCCGCGCCGCCAAGGCGGACTCCTACTCCTACATCACGACCAGCAAGCTGCAGAACCTGCCCCGCCACGTCCTGCTCACGCTCCTCGCCCTCGCCCGCCGCCTGCGCCGCGAGGGCGGCGCCTACGCCACCACGGGCGGCGTCGAGGACGCCTACAAGCTCGTGTGCGAGGAGCACGGCGAGGAGCCGCGCGCGCACACCCAGTTCTGGAAGTACCTCAACCAGCTCCGGGACGGCGGCTTCATCGTGAGCCGCATGAGCGGCAAGGGGCAGGCCGGCACCACGCAGCTGCTCTCCATCCCGGACGCCCCCGCGCGCGTCGTGGAGGAGAAGGTCGCGGAGCTGCTGCAGCGGCCGGCAGCGATATAGGATGCAGCTGGCCCGGCATCGCAGGATCGCTTTGCCCAGTGTGGGGGGTCCACAGATTCCGCAGAACCTTTTGGAATCGTCCTGGGCCTGCGACCACCGCCGGCGAGGCCTGGTTCGCCATTCCGCAGATTGGGTTGCCTGTTTCCCCTGACGAGCCAACACGATCTGCGCAATGGCCTGCTGGCCAGCCAGACCAACGCGAGTCAGCCGGCCTTGTTGTCTCAATCTCTGCGGAATCTGCGTCCAGTCGGGGCCCAAACGCCCGGGTCGGCTCCATGGCCCCGAAGTAAGCCCTGCGCTGCCTGGCCGCGTTCAGGAGAGCGCAAATGCGCGGATCGGTTCCATGGCGACGAGACCGGACCAGAGCCATGCGCCCTGCCACAACCTTTTCCCGCTCGGGGTCATCAAGGCCTGGAATGCAGGACGTGACGGAGCGCCTGGAGGAGCGCGAGGCCATGCTGGCGGAGCTCGAGTCCGGCGGCTACCTCAACGATCCCCGCCTCGAGGAGGCCATGCTGTCGGTGCCGCGCCACCTCTTCGTCCCGCCCGAGCTGCGCGCCGCCGCCTACGAGGACCGGCCGCTGCCCATCGGTTTCGGCCAGACGGTGTCCGCGCCGCACATGGTCGCCATGATGACGACCGCCCTGCAGCTGGAGGCGGGCCAGAAGGTCCTCGAGATCGGGACCGGCGTCGGGTACCACGCCGCCATCGTCGCCCGGGTCGTGGGCGACGCCGGCCACGTCGACACCGTCGAGTTCCTGCCCGAGCTGGTGGAGCTTGCGCGCAAGAACCTCAAGGCCGCCAAGGTGCGCCTCGAGGTCCACGAGGGCGACGGCGCGGAGGGCTGGGCCGCAGGGGCCCCCTACGACGCCATCTATGTGACGTGCGCCATCCCCAACGTCCCGCCGGCCCTCGCGGACCAGCTGAAGGACGGCGGCCACTTCGTCGCCCCCATCGGCATCACGCGTTGCCAGCTGCTGGCGGGGCGCAAGCTGGACGGCGTCCTGGAGCTTGACGACCTGGGGCCCTGCCTGTTCGTCAACGCGCAAGGCGCCCTTGGCGCCGTCGGCGACGCCGAGAACATGGGCATCGAGTAGGCCTCGTCGCCTACCCAGCCACAGATCCCACGGCGCAGGACTCACTCAGGGATCTTCGGCTCGCCGTCCTTCCAGTAGCTGTATCCCTCGAGGGGCTCGAAGCCGTGGAAGACGACGACGTAGGCGTCGAAGTCCTGGTTCAATTCGGCCCCCGCGAGGCCCTGCTCGCCGTTGCCGGACACCTCGATGACGACCACGCCGTCCTCGAACTGGGTCGCATCCTTGCCACTGATGTCGACCACCTGCGGGGAGGGGCCGCCGGTGTACCCGACGATCTCCTCCTCGGGGGTGCCGACGTTCATGTACAGCTCGGTGCCGACCGGCTGCGTGGGCGTCCAGACCAGGCTGGTGTGCACCCAGGTCACGTTGCCGGTCACGTTGTAGGAGGCGGAGAAGTCGTCATTGCCCACGGAGCCATAGAAGGGGGCCTCGCAGGGGAAGAAGAAGAGCGGGACCGCCACGTTGCACTGCAGGAAGCCCCTGAAGTGGTAGAGGTCGAAGCTGGGCTGCGTCGAGGCGTCCGCAAGCATCTGCACCTTCACGATGGGCGGGTCGGAGACCCCGGCCTCGACGCCGGCGCTGGTCTGCGTGTCGGCGAACCCGCGCTTGTGGGCCTGCAGGAAATAGGTCCCCTCGGGGAGGTCCTCGAACCCAAAGGCGCCTGCGGCCGTCGTCGTCGTGTTGCGGGCCACGCCCTGCACCTGCACCGAGACCCGGACGCCACCGATGGGGCGGATGGCCGTGTCCACGACGACGCCCCGGATGACGCCCGTGGTGCTCGTGGCATGGACGTCGAGGGCGCCGGCCGCCTCGGCAAGCTCGTCCGCCGGCGTGGAGGCCGACTTGGCGCTGCAGCCGGCAAGGGCCGCCGAGAACACTAGGGCGGCCATGACGGGCCCCGACATCCGCATGGGTCGTTCGACACCCGCCTGCATGAAAAGTCTTCTTGCGGGTTCACCAAAAATGCAAGGCTGGACAGCAGGCCCGGAGCCGGGCGGTCGACGCGAACGGACAGAACCGAAAGCAGAAACGCCTGCCGCCCTTGCGCCGCCCCTTGAGCTGGAGCGGCCCCCTGCGCCAAGTGGCCCCAGGCATCCACGAGATCCCCGCGGACTACACCGGCAAGGACGGCACCCTGCGCATGCGCGTGCCCGGACGCATCGTGGCGGACCCGCTGCTTCTGGCCCACATCCAGGACGACATGGCGCCCGAGCAGGTGGCCAACGTCGCGTCGCTCCCTGGCATCGTCGGGCACAGCCTCGCCATGCCGGACATCCACTGGGGGTACGGGTTCCCCATCGGCGGTGTGGCGGCCTTCGATCCCAACGAGGGGGGCGTGGTGTCGCCGGGCGGCGTCGGCTTCGACATCAACTGCGGCGTGCGCCTGCTGCGCACCGGCCTCACCGAGAAGGAGCTGCGCCCCCGCCTCCCGGAGGTCGTGGACGCCCTCTTCGACGCCGTGCCCTGCGGCATGGGCTCGAAGGGCGGGCTCGAGCTCTCCGACGCGGACCTCGCCGGCATCCTGGACGGCGGCGGCCAATGGGCCGTCGAGAACGGCTGGGCCACGGAACAGGACCGGCAGATGATGGAGGACAAGGGCTCCATCGCGGGCGCGGACTCCCGGCAGGTGCACGAACGCGCCCGCCTGCGCGGCAAGCGCAGCCTCGGGTCGCTGGGCTCCGGCAACCACTTCATCGAGCTGCAGGTGGTCGACAAGACGTGGGACCTCGACGCGTGCAAGGCCTACGGGGTCGAGCCGGGGCAGGTGCTGGTCATGATCCACACCGGCAGCCGCGGCCTCGGGCACCAGATCTGCGAGGACCACGTGAAGGACCTCCAGCCCATGGCCGCGCGCCGCGGCATCCAGCTCCCCGACCGCCAGCTGGCCTGCGCGCCCCTTGGGACCCCCGAGGCGGACCGGTACCTCGGCGCCATGGCGGCCGCCGCCAACTTCGCCTTCGTCAACCGCTGCGTCATCACGACCCTCGCCCGCCGCACGCTGGGCCGCCTCTTCGGGGCAGGGCCGGACGGCCCCGACGTCTCGGTTCTGTACGACGTGTGCCACAACATCGCGAAGATGGAGGAGCACACCATCCCCGGCACCGGCCGCCGCGCCAAGGTGTGCGTGCACCGCAAGGGGGCCACCCGGGCGTTCGGGCCCGGCCACCCCGACGTGCCGGCGCCGTACCGGGCCGTCGGGCAGCCCGTCATGGTGCCGGGCGACATGGGCCGCATGAGCTTCCTCCTCGCGGCGTCGCCGGGCGCCATGACGACCTCGTTCGGGTCGTGCTGCCACGGCGCCGGCCGCAAGATGAGCCGCAGCCAGGCCTCGCGCACGTGGCGCGGCGGCGAGCTATTGCGCCTGCTGTGGGAGCGCGACGGCATCCGGGTGCGCGCCGCCACGCCCGAGGTGGCGGCCGAGGAGGCCCCGGAGGCGTACAAGGACGTGAGCCAGGTCGTCGATTCCGTGGAGCTGGCCGGGTTGGCCCGCAAAGCATGCCGGATGCGTCCGGTGGGCGTGGTGAAGGGGTAGGGGCAAGGCCGGACCAGCCACGGAGGGCACGGAGACCACGGAGCGAGGCATTTCCAGCTGCAATCTCCGTGTGTTCTGTGCTCTCCGTGGCTAGGGGTGCCTTGCGTGGACCCATTCGTCCGGCAGGTCGCTTTTCTTGCCATGCGGGCTTGTCGCACCAGGAGGAAAACTTCCTGGAACCGGCCACAAGGTTTATTGGCTGGCGGAAGTCGTCGCAGGCTGAGTGCCCATGTCCAACGCACGACCTCTCATCCTGCTCGCCCTGCTGACGGTGGCGGCGACGATCCCGAACGTGAACGCGGCGGCCACGCCGGGCATCACAAACCCTTCGACGTCCTCCCCGACGAACCTCTACTTCCACGTGGGGACGAACCAGGACTTTCCCATCAACACCCAGATGCCCGCCGTGGACTACAAGGCCGACAACGGCATCGGCCTGGCCACCACGTCGCTGAGTTGCCTGCCGCAGACCGACCAGACCAAGGGTCAGACCGACAAGCGTTGGACCACCTACTACGGCTGGTCGAGTCCCGGCTACGTGGAGTACAACATCACCGAGAACGGCGGGCCCCGCATCCACCCCGAGCGCGGCCTCTCCTTCGACGTGAACCTCGACCCCAACGTCCAGCCCTACATCTACTGGTACATCACCACCTTCACTGGTGCCCGCGGCGAGAACTCCGTCGACCCCGTGATTCCCAACGTCGTGGCCCGCGCCACCATCCGCGGCGGCGAGAAGATCACCCTGAACGACGAGGGCTACAACTCGGGCCCGGTCATCGCGCAGGGCTCCACCAAGCCCGTCACGCTTGCGGGCGCGGCCACGCCGCTGGTGAACCCCTCCTTCGACGCCAACGAGGTCATTGTCGAGCCCGGCACGCCCCCCGGCGACGCGACGGTGTACGGCTTCAAGATCCCGCTGAAGTACGAGATGCACACAATCCCGAAGGACCTCGGGTACTCCGTGCGCATCGACCTCTTCATCCAGCCGGGCACCGCTGGCTGCGAGGACCCGCAAAAGGGGTACATCATGCCCAACTTCGTGAACACTCGCACCGACCGCGACCACCGCCCCCGCATCGAGCTCGCCGTCCTGAACGCGGTCCGCATTGAGTACATGCACCCGCAGTTCGTCGGTGACGACATGGTCATCCACACGTCCGAGAACTCCCCCTGGGGCAACTACGACGTCGACGAGACCTCCGGCGGCATCGAGTTGACAATCACCGGACCCAACGGCCCCGTGAACGGCGTGTACCGCGCCGCCGTCGTGCAGCGCTACCATGAGCACGACCACCACACCCAGGCCGTGGACGTCACCTTCGTCTGGCCGTACAAGTCTTTGAACGCCGCCGACGGCAACTACGAGATTGGCCTAAAGGTCACGAACGACCAGCGCACCTCGTCCGCCTCTGGCGTGGCCCTGTTCCAGATCGGCAAGGACCTCAAGGTCACGAAGTGCGGCAACCTGGGCTTGAACGACAAGGCGGACTCGAACCAGAAGTGCATCGACGAGCTGCAGGACACCAACGGCAACGCCCTCACCGGCCCCGTGAAGTCCAGCCCCAACCTCGAGCTGGTCGGCCTCCTCGGCGTCATCGGCGTCGCGACCGTCCTGGTCCGCCGCAAGGCCTAGCCGGGTACCGTTTCCTTCTCCTCTCCCTCCTTCTTTTCTTTTGTCTTGTTTCCTTACGCCAGCTTCGCGCCTACCGTCCGCAGAGGTCGCAGAGTCCGCAGAGGTAGTGTCGGGTGACAACAAATCTCGTCGGCTAGCCGACGACGACAACATCGGCAACCTCCCCAAGCTCTGCGTTCTCTGCGGCTGGTCGTGGTGGCGGCTCTGCGGCTGGTCGTGCGTGGCGTTCTTTTGCGGCGTCTGGCGAGGTGCTTCTTCCTTGCGACAGTTGCTCCATCGGTCCGATACGCTTATTCTCGCCGAGGTGGCGTGGCGTCCGAGTGCCATGTCCAACGCACCGACCCTTGCCATGCTGACCCTCCTGGCCGTCGCGGCCTGCGTCCCCGCCGCGGGCGCGCAAACCGCTGCGCCAGGCATCTCGAACCCTGCCGTCTCGGCGCCCACGAAGCTGTATTTCCACGTGGGCACGAACCAGGACTTCCCCATCAACACGCAGATGCCCGCCCTCGACTACACGGCCGACAGCGGGTTCGGCATCGCCAACTCCTCCCTGAGCTGCTTGCCGCAGAATGACGCGACGAAGGGTCAGACCGACAAGCGGCTGACCACCTACTACGGCTGGTCGAGCCCGGGCTACGTGGAATACAACTTCACCAACGGCGACGGCCAGCCCCGCATCCACCCCGAGCGCGGACTCTCCTTCGACGTGGACCTCGACCCCGCCGTGACGCCCTACATCTATTGGTACATCACGACGTTCACCGGTTCGCGTGGCGAGAACTCCGTCGACCCGGTCATCCCCAACGTCGTGGCGCGGGCCACCATCCGCGGCGGAGAGACGATCACCCTCAACGACGAGGGCTACAACTCGGGCCCCATCATCGCGCAGGGCTCCACCGACCCGATGACCCTCGCCGGCGCCGCCACTCCCTCCATGCCTGGCTACGACGACCAGCAGCTGACGGTCGAGCCGGGGACGCCGCCCGCCGACGCGACGGTGTACGGCTTCAGGATCCCGCTGAAGTACCAGATGCACACGATCCCGAAGGACCTCGGGTACTCCGTGCGCATCGACCTCTTCGTCCAGTCCGGCACCCCCGGCTGCGAGGACCCGGACAAGGGCTACCTCATGCCCAACTTCGTCAACACCCGAACCGACCGCGACCACCGCCCCCGCATCGAGCTCGCCATCCTGAACGCGGTCCGCATCGAGTACATGCACCCGCAGTTCGTGGGCGACGACCTCGTCATCCACACGTCCGAGAACTCCCCCTGGGGCAACTACGACGTCGACGAGACCGCGGGCGGCATCGAACTCGCCATCGCCGGCCCCAACGGCCCCGTCAACGGCGTCTACCGTGCCGCCGTCGTGCAGCGCACCCATGAGCACGACCACCACACCCAGGCCGTCGACGTGACCTACGTGTGGCCCTACCATGGCTCGAAGGAGGGAGTCTACACCATCACCCTGGAGGTCAAGAACGACCAGGGCAGTGCCGTCGCCAAGGGCGTGGCCCAGTTCGGCGTCGGCAAGGACGGCAAGCAAGGCGTGATCACGGCGTGTGGTGGACAGGCGCCCAACCCCGATGCGCAAGTCAAGGGCGGCTGCTTCGTGGTGCAGCCGTCGGCCACGCGCACCTCCAGCCCCGTGCTTGGGGTCCCGGGGCCCGGCGCCGTGGGGCTGCTGGGCTTGCTTGGCCTTTCGGCGGTCGTCCTGCGCCGGCGCGCGTAGTCGGAGGCCGCCTGCGCGGTCGCCTTCCTCCTTCCTCGCCTTCTCCCCTTTTCCTGCAACGTGCCTTCTTGGGCGTGAGGGGGGCCTGCACGCGGATGTCGCGGAAAGCGCGCAGAGGTGGGTCCTCCGCGTGGAGCGCAACCTCGTGAAGCCGGGCCAGCCCCTCGTTTCATGGGTTTCGCGGGTCTGCGAGGATTTGTCGGCCGCGTCCAAAACCATCAAATAACCCTCCCTCCAGGTCCAGGCGATGACCGGCCCGCGCCTCCTCCTGGCCCTGCTGCTGTGCGGAACCGCCCTCGCGGGCTGCGCCTCGAAGGGAGCCTCCGACCAGCCCAGCGACACTCCCCTGGGCGTCGAGGTCGTCGCCACGGCCACCACCGGCGTCGTGCGCGGCCTCGTCGTCGACACCGCCGTCCGCCCCCTCGCGGGCGTCGAGCTGGCCCTGCGCGCCACCGGCGACAGGGTGCTGCACACCAACTCCACCGCCACGGGAGGCTTCGGGTTCCAGGGCCTCGAGCCGGGCACCTACTTCATCAAGGCCGTCAAGCCGGGCTTCAAGTCGATCCAGGTGAGCGCCGAGGTCAAGGCGGGCGACTCGAACCCTCCCCTGACCCGCATCAGCCTCGAGGCCGACCCGAGCAGCCGGCCCTTCGTGGAGCCCTACGTCTTCAAGGGCTTCATCGACTGCTCCGTGACGACCGTCGTCGTCGGGGCCGCCGCCTGCGCCCTGCCCAACATCGTCATGGACAACCTCACCAACGACAACACGCAGGTCCACTACCAACCCATCCGCGTGCCGGACTGGGTCCAGAGCGAGATGGTGTGGAGGTCCACCCAGGCATTGGGCGAATCCCTCAGCCTCGCCTACTCCTGGGACTGCGGCGAGACGCTGCTGTGCGACCACCAGGTGCGCGGCACCTCGCCGCTGCTGCTGGCCGCCAACGACACCGCGATCGCGAAGGTCGGCATGGGCAACTCCACGGACATCTACATCCGCGTCTTCAACACATACAACGACGCCACCGCCCCGCCCCCTGGCACCTGCGCCCCGGACCTCCCCCAGCCCGTCGGCAAGCGCTGCCCCCGCGGCATCGGCGCCACCATCGAGCAGGACTTCACCATCTACACGCACGTCTTCTACGGCTTCGTGCCGGCAGCGGGCTACCGCTTCAGCGCCGATGGCGAACCCAAGCCTCCCGCGTAAGGCCTTTTGGGGGACTTTAAAGCAGCACCGCGAACGTCCATCGAGAGACGGGGAAAGGGGGATATAGGCCCCCGCTCCAAGAAAAGGAGGATGAGCCCAATCCGCCTGAGCCTGTTCGCGCTCACCCTCGTGACCGTCGCCTTCGCGGGGTGCGCCACGAAGGCGACCGACGACTCGGGCACCACCGGCGTCGACGGCATCGACGTCGCCCCCACGGCCACCACGGGCATCATCCGCGGCGTCGTGGTCGACACCGCCGTCCGCCCGCTGGCCAACGTCCACCTCAGCCTCAAGGTCGGCGACCGCACCATGACGACCGACAGCATCGCCAACGGCGGCTTCGGCTTCGAGGGTCTGCCGCCGGGCACCTACTTCGTGACCGCCACCAAGCTGGGCTTCAACACGGTCGGCACCAGCGCCGAGGTCACGGCCAACGACGCCAACCCCCCGCTGGCCAAGATCTCCATGGAGGCCAACCCCTCCACGAAGCCGTACCTCGAGTCGTATGTCTTCAAGGGCATCATCGAGTGCTCCGGCACCTTCGTCGTCGTCGGCGCCGCCCTCTGCTCCGTCCCGAACGAGGCCACGTGCGGTCTCGACCCCGTGCCGTGCAGCCCGAACGTCACCAACGACAACACCCAGGTCCACTACCAGGTCGCGCGCGTCCCCAGCTGGGTCCAGAGCGAGATGGT
Source organism: Thermoplasmatota archaeon (assembly GCA_035526765.1). Lineage (GTDB taxonomy): Archaea > Thermoplasmatota > E2 > JACPAO01 > JAHFTW01 > JAHFTW01. Next base: position 164,696 of record DATLBS010000010.1, on the reverse strand, counting down.
CTGGCAGTCCACGCAGGCCCTCGGCACGGACCTGAGCCTCATGTATTCCTACGACTGCGGCGAGACCCTCTACTGCGACCACGAGGTCAGCGGCGTCTCGCCCCTGCTGCTTGCGGCGGGCCCGGAGGACATCCAGAAGATCGGCATCGGCAACTCCACCGACGTCTACATCCGCGTGTTCAACTCGGGCACGGCGGAGTCCATGGGCCGCGCCGGCCTCACGCTGGAGCAGGACTTCACCATCTACACACAGGTCTTCTACGGCTTCCAGCCGCCGGAAGGCTACCGCTTCAGCAAGGACGGCGACGCCAAGGTCCCCGCCTAGAATCTGACAGGTTCCAGCCCGAAGCCTGGCCCGAGCTGTCCCGTCGCCCGACCGCCAAATGGCTTATCCGCCGCGGCGCGGCCTTCCAGCCGTGCTGCGGACCCTGGCCCTCGCCATCTGCGCAGCGACGCTCCTGGCCGGGTGCGGCGGCGCGCCACCGCCCCACGCCCAAGCGGACGACGGCCCCGCCGGCGGGACCGCCACTGGAGCCAGCGTTGCGGCCGAGGGCGGAATCGTGCGTGGCCTCGTCGTGGATCCCGGCGTGCGTCCCCTCGCGGGCGTGCTGGTGACCACGCAGGCCAAGACCGCGACCCTGTCGGCCAACACGAGCGAGGTGGGGGAGTTCTCGTTCACGGGGCTCGCCCCGGGCACCTATTTCCTGCGGACGCACCGCTCCGGGTACGACGATTCGCAGACGCGCGTCGAGGTGCTGGACCTGCCCGGCCTGCCGCCGGTGACGCGCATCCAGCTGGTGGCCGCGGTCATCGTGAAGCCGAAGCTGGAGGTCTACCACTTCAAGGGGTTCCTGGAGTGCTCCGCCAACGTCGCGACCCCGGTCACGGGCGGCCTCTTCACGCCCTGCGAGGCGCCGGTGACGGGGACCCCGGTCGCGGACGAGGCGTCGCACACCGTCTACAACACCACGCAGGGCGTGCGCTGGGTGCAGACCACGATGCAATGGGAATCCTCGAACCCCGCGGGCGGCGAGATGCTGTTCAACGTGTTCTACAACACGAAGGACTACCCCACCAGCATCCTCGGCTCGGCCCGCGGCGCATCGCCCCTCGTCAACGACCTCAACGGCACCGACGCCGACATGGTGGGCGACTGGCGGCACCTCTACTTCGAGGCCGGCGTCAGCCGCACCAGCGTCCAAGGCGTGGTGGGTGCTGCCTTCGAGCAGGAGTTCGACGCCTTCTTCGTGCTCTGCTACGGGTTCGAGCCGCCCCCCGGCTACCTGTTCTGGCGCGACGGCGAGCCCAAGCTTCCTGCCTGATTCCAGCGGGATTCCAGGGACCCGGCCATAATCCTTAATTCCGGCGGCGGGGCGGGGGGCCCATGCGCATGACACGCCTTGCCCTGCTCCTCCTGGTCGCCTCCGCCTCCCTGGCCGGGTGCTCCGGGAAAGCCGCAAAGACGGCCGCCGACGGCCTGGACGCCAACGCCGCCGGCATCGACGTGAAGGCCACCGACACGACCGGGGTCATCCGCGGCGTCGTCGTCGACACGGGCATCCGCCCCATCGGCAACGTCCAGGTCACGACCCAGACGGAAGGCCGGACGCTCATGACCAACACCACCCCCACGGGCGCGTTCGGCTTCGAGGGGCTCCCGGCAGGCACCTACTTCCTCAAGACCCACAAGGCGGGCTTCGCGGACACGCAGAGCTCCGTCGACGTCAAGGCGGGCGACTCCACTCCGGCCCTCACCAAGATCCAGCTGGTCGCGGACGCCAGCACGGCCCCCAGCTTCGACATCTACGTGTTCAAGGGCTTCATGCAGTGCTCCATCCTCACGGGGCCGTTCTTCCAGCCCTGCTACATGCCTGCCATCGGCCCGCTGCCCGAGGTCGTCGTCGGCGACGACCACTCGTACACCCAGGTCAACATCACGGGCAACGTCACCTACCTCGAGGTCGACATGGTCTGGACGCCGACGCAGTCCTTCGGCACGGAGCTGTACTTCAACGCCTGCTACGACCAGAAGTCCTACCCGGACCACTGCCTCATGTACATGGGCGGCGCCTCCCCGCTGGTCACCAACGTCACGGGCTCCGATGCGCACAAGTACGAGCAGTCCGGCCAGGTCTACTTCGAGGCCGCGACGCACGGGGTCGGCGACGTCCTGCCCGAGAACGACGTCCGCCGCGACCCCGGAGGCGCCTCGATCAACCAGGACTTCGTCGTCTACTTCGTGGTCTGCCACGGCTTCCAGCCCCCCGCGGGGTACTCGTTCGCGCGCGACGGCGAGCCCAAGGTCCCCGCCTAGGCCGGCCCTGCGACAGAGCGGCCAAACGGACGAAAAGGCTAAGTCCTCACTCCTGACGTGGCTAGACCCATGACGACCCGGCTGGCTCCGCTGCTGCTGGCCCTCGTCCTGCTGGGTGTCCTGCTTGCGGGGTGTTCCTCGAAGGCCGTGACGCAATCGACGGCCTCCCCGTCCGCCACCACCGGGACCATCCGTGGCGTCGTCGTGGACTCCGCGATCCGCCCCCTCGGCGGCGTCCTTGTGACCCTGCGCGCCGGCTCCGACCAGGTCAGCATCCTCAACACGACGGAGGGCGGCCTCTTCCGCTTCGACAACGTGCCGGCCGGCATCCAGGTCGTGAAGGCCCACCGCGTCGGCTACCTCGACGTCCAGCTGCAGGTCCCCGTCCAAGCTGGCGTCGCGGAGCCCAATGAGACCAAGGTGACGCTCGCCATCGACCCCAGCTACACGAAGCCCTACGTGCAGCAGCCCTTCAAGTTCGACGGCATCATGGAGTGCTCCGTCATGGCCAACGCGCCGCAGCCCGCCGGCCACACCGCCGTCGCCGCCTGCGCCCTGCCCGGCCAGACCACCGGCGTCGACGTGGCGCCGGACAAGTTCATCGTCGTGCACCCCCTCGACGCGGGCCGGCCGCAGTTCGTCCAGAGCGAGCTCGTGTGGACGCCGGGCGGGCCGCTGGCCAACCAGCTCCAGCTCTACATGGACCAGCGCAACCGCACCGCCTCGATGTCTGCCGGCGCCACCGGCGTGAACGCGGGGTACTACGAGCTGGAGCGCGCCTCCGGCAAGTCCCCCGTGGTCGTGCAAGTCGAGGGCGCCGCCGTGCAGCGCCTTGGGAACGGCTACGACCTCCAGCTGCGCGTGTTTGCGTGGTACGACGACCCGCAGCCCGTCGGCGCCGTCTTCCAGCAGGAGTTCACCCTCTTCAGCACGGTGTTCTACGGCTTCAGCCCGCCCACGGGATGGACGTTCGCGGCCACGGGCGAAGTGCCCACCCCACCAGCGTAGTCCCAACGGGTGGCTACCTCGACGAGGAGTCTGCACGCATCGCCCTGCAACGCTAGTCGAACCGCAGCAGCGAGGCCTGCCCGCCGCGCCGCATCGCCTCGACCTTCGGCAGGATGTCCGCCCAGTCGACCTCCTTCCACTCCAACCCGTGGTCCGCCAGCAGCTTGCGTGCCCGGTCGGCCACGCGGGGCGCCAGGAGGATGCCGCGCGTCGTGGCATCGTTGCCGCGCAGCTTCTCTACGTAGCGCCAAAGCTGCTGCGCCTCCGCCACGCCCGCCGTCGTGCGCTTGCACTCCACCACGAGCCGGCGCCCCTGCGCGTCGCGGCCGTCGAGGTCGTGGTATCCGCGGGACGTGCCGCGCTCGCGGCGGGCGGGCACGAATCCCGCCTCCACGAGGTCCGGTTGCACGTAGAGGAGCTTCTGCAGGTCATCCTCGGTCCCCAGGAGGGCAAGGTCGGCGCCATCGCGCAGCGGGACCGCCAGCAGCAGGGTGATGGCGTGGAACGTGACGCGGACGATCTCCTCCGGCTTGGTGCGGTGGCTGGTCAGCACGACGTGGCCGTCGGCCAGCGCGACGGAGAAGCTGGCGCCAGGGGGCTGCCAGTTCACCGGCTTCGACTTCTCGGCCGTGTGCACGAGGAGGGTGCCATCCGGCTTCAGCAGGAGAAGCCGCTCGCCACGGTGGAGGTCGCTGCGGGCGCGGCCCTGGTAGTGCACCTCGCAGTCGCCGACGGCCTGCACGAGGTGCCCGCGGCGCTGCGCGAGACCCAGCAGTTCTCCCTGCAGGAACCGGAACGCGGTGTCCGGGGTCGGGTCGCGCAGGACCTGCACCGTCGTCCTACAGGAGGGCAACAGATAACGCTTCGGAGCGCCGCGCAACTGCGGCACCACAGATTTCATGGTGGCCTTGCCGGGCGCGAGCCGGCAATCCCAGTGTTTTTGAAGGCGCCAAACGGTGATGGCAAGCATGGCCGCTCCAAGGAAGCGTGAGCCATGCCACAAGTGCGGGGCCTTCGAATCGAAGGTGTATCCTGATGACTTCCCCGGGGCGACGACATGGCCCGTCAGGTGGATCCCGATATCGGTCGCATTGGCTGGAGGTCCGGATCCATCGGACAAGGTCCTCGTTTGCACGCGATGCGGGGCCAACCGGGACCTTCCCCCGATTCACCCCACGTGAGCCATCGCGTGTTGGTATGCACGGCTCGCTCCCAACGGAAGAGTCCGTCGACGGCACCACGAACAAGGTTCCCGGACTCGCCAGAACCGAGCACGGAGCGCCCAGGGACAGTTTGAGGACCGTACGCCCAGAGAGGATTTGCAGGCGTTGCAGGAAAGGAGGCCTTGAGGCTAGGCCGTGGAAGGCATCCTGTTCATCTGTGCCATCGGTGGTTGCGTGAGCGGCGGGGAAGGGACGGTCTCCGCTACTTCAACGCGTCCTGGATCTCCTTCCGCATGTCGACGTCGCTGATGCCGCCGTCCCTCTCCCGCTCCTGCTCGATCTCCGACAACAGGTCCGCCAACTGCGCGCGGTACTCCGGATCGTCGCGGACCTCCTTGGCCAGCTTCGCCGGCAGCAGGTGGTCCAGCACGTCCTTCGGCTCGGCGCGCGGGTTCGCCGCGTTGAACTGCTTCTGGCGCACCGTCGCGATGACCGCCGCCTCAACGTTCTTCGTGCCGAAGCCAGGCGTCGCGAAGGAGCGGACGATGGCATCCTCGTCGACGTCAGGGCACTCCGACTTGAGCTGCGCGAAGAGGGCGCGGCTCTGGGAATCGTTGGCGATGACCTTGCGGCCGGCCGCCAACTGCTTCTCCATGTGCTCGGCGACCGGGACCTCGCGTGCCATCGGGCGGGCCACTCGGGGGCTGGTGATAAGGGTGAGGGCGGCCGCGGAGGCATCCCGAAAGCCCCATCAGCGGCCCACCCATCCGGAGGGCATGCGCGCGCTGGCTGTCCTGGCCGTCCTCCTCCTGGCCGGATGCTTCGGCCACTCCACCGGGACGCAGGCCCCCCTGCCCGAGGACTTCACGGTCACGCAGCCGGCCGCCGCCATCGGGACCGCCGAGTCCGCCACCTACACGATCGACGTGGCAAGCGCGGCTCGCCTCAACGCCACCCTCGTCTGGTCGCGCGGCGGGAACCACCTCAACCTCGACGTCTCCGCGGGCGGATCAAGCGGCGGGCAAGGCGTCGTGTCCGGCACCACCGCCCACCTCGAGCATGACCTCTACCCCGGCACGTATGCCCTCAAGGTGGTCGGCACCCCCGCCGAGGCCGACACCTGGCACCTCGAGGTCCACTTCACGCGAAAGTGACATGCTGGGCTTCGGCCACGGAGCCAACCCATGCGTCGTCCCCGACCAGACGCAGGGTTCGCATTGGGACAACAAGACTGGGCTGGCTCGGGTTGCCCCGTTTTTTGGCCCAGCCGGCCCTTGCGCAGATTGCGCTGGCTCGTCGTGCTCGGCATGTCACCCGATCCGCGGAATGGGAAACCAGGCCCCCTAGGCTTGGTGCACGCCCAGAAACGTCCCCACTGGCTCTGCGGAATCGGCGGATTCCCAACCCGACGCCCCCCCAAGGCGGTCTCACCCAAATGGCCGTCAGTCTTGCAGCATCTTCTGCAGTTCGCCCGACTGGACCATCTGGAGGGCGATGTCGGAGCCGCCGATGAGCTCGCCCTTGACCCAGACCTGGGGGAGGGTGGGGAAGTCGGCGAACTCGGCGAGCGCGCGGATGTAGGAGGCGGGGTCGGGGCGCGCGAAGACGTCGACGTGGTGGTAGGGTCTGCCGGTGGCGTCGAGGGCGCGGGCGGCGCGGTTGCTGAACTGGCACTGGGGGGCGGAGGGGGAGCCTTTCATGAAGAGGACCAGGTCGTGGCCTGCGATGGTGTCCTGCAGGTCCGAGCGCAAGGCAGGAGTCAGTGGGGAACCGGGGCCGGGGGTGGCTGGGGGAGGGGAGCCGTGCAGCGGGAGGGTCATGGGGTTGCGTGCGCCTGGCGGGCTATCAACGTTGGGCTTGGGCCGCTTCGGCGGGTGTCAGGCATGTGAGGTCGAGGGCGTGGACGGTGTTGCTTGCGATGTGGGGCTTGAAGGGTTCCAGGACGAGGCGTTGCCGGGCCAGGGGGCGCAGGCCCGCGAAGCCGGCGTCGACGATGACGGCGCGCCAGTGGTCGCCGCCGCCCGTGAGGTCCGTGGCCTCGACGTGGGCGTGGGGGAGGGCAAGCCGCACGGTGGCGGCGATGAAGGCGGCGTCGACCATGGGACCTATCCCGCGTAGTGCAGGCCCGCGGTGCCGTGGTCGAGCGCCTTCAGGTCCTTGTGGTGGACGTGGGCGTCGACGACCTGGAAGAGGACGGCGGCGTGGTCTCCCCCGTCGAGGGCCTGGATCCGCTTCAGCTCGAGGCTGGCGGGGAGGTCCGGCAGGATGGGGCACCCGGTGGCCTCCCCGGGCCGGACGTGGAGGGTGGCCGCCTTGCCGTCCTTCACCTCGACGTGCTTGTAGAAGGACTTCACGAGGTCCTTCTGCGTGGAACCCAGGAGGTTGAGCGCGAGGACCCCGGTCTCGCCGACCGCCTTGAAGGCCTCCGATTCCCGGTGGAGCCCCAGCACGACGAGGGGCGGGTCGAAGCTGGTCTGCGTGAACCATGACACGAGGCTCACGGAGAGGTGGCCGTCGGCGTGCCTGGCGCCGGCCAGGTAGAGGCCGTACGGGACCAGGCGGAGGGCGTGCTTCTTCGCGGTGGTGTCCACGGCCGGGGCACTTGCTGCTCTCTCTTCAACCCACGTCACGCGAAGGGGCGCGGGAGGGGAGGGACGGGCCCGCCCGCCAAGGCTGCAGGCCAGGCGGTCAACGCACGAGGCCGAGGACGGTGCCTAGGACCATGACGACGAGGGCGGGGACCGCGCTGGCCAGGAAGTTGACGTCCTGCTTGCTGAACGGCCCCGGCTTGCCGGTGTCCCGTTCCAGCGTCGCGCCCAGCAGGGAGTCGAGCTGGCATCCCAGGAAGCCGGCGAGGAGGGGCACCCAGGCCCATGTCCAGGGGATGCCGACCAGCGGCACCGACAGCGCGGAGATGGCGGCTGCCCCGGCCAGCGCGCTGGCGTGGCCCTGCAGGCTCACGCCGCCGTTGCTTCCGGGGGGCAGGGCCGCAAAAGGGGGCACGATGGAGCGGACGCGGCGGGCGAGGCTGCCCACCTCGGAGGCCAGGGTGTCCGCGGTGACGGCGGCCACGGCGCTGGCGTAGCCCAGCTGGACGGCAAGGTGGGGGACGTTGGGCTCCAGCAGGATGGCCAGCACGCAGAGGCCCGCCGCGGCGCCGTTGCCCATGACGTTGGGCACTCCGCGCTCGCCGGCCTCCCCCTCCGCCACGCGCAGGCTCTTCTTCCGGGCGTAGCCGAAGCGGGTCGCAAGGACGCCAAGCCCGGTGAAGGCGACCATGAGGAAGAGCCAGGGCAGTCCCCCCACAAGGGCGATGAGGAGACCGAGGAAGAACGAGGCGACCGAGCCCAGCAGGTCAAGGGCGCCGAGGGCATATCCCAGCATGGACAGCCCCAGCAGGGAGAGGAGGATGACGAGGAGCCACAGCGGGGCCAAACCTCACCCGAAGACCAGGGGGTGGTCCCACTGGGTGGCGCGCAACACCAGCAGGGTGCGGCCGGAGCCGTCCGGGTGCGGCATGCGCAGGGAGACGGGGCCGCGCACGATGGCGTCGGCGAGGTCGCCGTGGGGGGCCTCGGCGGTGGCGAGCACGACGAGGGACGGGTCGGTGCCCAGCAGCACGTACGTCGCGTTCGACAGGGCCGCTTGCACGGGGGCCCAGCGGGCGTCGGCGGCGGCGGGGATGGCGATGTAGGGCGCGAAGCCGCCCTTGATGCTGGCGTCCTGGCCGACCGTGGCCTGCGCCAGCTCGCTGGCGTCGGCGCCGACGGCGTCGTGCGACAGCACGAGGGCGAGGCTGCCTGCCAGGCTGAGCATCAGGACTGCGGAGGCCAGCAGGCCGCGGCGTGGTCTCGTCCAGTCACCAACCGATGGGGCAGGAGGGAGGGGGGATTAGAAGGTGACGAGCTCGAGGCCCTTCACGTCGATGTGGCAGGGGCTCGCGACCTTGTTGTAGGCCTTGCGCATGGCTTCCTTGGCGGCCGGGAACCCTTTGGGGGTGACGCGGACGGTCAGGATGGTCTGGCCGACGGCGACGCGGGCGGCGGTGCCGATGGCCTTGCCGAAGGCGAGGCGCATGCCCATGGAGACACGGTCGGCGCCGGCGCCGGAGGCCTGCTTGTTCTGGCGCAGCACGTGGTGCGGGTACACGCGGACCTTGAGGTGGTAGTTCTCGCGGCCGACGGCGGCGTCAAGGGCGCGGACGGCGGTGATGCGCATCGACTCGAGGGCGGTGTGGCGGATCTGGCCGTGCTCCTCGGGGATGAGGTCCAGGACGACGGGGAAGTCGCCGTTGGCGTTGCCGGACTCGTACTGCAGGATGCGGTTGCCCGGGACACCTCCCATGAACTCGCGCCGGGTGTAGGCGTGCTGCATGATCTTGCGGTACATGCGGGCGGGGTTCTTGGCCATGGCAATCCACCTGTGTAGTCTCGGCGACAGGGGGGTTCTATTTATGCGTTTCAGGGGGAAAACAAGCCAAGGATGAGCCAGGGAGAGGAAGGGAAGGGCCTGGGGCTCCCTGTCCCCCGCCTCTCGGCAGCGCAGGGTCCCGGACAGGTCAGTCTCGGGGGTGCAAGGGTCTTGGGCCGGACCAGCGGTCTGTTGCGCGATTCCGGGCGTTGACCGACAACCATGGTCTGTCACTACCCAAACACCTAAGCGGACTCCAGGGTTTTGCGAAGGTATGCGCGCTACCCTCATCGTAGCAAGCTTCGTGGCCCTTTCCCTGTCCCCCATCGCGCAAGCCTGGAGCGCCACACCCTCCCTCTCCCTTGCCGCTCCGGAGGGCGCGGCCCAAGCACCCTTGCCCTTCCAGCCCCGCCTTGCCGCACTGGGATTGCCCGGAGCGGATGCGGCGGCGCCGGTGAACGCTGCGCTGGCGTGCGCGCTCGGGGACCTCAACGTGGATGGCCATGCCGACCTGCTGGTGCGGGCGGCCGCTGCCAACGGGGAAGTCTCCCTGAAGGCGTTGGCTGGCCCCGCCTTCACGGACGTCCTTTGGAAAAAGGTCACCTCCGCCCAAGCGGTCCTGCATTGCGCAGCCGACCTTGACGCGGATGCGGTGGCTGACCCCGTGCTGCGCCTGGCCGGCCAGGCCGTCTCCCAAGTGCCCAACGCGGCGGGGGCCGTGGCGGATGGGACGACCCATGTCGCCCTCCAGACCCTGTCCGGAGTCTCCGGCGCCGTCCAGGTGAGCCGCGTGGTCACGGAGAGCGCGACGGGCGTGGCGCAGGCCGGGGTCTCGGTCGGCTCGCAGGCTGCCGCGCAGTTGCTGCCCGCCGCCCAGGGCGCCGTCGCACTCCTTCAGACAAAGAGCCAGGCCGCCGTGGGCGCCGTCCTTGGCGCGATCCCGGCCCTCCCCGTTGCGGGCATCGCCGCAAGCCCGGCCGCAAGTGCGTCCCTGCAGGTGCTCGATGTGGCCGGGAACATCGTGGGCACCGTGGAGGTGAACACCCCCGGCGTGACCCCCCTTGCCTTGGCCACCATCCCAGCGGGCGCGCTGCCCGCCGTGGTCTCCCTCACGACCACCGCGACAAGTTCCCTCGGGGACATGGCGGCGCAGGTGCCCCGCCTCAGCCTGTTCAATGCGGATGGTTCCTTGGCCTGGGCCATCGACCTTGCCGCCACCACGGGCTCATCGGTCCTCGTGCCCCGCATTGGCGACCTCGACCTCGACGGAGTGGTCGACCTTGCGGTCGAGACCGTCACGAGCGCGCAGGACCCGGTCACGATGGCCAAGGTCACCCTCGTGTCGGGCGCTGACGGAGCCATCCTGGCCACGACGCAGGTGACGGGCGGCCTCTCCGCGGTCCTGCCGCTGGGCCAGGTCAAAGGCGCTGCCGAGTTGCTGCTGGCCACCGCCGCGAAGGGTGCAGATGCCTCCATCGCCCTCTCAGCCCTCGATGGCGCAGGAAGGGTCCTCTGGACCGCCGCGCTGCCTGCGTTGTCGTTCCCGGCCAACCTTGCCCTGGATGCCCACACTGGCGATGCCATCGGCTTCACCGACCTTACCGGGGATGGCATCCCCGACATCGGAGCCGCGACCGTCCAAGGAAACGCCCTGGCGGTATCCGTCCTGGATGGATTGACCGGCAAGGTCGCCTGGGCGGCCAAGGTCGCAGATGCGACCGACGTGCTGGCCATCCCCCGGACCGCCATCGGTGCCGTGGGCGGCGTCGCCAAGTCCGCCCAAGGCTTGGCTGGACCCGTCCTGGCCAGCGCGGCTGGCCAGGCCTCTGACCTGCTGGCCATCGGCGGCTCGGGGCACGTTTCCCTGAGTCTCCTGCGGGGGCTCGACGGCCAGGTCGTCTGGACGGTGACCAACAAGGCCGCCAGCAGCCTCACGGCCATCGTGCAGTCCGCGGGCGACCTGGATGCCGACGGTGTGGCCGACCTGCTGTTGACGACGGCCTCCGACGCAGCCGAAGCGGCAGGGTCTGCCGGCGTCGCCGCGGGTGCACAAGTCCATGCCATTTCGGCGCTCACCGGCCTCACGCTTGCAGCCAACGCCAGCGTGGACGGCAAGCTGCCCGACCCCCTGTCGCTGGTCAAGGGCCCGGCCTACCCCGTGCTTGGCGCGCAGGCCGCCTCCGGCTCCAAGGTGTCGCCGGGGGCCGGGCTCGGGGGGCTGGCGGTCGTGGGCCTTGCAGCCCTCCTCCGCCGCCGCACGGAGGCGTGAACGCCGACTCGGTGGCGTCGCCCTCCTCCGGTCGGCGCCACCGGGACCTCCAGGCTTGTGGGCCTGGCTAGCCAGCGTACCTTGGGAATGGCGATCGAGCCCAAGGACGCCGCCGCGAAGGTCATGGGCAAGGACGCAGAGCCGAAGGCCACGAAGGCCAGCGCCGTGAGCCGCTGACCGGGGCGGGCGACCCGGCTGGAAGGATTACGAGGCATCAAGCCGAGTGCGGGCCTTGGGTGCCTACGACCGCCCGCGAACTCAGGTCTTGACGGGTGTCTCCGGGACCTTGGGGCCGCGTTCGCCGGCGGGCTGCTCCCTGCTGAGGGCGAAGAGGATGCCGGAGACCAGCGCCAGGCCGAGGGACCAGGAGGCCATCACGTCGCTCATCCAGTGGGCCTGCACGAAGACGCGCCCGATGCCGGTGAGGAGCGCCAGGGTGGCCCACAGGGAGAGTGCGTTGAACCAGATGTGGAGGACCTTGTCGCGCCTGGGGTGGTGCAGGCGGACGTGCACCTCGGTGGCGAGGATGATGATGGCGCCGAGGCTTGCCGTCGCCCCCAGGGTGTGGCCGCTGGGGAAGGAGTAGCTGGTGAGGGCGTCGAGGAGGGGGGGCCGGTCGCGGCGGAACAGCTCCTTCAGGCCGTAGACGACGAGGCTCGTGGCGATGCCGATGCCGACGTTCCAGTAGGCCAGCTGGTGCTGCCCCTTCGTCCACATCCACGCCGACGTCGCGGCGAGGACGAGGAAGACCGTGTAGGAGGCGCCGATCTGGGTGAGGAGGACCCCCACGAGGTGCATGGGCAGGCCTGCCTGCTGGGCGTTGAAGACCGCGTCGTTCACGAGGTCGTCGGCGTGGCGCAGGGGGCCGCGCAGGAGGACGTCCACGGTGATGAGGGCGAAGGCCGTGAGCCCCCCGGCCAGTCCCCCCAGCATCCACCGCTGCGCGCGTCGCACGACCCCCCCAAAGGGCCAGCGTTGAAAGGCTGGCGGCATGAGCGGGCCCACCCGGATGCACCAAGAGGGGAGGCTGGAGGAACCGAAAGGAAGCGCTGAAGAGCGGGGGGCGGGCTGCCCGTGCCATGGACGCCATCGCGATCCTCCTGCGCTTCCTGCACATCGGGGCGGGCATCACCTGGGTCGGCTCCGCGTTCTTCGTGCTGGCGGTCCTCGACCCGATGGCGGTCCGCATCGGCGCCGTGGAGGCCCACCGCATCCACCGCCACCTCGTACTGCGCAGCAAGTTCGGGGCTCTCTTCCCCATCGCGGGCATCACGACCGTGGTGGCTGGCTTCGTGCTGTACTGGCGTGTCCATGCCCAGGATGCCTGGCCGATGTCCACCAGCGCGGGCATCGTGTTCCACGTGGGCGTCTTGTTCGGCGTCCTGGCCCTGGTCTGGGGCGGCGCGATGGAGGGCCGGCTGCTGGGCAAGGTCCGCAAGCTCTCCACCGCCATGGAGGGTGGCAAGCCCACGGCGGCGCAGGAGACGGAGTTCACCGGCCTGGTGCACAGGCTCTCCAACGCCAACAAGGTCTCCGGCGTCCTGCTGGTCATCGCCATGTTCGGGATGGCCACGTTCCAGTACTTCTGAGGGCCGGCGCGTTGCGCCGCCCAACCGGACCACAGATTCCACAGATTTTGCAGAACCACGTTCGTTCTTGACTGCCGGGCGCTCCGCGTTCGGCTCTGGATCGATTCCAGTCCAACACCCCTTGGACGGTGGGGGCGTCCAGCACCAGGAAAATCCCTTGTGGTGCGCGGAGCGCACGCCGCCGTCCAGCCACGGAGAGCACGGAGGGCACGGAACCATTGTTGGGGGAACCTTTCCGTGAACTCCGTGCGCTCCGTGGCCAGCGACGGCGGGCGCGCCCCTGCCATCGCTCGCGGCAACCTGCCATCGCTCGCGGCAACAGGAACCCCACCACGTTCTGGCCGTGGTACGCGCCGCCGTCCAAAGCGCCGGTCATCTCGAGCCTGTACCAACACGCGATGGCTCATCCAACGCAAGCTGGGCCCTGTGAAATCTGTGGAATCTGTGGTTGGTAGGCCCGGAACCTGAGCCTGTGGTTCGGCGGGGGCCGAAGCCCAAGCCAGCGATCTCGTGGCTCGAGCACGCGATGGGTCAGGAAGGCCAACGCTGGAGGCCCCTAGCAAGGCGGCGGAATGACGCTTTGGAGACCGCGGATGGCGGTGGAAGCGATCGGGAAAAGGTCCCCGCGACGGGGCACTCGTGGTCTTAGGCGCAGATGTGGCCGGCCAGCAGCCCGTTCGGGTGGAGCGGGAGCTCGCGGTCGCACATGGCGCACTCAGCTGTGTTGCTGTCCATGAGGGCTTGACTGGGTCGCGGACCCGGGTCCCGGCGTGTTGCCGGACCGTCTTGCCACAGGCACCCTTGGGCGTGGCGCCTACTTTGGTTTCACCTCTATAGTCTCAAGCGCGGGGGTGGTGGAACCACGCCGGTCGGCGTCCGGACGGCGGATGAAAGCGCCCAGGCTGGGATTTGAACCCAGGTCGGAACCGTGACAGGGTCCCATGATAGGCCGCTACACTACCTAGGCAGATCTCTCAGGTGCAGTTGCCTGCACGGGCGTCACCCCGGGAGAGACGGGGGCGACTGCCCCCGAGCCGCCGACTTGGGTGCACCATTTAGGCGTTCCGCGTCGCGGAGGGGAGGGAACGGGCTCCCCCGGCGACCCGCGGCGAATGCTGAGTGGGCCTGACCAGATTCGAACTGGTGATCTCATCCGTGTGAAGGATACGTCATAACCGACTAGACCACAGGCCCGGTGGACTCCCCCGACGCCGGGGGCGACGTCGCGGCCACAAAGGGGCGCGATAAGAGTTTGCCGGACGGACCAGCCCCCATCGGCGTCACACCTGGCTCTGGTAGGTCTGGTTCATGGCGGTCTCGGCGAGGTCGATGGCGTAGCCGCGGGTGCGGTCGATGGAGTCCGCGATGAGGGTCAGCGGGCCCACCGTCTCGGGCGGCAACCCCTTGACGAGGGTGGGGAAGCTGGCCCGCCACGAGCTTGCGGCCTCGCCGGCGTCGGCGGCGCTGGAGGCCTGTGTGAAGTCGGGGCGCTTGAGGGAGGCGAAGGCGTCGTCCCAGATGGCGCGCACGGCCTGCGACTGCCGCAGCATGTCGGCCAGCACGGCGGCAGGCACCTTGTGGCCGTCGAGGGCGATGAGGTTGGCCGCCATCTTGGCGGCGTGGTCTCCCATGCGCTCGAGGCTGCGCGCGGCCAGGAACAGGTTCAGGGCCTCGGCGGGGCGGACGGAGAGCCTGGCGGCCAGGCGGGGCTGCTCGAGGAGGGCGTGCATCTGCTTGCTGACCATCCACAGCAGGCGGTCGAGCTCGTCGTCGCGGCGGCGCACGTCCGCGGCCATGCCGGCATCGCGCGCCTCGAGCGCCTTGAGGGCGTCGTCGTACATGAGGCGGGCGATGCGCTGCATGCGCGTGAGCGTCTTCCGGAGGTCCATGTCGGCGACCCCGACGAGGTCCTGCAGCGTCATCGTCTGGGCGCCCTCCTCGAGGATCTCGACGCCGACGAGCGCGCGGCTGATGTCGCGCACGGCCTGGCGGGTCTTGGGGTCCATGCGGCCCTGGGAGCGCACGAGGATCTCGTCGGCGCCGGCCAGGTAGGCCCCCACGAGGCGGCGCACCACCTCCTCCGCCGCCGGGACCTCTGGGAGGTCGACCGTGAGGGTGCGGGAGTCTGGCTTGGAGCCGGAGTGCGGGATCAGCAGGAGCGAGCCGTCGGGCTCCTCGTGGATGGCCACGGTGTCGCTGCGGCCCAGCTGGTTGCGGTCGACCCACTTCTTGGGCAGGCTCACCACGTGCGTGGACCCGCCGGTGACCTGGATCTTTCGCAGTTCCATAGCGGCCAACGCCCGGGTGGGCGCTTCGCCCATCCGCCCATAGTCTATATAGAATATAGCGACGGTTTTGGGCCGCGGACAAAGCTTAGGCCCTGTCCCAAGGTGCCGCGCCGATGCCCTCCCGGCAAGGCCCTTCCACGCGCGCGGTCCACTCGGGGGAGACGCCGGATGCGGCCAGCGGGGCCGTCAATGTCCCCATCCACCAGTCCACCACGTACTGGTACCCCGAGCTGCCCGCCACGAATGGCAAGGTGGGCGCCAAGTCCGGCTACATCTACAGCCGCTACACGAACCCCAGCCTCGAATCGGTCGAGCAGAAGATCGCTGCCCTCGAAGGCGCGCCGGGAGGCTCCCTCACCTTCGCCTCCGGCATGGCCGCGACCTCCTCCCTGTGCGCGGCCGTGCTCAAGCCGGGGGACACGCTGGCCGTGCAGCGCGGCATCTACGGCGGCACCACGTCCTACCTGGAGAACGACCTCAAGCCGTGGGGCGTGAACGTGCACCAACTGGACGAGGTGGCTCCACCCAGGGTCCCGAAGGGCACGAAGCTGGTCTGGATGGAATCCATCACGAACCCCCTCCTGCGCGTGGCCGACGTCAAGGCCTGGGCCAAGGCCGCCCACTCCGCGGGAGCCCTGCTGTGCGTGGACGCGACCTTCGCAAGCCCCCTCCTCCAACTGCCGCTGGACCTCGGCGCGGACATCAGCATGCACTCCGCCACGAAGTACCTCGGCGGCCACTCGGACGTCACGGCCGGCTGCCTCAGCTTCAAGGACAGGGCCCTGCGCGATGCGGTGTTCCTGCGCCGCCGCAACATCGGCCCCATCCCCGACCCGCACGCCTCCTACCTGCTGGGCCGCGGCATGAAGACCCTGGCCGTGCGGATGGAGCGCCACGTCGAGAACGCGATGGCCCTTGCCCAGGCCTGCACCGGGATGACGGGAGTGAAGGGCGTGCATTATCCAGGCCTCGCCTCGCACCCGGACCATGCCACGGCCAAGCGCCTCCTGACGGGGGGCTTCGGCGGCATGCTGACCCTGGACCTCGGGACCGCCAAGCGAGCCATCGCCTTCCGTCGCAAGGTCCGGCTCATCATCCCCGCCTCCAGCCTGGGCGGCGTCGAGTCGCTGGTGAGCCTGCCGATGGAGACCAGCCACTCGTACATGCCAGCCGCCGAGCGCCGCGCCGCCGGGATCGGCGACGGCCTCGTCCGCATCAGCGTCGGCATCGAGGACATCGACGACCTCGTGGCGGACGTGAAGCAAGCGGTGGCGTGACGGCCCGCTGCGGGGGCTCGCGCCGCGCAACGTCAACGAAGCATGTCGCAGAAGTTCCTTCGCGCCGAACCCCGGAGACCACGGATCGTGCGGTTGACCGGAGGCCACGGACAGCCAGGGTGCCTCAGCCCCAGGTGCCTTGGGCGGTCGGCACGCTGATATCCGACGCCTTTGTCGCCGCCCCGATGCCGGTCACCGCGGTCATCGGGACCCAGTGGGGCGACGAGGGGAAGGGCAAGGTCGTCGACTACCTCGCCGAGCGCGCCAAGTACGTCGTGCGGTTCCAGGGCGGCAACAACGCCGGCCACACCCTCGTCGTCGACGGGCAGACCTACAAGCTCCACCTCATCCCCTCCGGCGTCAGCCAGGGCAAGACCGGCATCATCGGCAACGGCTGCGTCGTCGACCCCCTCGTGCTGGTGAAGGAGATCCAGGACCTGCGCGCCCGCGACGTTCACCCGGACCTCAAGCTGTCCGACCGCGCCCACCTCATCCTGGCGTACCACCCCGCCATCGACGCCGCCGAGGAGCAGGCCAAGGGGAAGTCCAAGGTCGGCACGACGGGGCGCGGCATCGGCCCCTGCTACGCGGACAAGGCCTCCCGCAGCGGCATCCAGGCAGGCGACCTGCTGCACCCCGCCCGGCTCGAGGAGAAGGTGCGCACGAACGTCCACCTGAAGCAGTTGCTGCTGGCCTCCTACGGCTCCACGCACAAGCTGGACGCCGACGCCATCCTCAAGGACCTGGCCGCGGCCACCGAGGTCCTCAAGCCCTTCATCACGGACACCGTCAAGGTCCTGCAGGACGCCGTGCACGAGGACGAGACGATCCTGCTCGAGGGCGCCCAGGGCACCATGCTGGACATCGACCACGGCACGTATCCCTACGTCACCAGCAGCGCCACCGCCTCGGGCGGCATGTGCTCCGGCTCCGGCCTTGCGCCCAAGGACATCGGCGACGTCGTCGGCGTCGTGAAGGCCTACACCACCCGCGTCGGCTCCGGCCCCTTCCCGACCGAGCTCGACATGGAGCAGGGTGTGGGCAAACACCTCAGCGAGGTCGGCCGCGAGGTCGGCACCACGACGGGACGCAAGCGCCGCTGCGGGTGGCTGGACCTCGTCGTCGTCAACCACTCCGTGCGCCTGTGCGGCGTCACCCACCTCGCCATCACGAAGCTGGACGTCCTCAACGGCGCGGGACCCGTCCAGGTCTGCGTCGCGTACCAGATGCCGGACGGCCGCAAGATCACGCACGTGCCCAGCGACATGGAGGAGTTCGCCCTCGCCAAGCCCGTGTACCAGAAGTTCGAGGGCTGGACCGAGCTTGGCGACGGCACCTGGCACGGCCTGCCGCAGGAGGCCCGCACGTTCCTGCAGTTCCTGCGCGAGCGCACCGGCGCCGCCATCAAGCTGGTCGGCACGGGCCCGGGTCGCGACGAGACCGTCGTCGTGCGCTGAGGCCGCCTCCGTCATCCGGCCCCCGCGTGAAGCCAAAGCCCGGTCCGCCCGCCCGACCGGTTCACGCCGATGACACGAAGACCGGGCATCCACAAGACCGGGCATCCACACCTGTGCTGCCCCCCGCAGGGTCTATACCACACACTCCATTGGGCCACCGATGCGCACACCCGCCCTGCCCCGCCTGCTGGCGGCGTTGGTCCTGTGCGCCATGCTGGGAGGCTGCGCCGCCCAACGGTCCGACGATAGCCTCCGGTTGGGCTACTTCCCCAACGTCACCCACGCCCAGGCCCTGTACGGCATCCAGAACGGCCTGTTCGAGGCGTCGCTGGGGGACGGGAACTTCACGAAGGCCTCGTTCAACGCGGGTCCCGCGGCCATCGAGGCCCTGCTGACCCGCCAGGTCGACGCCACCTACGTGGGGCCCGGCCCCGTCCTCAACGCCTGGGCCCGCAGCGGCGACACCGTCCGCATCATCGCGGGCGCCGCCTCGGGGGGCGCGCGCTTCATCGTCCAGCCCGGCCTCGACCTGACGCGTGACGCCGACCTCGGCGGCAAGACCTTCGCGAGCCCGCAGCGCGGCAACACCCAGGACATCAGCCTGAAGGCGTACCTGCAGTCGCGCGGCCACGCCACCGACGACCGCGGCGGGGACGTCCGCGTCATCAACGCCGGCAACCCGGACATCCTGACCCTCTTCGTGCAGGGCGAGGTCGACGGCGCCTGGGTGCCCGAGCCCTGGGCCACCCGCCTGCTCACCGACGGGCACGGCCGCGAGCTGCTGGACGAGCGCAGCCTCTGGCCGGGCGGCCAGTTCGCGACGACCCTTCTGGTCACGACCAAGCAGTACCTCGCCGAGCACCCTGACCGCATCCGTGCGCTGCTGGCGGCCCACGTGCAGGCAACGCAGGAGGTGCAGCCCGGCGGCCCGGCGGTGCTGGCGGCCATCAACGACGGCATCGCGGCCGCGACCGGGAAGCGGCTGGGGACGGAGCTGCTGGCCACCGCCTTCACGGGCCTCAACTTCACCTACGACCCCTTGGTCTCCAGCATCGCCTCGTTCGGCGAGAAGGCCAAGGCCCTCGGGCTCGTGGCGGGGGGGCCTGCATCCCTGTCGGAGGTCGTCACCCTCGCGCCCCTGGACGAGGTCCTGGCCCGGCAGGGCCTGGCGGGAGTGCCGCGATGAGCTTCCTTTCCCTGCGCGGCGTCGGGCACACCTACGAGAGCAAGTCGGGCCCCGTGGAGGCCATCCTTGGCATCGACCTGGAGGTGCAGTCCGGCGAGTTCGTCGTCCTGATCGGCCCCTCCGGCTGCGGCAAGTCCACGCTGCTGTCCATGGTGGCCGGGCTCGAGAGCCCCAGCAGCGGCACCATCGAGGTCGACGGCAAGCCGGTCACGGGCCCCAACCGCGACCGCATCCTCCTCTTCCAGGAAGGAGGCCTGTTCCCCTGGCTGGACGCGCGCGCCAACGTGGAGTTCGCCCTCAGGGGCCAGGGACTGGGACGGGCCAAACGCCGCGCCAAGGCCCGCCACCACCTCGAGATGGTGCAGCTGGAGTCCTTCCAGGACACCGCCATCCACGAGCTCTCGGGCGGCATGCGCCAGCGCGTCGCCCTCGCGCGGGCCCTGGCCATGGAGCCGAAGGTGCTGCTGATGGACGAGCCCTTCGCCGCCCTGGATGCGCAGACGCGCGACGACATGCTCTCGCGCGTGCAGACCCTGTGGCTGCAGCAGAAGTTCACGGCGCTGTTCGTCACCCACAACATCCGCGAGGCCGCCTGCCTGGGCGACCGCGTCATCGTGATGGCCCCACGGCCTGGCACCATCAAGGCCGAGATCCGGGTCGACGCGCCCCGCCCGCGCCACATCGAGGACGAGGCCGTCGTGAAGGCCGCGCGCGAGATCAAGTCCGCCATGGTGGAGGAGCTGGGATGGATGCTGTGAAGCGCACCCCGTGGCCGTTCCTGGTCACGGTGGTGGTCTTCGTGGCGGTGTGGTCGGTGCTGCACTGGCTGCGCATCTGGGAGCCGTGGCTCTTCCCCGGCCCGCTGGACGTCGCCCGAAGCGTTTGGCACCTCGCCGTCACGGGCCAGCTCTGGCCCAGCCTGGCCAGCACGTTCCGCCTGCTGGGGATCTCGTACGTCATGTCCTGCCTGCTGGCCGGGTGCATCGCCGCGGGCCTCGTCCTCGTCCCGACGTTCCGGCAGGGCGTGCAGCCCTTCCTCCTCGCGTTCCAGAGCCTTCCTGGCATCGCGTGGCTGCCCCTGGCGCTGCTGTGGTTCGGCATCCAGGAGCGCATGCTGCTGTTCGTCACCATCATGGGATCCGTCTTCTCCATCGCGATGGGGATGGCCGACGCCTTCGCCATCGTCCCCCCGCTCTACCACAAGGTCGCGCGCAACATGGGCGTGCACGGTGCCCGCCTGCTGATGCGCGTGACGGTGCCCGCCGCGACGCCCCACCTCGTGACCGCCGCCAAGGTCGGCTGGTCGTTCGCGTGGCGCAGCCTCATCGGGGCGGAGATCATCCGGTCCAGCGTGGGGCTCGGCTTCCTCCTCAACGCGGGCCATGACGCGCTGGACGTGGCGCAGATCTTCGCCATCATGATCGTCTTGATCGCCATCGGGGTCATCGTCGAGCGGGTCGTTTTCGCGAACATCGAGCGTGTCGTGCGGCGCCGCTGGGGTCTCGCGTAGGTTTCCGGCGCCCACCTGGTCACGGATGGATGCCTTCAGCCTCAACTTGTGCTTTGGAGTTGCGCGCCCATCTAACCACAGATTCCACAGGTTTCACAGAGCCAAGAGTGGTTTGGCGCTCGACGAACCCTCACGCGAACGAACCATCGCGTGTTGGTACGCACGGCTCGCCCCCGGACCTTCAAACGAAGGTCGACCACGTTGCGTCGTGCGGTCTGCGACCGCACATAGCACCCTTGTCTGACGTTTGCCCGACATGGGGGGTCGTTCGGGCGACCCTCCTGACAAGGTGAAGCCATCGACCCATCGGTCGTCGAAGCGGGAAATTCCAGATCACCGGCATCTCCGACGGCGGCGCGTGGCCTGACTAGAACGCTTTGGCTTTCCTGTTATCGTAGGCGATGGAATGGGGCGCGCGAAGCGCGCCCGCCGAAACCTTGCCGAAGCAACGGGGCCGTGCGCTCCACCCACCAAGAACAATCATTCTGGGACTCCATGCCCCCGTCGTCCAAGGAGTGCTAGACTGGAATCGATCCAGAACCGAACGCGGAGCGCCCGGCAGTCAAGAACGAACGTGGTTCTGTGAAATCTGTGGTTCGGCTGGGCGGCGAAACCCCTGGAACCCATGACTTAGTGGGGCGCGTCCGGGACGTCCAACCCGGCCAGCGTGTACTCGATGCGTTGCGTCCCCGACCCCTTCGCGGTGCGGCGCAGGATGGTCAGCTCCCCGATCTCCTTCGTGTCCATCACGTGGGTGCCCGCGCAGGGGCAGAGGTCGACGTCGCTGCCGATGCGGATGACGCGCAGGTCGGTGACCGACTTCGGCAGGAGGTCCATGTTGGTCCGTTCCGGCGGGAGTTCGGCGTTGACCTCGTCGCGGGTCATCGTCCCCGTGCTGACCTTGTAGCCGGCCCTGATGGCGTCGTTGCTCGCGGCCTGCAGGTCGGCCAGCATCCCGTTGGTGAAGTTCACGGGGTTGAAGTCGATGCGGCTGCGGCTGCGGTGGATCTGGTTCCCCACGGTGCGCGGGCCCCCGAACAGCTCGTAGGCAAGGCCTGACACGAGGTGCTGCGCGGTATGCATGCGCATGTGCGCGTAGCGG
The DNA here is from genome assembly GCA_035526765.1 of Thermoplasmatota archaeon. Classification (GTDB taxonomy): domain Archaea; phylum Thermoplasmatota; class E2; order JACPAO01; family JAHFTW01; genus JAHFTW01. Next base: position 143,123 of record DATLBS010000010.1, on the reverse strand, counting down.
CGGTCCCAGTCGATGGTGCCCGACACCTCGTCCCCGGTCACGAGGCCGTGCTGCGGGCCGACCACATGCTTGACCGGACCCCGCTTGGTGACCTCGCGGACCTGCAGCGTGCGCTCCCCCGCCACAAGGGCACCGGTGTCCCATTCCTGCCCCCCGCCCAGCGGATAGAACAACGTCTGGTCCAGCGTCACGTAGTCCGCCTGCGCCTCGACGACGCGCGCCGTGAAGGTCCTCTCGTAGCCGCGCTCGAGGCCCCCTTCCATGTAGAGCATCCGCGTCATCGCCTGGCCAGGCGCCTCCCGCCTTCATAGGGGTTGCGGCCAGTCCGGGCAACCTCTGGGGGAACAGACGGGCAGCCCGTCCCGGCAGGCCCGTCCGGCCGCCGCCAAGCCCTTTAACAAGGCCGAGGTTGGGCATGGCGTGCGCGCCCTGGCCGGCCTGCTGCTGATGGCCCTGCTCCTGCCGGGGCTCGCCACGGCGCAGGTCCCCCAGGTCCCCCTGCCGGGGGCGGCCTCCATCTCCGTGAAGGCGACCTCCGAGCCGGTCCATGTCAGCCTGGAGGCGCCGGCCACGGTCACGGTCACCGTGGCCAACACCGAGGCGCCCACCAACTCCCCGTTGGACATGCCGCGTTTCGTGGCCCTGACCGTGTCCGGCACGACGGAAGGGTGGACCGCGTCCCTCTCGGAGGGAAGCTTCCAGCTCAGGCCCGGAGAGTCCCGGCAGGCCAAGCTGCAGCTCTCCGTGAGCGCCGGGGCCCCCGAGAAGGAGGTCAAGGTCACCGTGACCGCGAAGGCGTACGGGCGCGGCATCAACACGATCCCTGTCGCAGGGCCGCAGGCGGACCCGGAGGCGGAGGAGAGGACCGACGTCACCGCGCAGCGCATCGACCCCCCACAGCGTGTCCTCCTCGAGACCGTGGGCCCCTACGTGTGGATGCTCCTCGTGGCCCTCGTTGCGGCGGTCGTGGTCATCCTGTCCCTCCTGGCGGCCAATCGCCGCGTCGCCGTCCGCCTCTCCGCCTCGGAGCCGCAGCACCTGGTGGCGCCGGGGTCCCGCACGGTCTTCCCCGTCCTCGTGCAGAACATCACCCGCCGCGAGGACAGCATCGTGCTGCGGGTGCGCGACGTGCCCGAGGGCTGGGCGACGTTCCTGCCCACCCCCCAGCTCGACCTCGACGGTGGGCGGCAGGAGGAGGTCCCCGTCGTCATCATCGCGCCCAAGGACGCGCCGGAGGGGACGAAGCAGCCTTTCACCGTGGTGGCCACGAGCGCCCTGGCCCCCCGCCGGCCCGCCTCCGTGGTCCTCGAGGCCGAGGTGTCGGCGCCCCGCCGCAAGGGCAAGGAGCCGCCGGCGCGCCCCAACGCTCCGTGACGGCGCAGATTTAGGCGAGCAAAAATATATCTGGGCGGAGGGCTCGCCGCGACCCGCGCATGGTGTTCGTCAACACCGCCCTCGTGGCGGTCCGCGAGTCGCTGGAGGCCTTCCTCATCCTCGGGATCCTGGCCGGCATCCTGCGCAAGAGCGGGCAGGCCTCCCTGCGCAAGTACATCCTGTGGGGCGCCCTGGCCGGGCTTGCCGCCTCCCTCCTGCTGGGCGTCCTGGCCAACGGCGTCGCGCGCGCCCTCTACACGGCGAACCAGGGGCTGTTCGAGGCCGCCACGTCGTTCCTCGCGGTCGGCGTGCTCACGTACATGGCGATCTGGATGTACCACCACACCCAGGAGCTGATGGGCACGCTCCACCGGCGCACCAAGGAGGCGCTGGCCGTCCACAGCCCCGGCATGCTGGTCGGCCTGTCGTTCCTCGCCATCTTCCGCGAAGGCGTCGAGACCGTCCTCTTCACCGCCACGAACCTCCCCCGCGACGGCGCCACCACCACCCTCCTCGCCATCGGCACCGGCATCCTCGTCAGCGGGCTGCTGGCCTACGTGGTCTTCGCGGGCGTCGTGCGCCTCAGCATCGAGTCGTTCATGATGGCCACAGGCATCCTGCTGGTCTTCGTGGCGGGCGGCATGCTGGTGTACGGGCTGCACGAGCTCTCCGAGACCGGCTTCGCGCACGGCCTCAAGGACATCCCCGAGGCGTACGACCTGCGCGACTGGCTCCCCAGCAACGGCCACGGCAGCGACCCCGACATCAACACCTGGCCCGAGGCGGTCGGCGTGTTCCTTGCCGGGGCCGTCGGGTACCGCGACCGACCCACCTGGCTCGAGGTCGGGGCCTGGGTGGCGTACACGGCCATCATGCTGGCCTGGTTCTGGCGCGCGCTGCACAAGCCCCGCCCGCAGCCTGCGGCACCCGCGCCGCCGACCTCACGCGGACCCGAAAGTTAGGCGAGCCGAAAGCTCAAAGAGGGGGGCCTTTCTCGCGGCCGTCATGATGCGCAACCTTGCCATCCTTGCCACCACGCTGCTGACCCTCGCCGGCTGCAGCGGCGCCAGCAACACCCACGAGGTCGAGATGAAGGACAACGAGTTCGAGGGCGGCGACCTGACGCTGGCCGCGGGCACCGAGGTCGAGTTCGACAACGAGGGCAACAACCTGCACAACGTCCAGGTCAAGCAGGTCGGCGGCGGCAACGGCACCCCCACGCTGCTGGACAAGGACCTCGCCCACGAGCAGTCCGTCGAGCTCACCCTGCAGGCCGGGACCTACCACGTCTGGTGCAAGTACCACGGCGCCGAGGGCTCCGGCATGCACATGACGATCACCGTCCAGTGAGGCCAGGCCCAAGCCCGCCGTTCGCTCCCCTCGTCTTTTTCCTTTTTCCTTCCTTCTTTCCTGCGTTTCTTGGCACCCGTCATTCCGGCTTGCGCAACAGCACGCGCACCGACTCGCGCACGACCTGCCTTCCGCCATGCCCGGGTTCACGGCGTTCCGTGTCCGCGTGCACCGCGACCAGGCCTGACGCCTCGCCCTCGGCCACCAAGGACGCCACCGTGCTGAAATGGGTCGACCTTCCGTCCTGCACCTCGCGGGTGTCGGGCTCGCCGGCCACGGGGCTTCCCTGCTGGTTGCGGAGGTCTGCCACGGAAAGCCGCTCCATCACGAGATGGCCGCCTCCCGCGAGGACCCGCGTCGCGTCACGCACCGCCCGCGCCCGAGCCAGGCCCAGGAGATGCCCGGTGCAGTGGACGTCCAGGACGGCTGTGAACGCGGCATCGCGGAACGGCAGCCAGCTGGCATCCGCCAGCACGCTTGGCTCGCCGGCGGGGAATCGGCGCAGGACGTGCCACGAGACGTCGAGGCCGACGGCATCGACGCCCGCGTCGCGCAGGGGGCGCAGCAGCTTGCCGTTGCCGCACCCCAGCTCCAGCACCGGGCCGGCTCCAAGGAAGGGCAGCAGGTCCGCCACCGGACGCTCGCCCCGCCATGGCGCCTCGTGGTGGCGGTAGAACCGGTCCCATGCGTTGGCCGCCCGCTGCATGCGGTTCCCAGGCGGCGTTGCGACTTAACGCGCGTGGCTCCAAGTCGGCACCCGAACGGGAGCAGGTGGCAAAGGCATCGTGAAGGTCATCTCGCGCACCGACCCATCGGTCTGTCGCAACATGCCCACCAGCCAGACCCTCCTGTGACGACGGCGGCGGGCACTTGCAGATGGCGATGGCGACGGGGCGCGCGAAGCGCGAAAACGGGTCGAGGAACCAAGGCGTTCGCTCCGTGCAGCAGGAATATTTTTGCTTCGGCTCGACGCCCCACCGCCACAGGGTGTTGGACTCTCGATGATCAGTCATGGACACGGAGAGCGCGACGGCCCGAGAACCGAACGCGGCGCGAAACGACGCGGCATGCTTCTCATCCCTTTCCCCCTGGTTCCGCGTGAAGGCTGGGGGCGTGCTGCCCTGTCGCCAGCCTGAAATGCCGGGGCAGGTGTCGAAGCCCATGGCCCGGCGGCGCAACAAGTCCGAGGAGCGCGGCACCGCCTCGCGGCGCATCGACGCGCTGCTGCGCGCCGCGCGCGGCGAGATGCTGGCCGGCCGCCACGACCTCGCGCACCGCTACGGCACGCTGTCGCTGCGCGTGGCGCAGAAGTACCAGTCGGGCCTCACCGCGCCGCAGAAGGCGCAGCTGTGCCGCAAGTGCGGGGCACCCCGCTCGGCCGCCACGAGCCGGACACGCCTGCACGCCGGGCGCCTCGTGACGACGTGCCTGGCCTGCGGCGCCGTCGCGCGCCGGCCCCTGCACGCACTGCCCGCGCCGCTGCCGGCCACGCCGCCTGGCCGCGCCCGCGTGGCGGCCCCCCGCGCCCCCCCGCCCCCCGCAGGGACGCGGACGGCACGCAAGCCCGCGCATCCCCGACCTTCCCCTTCCCGCCCGGAGACCTCCCCATGATCCAGCTCACACCCGACCAGGTCCGCGCCAAGCGCGCCGAAGCCCAGGCCCTCGCCGTCACGTTCCACGTCGGCAAGAACGGCATCAACGAGGCCGCCGTGGCCGAGCTGCTGGCGCAGCTCAAGCGCAACAAGCTGGTCAAGGCGCGCCTGCTGCCCTCGGCGACCGAGGGGGGGGCCGCCGACAAGGACCAGGCCTCCGCGCTTGCGGCCGCCGTGGGGGCGCAGCTCATCGAGGTCCGCGGCCACACCGCCGTGTACTGGCGCGGCTGACCCGCTGCACCGATTTCCCACCGAAGGACGGGGGAACCCCTATACCGGCGGGGAAGGCTCCGGCCGGCATGGGGTCGCGTGGGCCGGTGGCCGGTGCGGTGGTTGCCCTCTTCCTCCTCTTCCTCCTTGGCGGATGCGCAGCCGGTCCGGCCGGCGAAGGCGACCAGCTGGCCGCCGACCTGAGCGCCGCCGCCGAGCGCGCGCAGGCCGAGAGCGGCGCCGACCGCGGCATCATCTCGGGCGTCGTGGTGGACGTGGGCATCCACCCCATCCCCCGCGCCAACCTGACCGTCCTCAACCAGGGCATCACCGCCCGCGCCGACGACAACGGCATCTTCGTCTTCCCCAACCTCAAGCCCGGCATCTACACGATCCAGGCGCGGGCCGCGGGATACCTTGGCGTGCAGACCACGTCCGAGGTCGTGGCGGGCGAGACCTCGAAGGTGCGCATCCAGATGGACGCCGACCCCACTCCGCTGCCGTACCACTCGCCGACCCTGAAGTTCAAGGGGTTCTTCCAGGTCTCCTTCACCGGCCTCGTGGACGAGGCGCTGGACCTCTTCGTGTTCAACCAGACGTACGGCCCCGTGACGACGCCTCCCATGCCCTCGTGCACGTGCCATTACGTGTACCACCCCGAGGCCAACGCCACCACGCACATCGTCGAGATCCAGTGGGAGGCCAACCCGCCCAAGCCCGACGACCCCACGGGGCAGATGGGGGAATCCGAGATCGTGATGGACTTCAACGCCGACAAGGACCCGCAGCCGGGCCTCACGTTCTGCTACGGCTCCCCCTGCGTGACCCGCTTCGACGGCCGCAACCTGTCGGCGGAGCTGCGAACCGTCGACCTCGGGTTCTGGGGGGACGGGACCTGGCCCGCATTGAACGAGGAGTTCAACGTCTTCGTCACCGTGTTCTACAACGGCGCGGCGCCCAAGGACTGGTCGTTCATCGCAGGCAGCACGTAGCCGGCGCCTTGCTGTGTCTAGAGGCAGGTTCCGCCTCCTGGGCGCAGGAAATGGGTATATACCCCCCCCTCTTCGGCGCAGCTTGCACCCCTGGGAGACCCTGGAATGACCACCGTGTTTGACGTTCCTGCAACCGCCCTGATCTCCGAGACCGCGAAGCGGCTCCAGGAGAACAAGGCCATCGAGATCCCCGAGTGGGCGCCGTTCGTCAAGACCGGCATCCACACGGAGAAGCCTCCGGTTCAGGACGACTGGTGGCACACCCGGGTCGCCGCCGTGCTCCGCAAGGTGTACGTCGAGGGTCCGATTGGCACGGAGAAGCTGCGCGCCCACTTCGGTGGGTACCGCGACCGGGGCAACAAGCCCAACCGCGCCGTCAAGGGCTCGGGCTCGATCGCCCGCACCGCCCTGCAGCAGCTCGAGGCCGCCGGTCTGGTCCAGACCGTGCAGGCCCAGGGCCGCATCGTGACCGCCCAGGGACGCAGCCTGATGGACAACGCCGCCCACACGGCGCGCGCCACCGTCCAGAAGGACGTCCCCGCCCTCAAGAAGTACTGAGGACATGGACGACCTGGAGGCCATGAGGCGGCGTCGCCTTGCGGAACTCCAGCAGCAGCAGGCCCGCGCCAACGCCCAGGATCCGGCGGCGCAGGCCCAGGCGGCGGCCCAGCAGGCTGCCGCCGAGGAGGCCGCCATCGAGCGCTTCCTGCAGAAGATCCTGGACCCCGAGGCGCGAGAGCGCCTCACCCGCATCCGCATGAGCCGTCCGGACTTCGCGGACCAGGTCGCCAGGCAACTGGTCCAGGTCGCGCAGTCGGGGCGCCTCGCGCGGCGCCTGACCGATGCGGACCTCCGGGAGGTCCTGCAGCAGTTGACGCCGAAGGACCGCGACACGACGATCACCCGCAAGTAATCGCCCCGCAAGGGGAGTGAACCCAATGGCCAGCAAGAAGCCCCTCGCAAAGAAGCTCCGCCTCCTGCACGCGGAGAAACGCAACCGCCGTGTGCCGGCCTGGATCATGATCCGCACGGCGCAGCGCTTCACGAGCCACCCGCACCGCCGCAGCTGGCGCAAGAACCATCTCAAGATGTAAGGAGCGACTCGACCATGGCCGACAAGACCACCACCGAACTCGAGCGCGTCTACACGATCCCGCTCCGCAAGACCAAGGACCTCGTCCGCTCGCGCCGCGCCCAGCTGGCCGTCCGCGACGTCAAGCGCTTCCTCACCCGCCACATGAAGTCCGACGACATCTGGCTGGACAACGAGGTCAACGAGCTCATCTGGCGCCGTGGCAAGTTCACGATTCCCTCCCGCGTCCGCGTCCGCGCCACCCGCTTCAGCGACGGCGTCGTCGAGGTCACCCTGCCCGAGACCTCCCACGAGGGCTCCGTCCGCACGGAGATCCAGGAGCGCAAGGAGAAGGCCGCCGAGAAGACCATCCTCAAGGCGCCCGAGCCCGAGGCCGAGGAAGGCCACGAGCACGACCACCCCGTCAGCGACGTCAAGGGCATCGGCCCTGCCACCGCCGAGAAGCTGGAGAAGGCCGGCATCGAGACCGCCGACCAGCTGGCCAACGCCGACCCCAAGAAGGTCGCCGAGGCCGTCGGCTCCGACGAGAAGGCCGCCCAGTTCATCGAGGCCGCCAAGGAGTTCGCGGCCGGCCACTCCCACGACGCGCCCGACGCCAAGGACGCCGAGAAGGCGGACGAGGCTGGCGAGCCCAAGGCGGAGAAGGCCGAGGCAAAGGGCGAGAAGGCCCCGAAGGCGCACGGCGAGCACGGCGAGCACAAGGCCGCCAAGCCCAAGGCCGAGACCGCCGACTCCGAGGCGAAGGCCAAGGCCGCCAAGCCCAAGGCCGACGACAAGGAGTAAGGCCTCCCCCCTCTTCCTTCCCCTCCTGGTGAGACCGTGTTCAAGCGCCTAGACCCATTCGGAAACCCCAACGTGGGGGTCTACGTGCGCGCCACGAGCGCCCACCTCTTCGTGCCCCCGGGCCTCACCGACCTGAACGTCACCGACCTCGAGCAGGCGCTGGGCATGAAGTCCATCCAGCTCACCATCGGCGGCTCCGAGCTCGTGGGGTCCCTGGTCGCCGCCAACAAGAACGGAGCCGTCGTGGCGGACTTCGCCAGCGACCGGGAGATCCAGGTGCTCGAGGAGGCCGGCCTCACCACGATCCGCCTGGAGGTCTCGCGCCTCAACGCCGCCGGCAACAACGTGCTGTGCAACGACCACGGCGCCCTCGTCCACCCTGACCTCACCGCGAAGGCGATGAAGGCCGTCGAGGACGCCCTCGACGTCCCCGTCCAGCGCGGCGCCGTCGCGGGCCTTCCTACCGTCGGCACGGCCGCCATCGCGACCAACCGCGGTGTGCTGTGCCACCCGCTTGCCTCGGAGGCGGAACTCGCGTTTATCAAGAAGTGCCTCAATGCGCCGGCACGCATCGGGACCGTCAACCACGGCCACGGCCTGGTCGGCGCAGGCATCGCGGCCAACCAGAACGGCGTCGCGTGCGGCTCGAAGACCACCGGCATCGAGCTGGGCCGCATCGACGAGGCCCTCGGGACCTAGACTCAACCCCCAGAAACCCAACCAGGTGACCACCATGACCAACAAAGCGTACCAAGTCGAAGGGGACTTCCAGATGGGGCGCGTGCGCCAGCACTTCGTCCTCCAGGTCGTCGCGAAGGACGAGAAGGCCGCCGCCGACCGCGTGCACGCCACCCTCGGCAGCCGCCACAGCGTCACCCGCCGCCAGATCTCCATCGCCTCCACGAAGGCCATCAGCGGCGACGAGATCAGCGACGCCTCCGCCAAGGTCGAGATGCGCGGCGCCGCCAAGGGCGACAAGGGCCATGGCGAGAAGGGCCATGAGAAGCCCCACGCCGAGAAGGGCGACAAGGCGGACAAGGGCCACAAGTAGATGGCCGGCCCCGCGGCCCTGCCCGGCCCGACCGACCCGCGCCAACTGATGGCGCAGCTGGATGCCGTGCAGCGCGAGCTGTCCCGCGCCGAGCGCCGCCTGGCATCCCTCGAGCAGGCCATGCTGGAGGCGCAGCAGGCGCTGGGCACCGTCCGCCACCTCGCCGATGCAACGGGCGCACAGACCGTCCTGGTGCCCATCGGGGGCGGCCTGCACGTGCACGCCAGGGTCGACGCCGCGCAGGACGTCCTCATGCCCATCGGCGCCGGCTACTCCACCACTGGCAAGCCCGCCGAGGTGGCCAAGGCGCTGGAGGAACGCGCGGCCTCGATCGCGAAGGCGTACGACGAGGCGGCGGCGCGTGCCGACGAGCTCGCCAACGCGGCGGCGGCCCTCAACGAACAGTTGGGCGACTCTTCTCCCTGAAGCGGCTGTGGTCTAATGGTATGACTGGAGCTTCCCAAGCTCCCTGAACGGGTTCGATTCCCGTCAGCCGCATCGGAGCGCCCAAGGCGCGAACGAAGTGAGCTTCGCCGAGCGGTCCGATGCAGCGAGCGAAGCGAGCGGACCCTACGGCACTCCTCAGAGGGCCGTAGGGGGCACGATGACGCGCAGAGGCGCGGCATCGCAAGGGGGCACACACCATCCCCCGCCCAATCCCCTTTAACGCCAACATTCCTCGCGGAAGGCGTGTTCAAGTCGCTGCGGGAACGCCTCAAGGGAGTCTCCAAGAAACTGGAGGACGAGGTGGAGAAGCAGCTTGGCGACCAGCTGGAACGGGAACTCGCCGCCTCGATGGCGAAGCCCGAGCCCCCTGTCGCACCTGCGCAGCCCGCCACGGCGCCCCCGATCCCCCGCGAGCCGGCACCCGCCCCGGACGTTGCGCCGGCCCACCGCGAGCCCGACCCGACGACGCCTGCGCCCGCGTCACGCCCGGAGCCGCAGCCCTCCCCCGCCCCGGTTGAGACGCCGCCCGCGCCTTCGGTGCCGGTCACACCGCCGTTCCGCGTGGAGCCCGCCTCCGAGGTGGTGCACCATCAGCCGGACCCGACGAAGACCCAGCCGCCAGTTCCGGCACCCGGGCCTTCCCCCGCGCCCCAATCCACGCCCTTGTCCCCCCTGACCCAGCCACCCCCGGGATCCACCTCTGCGTCCTCTGTGGCCGGGCAGGTGCCGAAACCCGTCCTCGCCCCCATCCTCGAACCGACGCGACCCGTCTCGTCGCCGCCGCCGCAACCCAAGCCGCAGGCCCCGAAGCCCCAGCCTGCCGAACGCACCGCACCCAAACCCAACGTAACGGGCCGCAAGATGCTCACCGAGGAGGAGATCTCCGCGCGGCTGGAGCGCGAGCTGACCGAGGCCGTGCAGGTGCAGAAAGCAGTGGAGGAGGTCGTGCAGACCGTCGCCCCCGCGGCGCGCTTCACCATCAACGAGCAGGTCCTCGAGGACATCCTGTGGGAGCTGGAGGTCGGTCTCCTGGAATCCGACGTGGCCCTTCCCGTCATCGAGGCCATCAAGGCCAACGTCAAGGAGCAGATCCTCACCCTCACCGTGGGTGGCAAGCCCGAGGAGGTGGTCGAGGCGGTCCTGCGCACCGCCATCACGAAGGTCCTGCAGGTCAACCCGCTGGTCTTCGACGACTTCGTGCGCGCCCGCATGAAGGTCAAGACGCCCGTCGTCATCATGTTCGTGGGCGTCAACGGGACCGGCAAGACCACCAGCATCGGTCGGCTGGCGTGGCGCCTCAAGGAGCAGGGCATCGGTGTGGTCATGGCTGCGGGGGACACCTTCCGCGCCGGCGCCATCGAGCAGCTGGCCCTGCATGGCGAGCGGCTGGGCATCACCGTCATCAAGCACAAGGCGGGCGCCGACCCGGCCGCCGTCGCCTACGACGCGGTCGAGCACGCGAAGGCCCGCAACAAGCAGGTCGTCTTGCTGGACACCGCCGGGCGCATGCAGAACAACTCCAACCTGATGGACGAGATGGACAAGATCCGCCGCGTGGCGAATCCGGACCTGTGCATCTTCGTGGGCGATTCCCTGGCCGGCAACGACGCCGTGGAGCAGGCGCGCAAGTTCGACGAGATCGTGGACGTGGGCGGGGTCATCCTCACCAAGGTCGACGTCGATGCCAAGGGCGGCGCCGCGCTGTCGGTGGCGTACACGATCAACAAGCCGCTGCTGTTCGTGGGCGTCGGGCAGGACTACCCCGACCTCAAGCCGTTCGATGCGGAGTGGCTGGTCAACCGGCTGTTCGGCGACGAGGCCGAAGCCGCCGCTTGAGCCCTCTTTTCGCGCCAACGCGCCGAATCCTTATCTAATCGGCCACGCGGTTTGCGGCCATGGACACTCCGCGGTGCCTCCCGTTCCCCCTGTTGGCGGCGCTCCTCGTGGCGATGCTGGCGCAGCCCATCCTGGCAGGGACGGCCGCGGCCCCCGAGGTCGTTGACGACCGGTACGACGTGACGACCCTTGGCACGGGCGTTGGGTGCGCCACCCAGACTGCGGCACCCGCCGCTCCTGCAGGGGCTTGCTTGCCGCCGGAGACCGGGTTGGACCTCCTGTCCGCGTGGGTCAACGAGACGGCGACCAACGTGACGTTCTTCGTGACGACCGCTTCAGGCGGCGTGAATGGCTACTCCACGGTCGATTACGTCGTCCACTTCATGGTGGGGAACACGAGCTACGTCGCCGGGCTGCACGCCGAGGTCGCGCAGGTCAACGATGGTGTCCCGGGCACGGGCGTCGTCACGCCCACGGGTGTCGCCAAGACGGCCTCCTTCGTGACGGGTGGCGAGAAGATCGTCGTGCCACGGACCGCCTTGGGGGCGCCTGACGTAGGGGCCATGGTGACCAAGTTGTACGTCACGTCCGCCGGCAACCTGCTGGGGAAGGTCGCCAGCGCCTTCGCCGACCGGGCTCCAAACGCCCCAGGGTTCGGCAGGGACTTCGCCTTCACGATGGAGACCGCCTCGCTGTGCACCTTCAAGGCGGGCGAGACGAACATGACCGACAAGGACCGCGACTGCCTCCCCGACTTCTGGGAGCGGCTTTTCTTCACGGGCACGACGGCGCAGAACGCCACCGGCGACCCCGACAATGACGGCTGCAGCAACCAGTGCGAGTACCTGGCCGGCCGCGATCCCACCCTGGCGGACCCCCCATGTGTCTTCAAGGTCGGCGAGACGAACCAGACGGACGGCGACAGGGACTGCCTGCCGGACTACTGGGAGCTCCATTACTTCGGCAACGCGACCGCGGCCATCGCTGCCGGCGACCCGGACGAGGACGGCTGCGACAACCGGTGCGAGTACCTTGCCGGCACGGACCCCACGGTCTCGAACCTTCCGAGGCCCAATGGGGGCCCCGCGCCGCTTCCCCCCACGCAGACGTCCACGAAGGTCGTCACCATTCCAACCGGGGACGTGGCGGCATCGAGCGATCCACCCGTCGGGGAGCTCTCGGCGTTGGAGATGGTCAAGGCGGACGCGGGGTATGCCGTGGCTTCCGCCGCGGCCATGGGGGCCATCGTCATCATCAGCCTGCTTGGCTTGTTCGCACGCTGGGGCGCATGACCCGCGGACGTCTTTGGCGGAATATTCCTGAATGGCGCTGAACTCTGCCGGGGTCCTCCCCGCTCGGAAAATTGGTGTTCCCCCTCCTGGAGACGTATGAAGTAAACCCTCAATCCTTAATTAGGTCCTAGGGGTGAATGAAACCCATGAGTCGTCCCTTCAGCCTTTTCTTGGCGGGTAGCCTGTTCCTGGCCCTCCTGGCCTTCCAACCCGCCTCGGCGGGGACCAAGGCAGCCCCTGAAGTCAATGATCCTGCGGGGGACGTTGCCTATGGTGGGGCGGGAGGCGCCCAAGTCAAGCAGATTGATGACACGAACCCGCTGTTCTTCGCCACGGTGGTCGAAAGTGTCGACCTGCTGCAAGCTTGGACGGACGGCGAAACGGACTCGTCCGTTGCATTCCACCTGAGGCTGAACGGCGGGGGATTCAACCCCTGCCCTGGGATCGTGGGCGGACCGGTTTCTTGGACGTTCACTGCCCAGGCGAACAACAAGACCGTGACCCAGGCCTTTTCTGCGCCCCTTGACACCAATCCAGCCAACGCCATCACCACGTTCACTTGCGGCGTGTTCACCGTGGGCGCCGGACCTGCGAAGAACGTCACCGTTTCAACGGACGACCAGCAACTGAACTTCGAGGTCCCCCGCAGCGCCTTCGGGAACGCCTCGGCGGGCCAACCCCTGACCTTCAAGTGGGCTTCCAGTGGCAACGTGGTGGCCTCCCCCACGGCTCCGGTGGCCGTGCTAACAGATGCCGCCCCCAACGGAGGCGGCTTCAGCGCCACCCCCTTCGTCTTCACGATGGACACCGCCGTCCCCTCGAACTGCGTCTTCAAGGCCGGCGAGACCAACAAGACCGATTCCGACCGCGACTGCCTGCCCGACTCCTGGGAGAAGCAGCACTTCACGAACGTCACCGCGCAGAACGCCACCGGCGACCCGGACGCCGACGGCTGCAACAACCGCTGCGAGTACCTGGCCGGCACCGACCCGAACGTCGCCAACGCCTCCTGCGTCTTCAAGACCGGCGAGACGAACAAGACGGACTCCGACGCCGACTGCCTGCCCGACTACTGGGAGAAGCAGTACTTCGGCAACGCCACCGCGGCCAACGCCACCGGCGACCCCGACGGCGACAAGTGCGACAACCGCTGCGAGTACCTGGCCGGCACCGACCCCAACAAGAGCAACCTGTCGACCGGCACCGGCACCCCGAACACCAACACCGGGACCAAGGTCGTGACGACGCCCTCCAGCACGGGGTCAGGCACTTCGGCCCCCGCCTCGGACAAGGAGCCATCCGCCCTCGACAAGATCAAGGCCGACGCCGGCTACGCGGTGGCCTCGAGCGCCGCCATGAGCGCCGTCGTCCTCATCTCCCTGGTCGGCCTCTTCGGCAGGTGGGGAGCTTGAGCGAGGCGGCAACGCACGCCGAGAGGTACGCCCGCTACCAGCACCTGCGCGCCAACGTGCGCCGCCGCCGCATGGGCTACGCCCTGTTCATCCTCTTCGCCATCGCGGTGTTCGCCACCAGCATCGTCGACATCGTGGTCCTGAAGGACGTCCTGAAGCTCACCGTCGTCTTCCCCGCCTACGCGATCCTGTTCGTGCTGGCCATCGTCCTGCTGTTCTCCCGCAGCCAGCAGCTGCAGGACCTCGCGGAGCTGCGCGCCCTGGCCAAGACCCTGCTCCAGTGCCCCGACTGCCTGAACGTCTTCCAGTACGGCCAGATCCGCCTCGCCGACCGCAAGAAGACCGCCTTCAGCTGCCCCCTCTGCGGCGTCTACAGCCAGTTGCCCGACCCGAACGCGGAGCCCGTCAAGGCGCTGCGCCCCTCCGGCCCCTTCCGCGAGATGCAGTACCACTGCAACAACTGCAACGAAGCCCTCGTCGTCGGCACCTTCGGCAACGTCCCGCAGCACCTGGTGCGGTTCCGAGCCTGCCCCAACTGCGGCGAGAAGGGCTTCATCCAGCTCACCTCGCAGTCCCCGCAACCGACCGGCGAGGCCATGGAAGTGCCCCCGCAGGGCGTGCACGGGCTGGCGTAGATCGACACCAGGCGAAGGCCTCCGATCGGCTCGACCCATCGGTCGTTCGAAGCGAAGAAGTTCCAGGACACCGGCACCTTGGACGGGGCGCGTGCCACGGCCAGCACGGCTCGCTCCCGACGGAATGGTCAGAATTGAACGTGGAGCGCCCGACCATCCAGAACCGAACGACGAGCCGTCGTCCGGCCCGCCCAGGCCGAGGCCAAGGCATCCCGGCCGCTATGGCGCTGGGTCGTCTTGGCCTTCTGTGTCCTGGGCCGTAAGATCGATGTAGAGCCCCTGGGCCGCCACGACCTCCGCGGACGTCTCGCACTTGGCGTAGTCCTCCAGCGGGAGCTTGTTGAGCGCGAGGAACTGGTCCCCGAACGGCACCGCGGAGAGCACGTCGCGCGCCTTGCGGGCCTCCCCAACGATGTAGAGTGCCGCAGCGATGGCCTCCGCCGTCGACAGCACGAACGGCTTGCCATAGTTGATGGGGTTGGCCGCGACGAGGAAAGGCAGGGCGCGGCTGCGCGTCTGCCCCAGGAGGACGGGGAACGCCTCCTCCGCCTGCTTCCAGCTGCAGTCCAGGGCCAGGAGGCCGTGCTTGCGCATGTCTTCGAGGTCCTCGCGACTGACGGCCTTCTTCGCGAACGGGTTCAGCAGCACCGCGTGGCGGGGGCACTGGTCGACCTTGTCCACCAGCCTGGCCTTCCCCATCTTCTCCAGCCGCAGCGCCGTGTTCTTGCGGGGGTCGTCCTGGCTCGTGTGGTAGACGACGACGTCGATGGCGCCAGGGATGCGGCGGGGGCCTCGTGCGTCCTTCACGCGTGCCCCTCCGGAACAGGGATTGCGGGGATTTCGGGGTCCCTCCCAGGCAAGGCCTGAGGGCCGCTTCCCCGGGATCCCCGACATCCCTGTTCGGCCGGTCGGGCGGTCACGGGGCACCTCCTGGGCGAAGCAGGATACGCAGGAAGAACGGCGCAAGGCGCGGCTCGGCCCGCAGCAGCGGGAACAGCAGCCTGCTGGGGTAGTCGATGTCGCCGACGCGCTCGATGACGGCGCGCGGCCCCGGCTTGGAGAGCAGGCGCGCCAGCCGGTCGAAGTCCTGGTCGCGGAACCTCTTGTAGAGGGCCCGCAGCGCGTTCCCCTTCCGCAGCTCGCGGCCCAGCACCCGCTTCACCTTCTTCTCGTAGGCCAGCAGGTCCCCGCGCGACAGGCGGTCGCTCCGCAGCCCCGCATCCGCCACCGGCGCGAGGAACCCGGAGGCCATGAGCCCGTAGTAGATGCCGCCTCCGGAGGTGGGCTTGGCCATCCCCGCCGCGTCCCCGACCAGGACGACCCGGTCCTGCACGAGCTGGTGGCGCAGGCCCAGGGGGATGCCGCCGATGATGAGGTAGGTGGGCCGGGCCCCGGCGAGGTACGGCGCCGAGAGCGGGTCCGTGAACATGCGCTCGTAGTACGCCTTGGCGGACTGCTCGTTCATCCCCGGCGCCACGGCCAGCCCCGCGCGGGCCCGGTCGCCGCCCACCGGGATGATCCAGGAGAAGAACCCGGGGGCCTGCGCGTGCCCCGCGAACATGGGGATGATGGAGGGCTTGTCGGCGGGGATGCTGCATCCCGACAGCTCGGCCTCGTAGCAGGAGACGATCTCCTGCACCGGCGGGAAGTCGAACCAGCGCGCAACCGAGCCGCGGATGCCGTCGGCGCCGACCAGGAGGCGGCAGCGGGCCGTCGTGGCGCCCGCGGGGCCCTGGAACCGCACCGTCACGCCCCCGGGGTCGCGCGTGGCGCCGATGGCCTTCGTGGCGGTGCGCAGCTCCACGCCCGCGGCCACCGCATGCTCGGCCATGCGCTGGTCGAAGCGGGCGCGGTCCATGGCCTGCGCGTGCACGGCCTTGCCGTCGAACTCCACCGCGGTCCCGTCGGGCGAGTGGATGCGCCCGCCCGTGAGGTCGTTTTGGTGCAGGTCGCCGATGGGGAACGGCGTGTGCTCGAAGGTGCGTGGCGTCACCAGGCCGGCGCACTGCACGGGGATGCCGACGCGCGGGTGCTCCTCGACCAGGAGGACCGACCAGCCGCGCCCGGCCAGCAGGCGCGCCGTGCTGGACCCGGTCGGGCCCGCCCCCACGACGATGGCGTCGTACGTGGCCTGCATGGGTGCCTCCTGCACGGCTGCGCCAGGGGCGCAGGCCATTTCAAGCCCTGCGGCCCGCCTGCCCCGCTGCGCCGCGCACGGCAAGCCCCAAGTGCGGCCTCCCGATGGACCGCTCGTGGACCCGGTCCAGACCTACACCGTCCTTGGCGTCCTCGCGGTCCTGCTGGGCGTCATCCTCTACAACGCGATGTCCGCCTTGCGCGTGCGCGCCAAGGCCTCGGCCGCCACCGGGCCTGCCGCCTCCTGGGTGGGCCGGCACGTGCAGCACCATGGCGACATCCTGGGGGAGGTCATCGCCGAAGAGGGCGACAAGGTCGTCGTCCGCAAGGGCACCGCCACGCTGTGCCTGCCGCGCTCCTTCGTGCGGCCGCAGGGGCTGGACCTCGGCGTCAAGGGCGACCTCGACATGGCCACCGCCCTTGCGGAAGGCCAGGCGTGGCAGGTCCAGCGCGGGGCCGCCTGATGGCCTACCAGATGGTCATCGGCGGCCGCGGTGCGGCCGGCGATGCCGAGGCAGGGAGCGAGGAATCCACCTTGGAGGTCACGAAGTGACATTCAAGATGGTCTTCGTGGCGCGCAAGGACCTCGACCTCAGCAAGGGGAAGCTGGCGGCGCAGGTGGGCCACGCGGCGGTGGGGTGCACCCTGAAGGCGCAACGCCATGCGCGCGATGCGCTGGAGGCGTGGCTTTCGGAGGGCCAGATGAAGGCCGTCCTCAAGGTGCCCTCCGAGAAGGACCTCTACCCGCTGAAGATGGCGGCGGAGCGGGCGGGGCTGTGCACCGACCTCATCAAGGACGCCGGCCACACCGAGATCCCTGCCGGCACCATCACGGTCCTGGGGATCGGCCCTGGCCCGGAATCGGTCATCGACAAGGTGACTGGCCACCTGTCGCTGCTGTAGCCGAGGGGTCGGGGCTTGGGGCACCGGCAGGGCAGCCGCCGCCGTCGTGGCTTGAAAGGGGTGCTAGTCGCCACGCCGCGCGAACAGGAACAGCACGAGGGTCGCGACGAGGACGACGAGGTGGATGAACTGGTGGTCCCACGCCTCCGACACGCCCAGCACGTCCCCCAGGAAATGCAGTCCGCTGCCCATGGTGATGACGAGGCCGGCGTACCAGGTCCCGTCCACGAGGCTGGAGGCGCCGCGCCGGTCCCGCAGCTTCGCCAGGAGAAGGAGGCCCAGGACGAACGCGCCGAGGTTGAAGTAGGCTAGCGGGTTGTCGGTCTCCCACGTGAGGGTCATGCCGTCGGGGAAGAACGGGCCGAGGTCCACCATGCCCCGCACTCACCGGGCCGGGGTTTGAGCCTGTTGTCTTGCCGCGATCCTGGCTCCGAGGCCCTCGAGCCGCCGCGCGGCCTCCTGCAGCGTCTCCATCCTCTTCGGGTAGGCAAACCGGACGAGGTGCCGCCCACGTGCCCCGTCCTGGAAGAAGCTCGACCCCGGGATGCAGGCGACCTTCGCTTCCGAGGCCAGCCACATGGCGAACCCCGTGTCGTCCCGGAACGAGCCACCCAGTCCCGTCCAGTCGGCCAGGATGTAGTAGGCGCCGTCCGGGCGCACGCACTTGAATCCGGCCCTCTCCAGTGTCCCCAGCAGGAAATCGCGCTTGCGCTGGTACCCGTCGCGGAGGTCCGTGTAGTAGGGCCTGGGCAGTCCAAGGGCCGTGACCGCAGCCACCTGCAAGGGGTGGGGCGCGCCGACGGTGAGGAAATCGTGCACGCGCTTGATGGCGTCCGTGACCGGCTTGGGGGCAGCCGTGTAGCCTAGCCGCCATCCGGTGACGGAATAGGTCTTGCTGAACCCGCCCACAGTCACCGTGCGGTCCGCCATGTCGCCGAGGGTGGCAAGGCTGGTGTGCCGCTTCCCGTCATAGACCAGGTACTCGTAGATCTCGTCCGTGACCGCCAGCGTCCCAGTGTCCGAGCAGAGGTCCGCCAGGAGCCGCAGCGTCGCGTCGGTGAGGATGCGCCCCGTGGGGTTTCCAGGGGTGTTCACGATGACCGCCTTCGGCTTCTCAGCGAAGGCCTGCTTGAGCTTCTCCTCGTCCGGCTGGAAGCCCGGCTCGGTGAGCGGCACGAACAGGGGGGAGGCGCCCGACACCACGGCGTCGGGGCCGAAGTTCTCGTAGAACGGCTCGAACAGCACCACCTTCTCGCCGGGGTCGACGGTGCCCAGCATGGTCGCCATCATCGCCTCCGTCGCGCCACACGTCACCACGATGTTCTGGTCCGGGTGCGCCTCGATGCGGTTGAACGAGCGCAGCTTCTCCGACAGGGCCTGCCGCAGGGCCGGCGTCCCCCACGTGACCGCGTACTGGTTGAATCCGTCATCGATCGCCTTCTTCGCCGCCTCCATGACCTCGCGCGGAGGGTCGAAGTCCGGGAACCCCTGGCCCAGGTTGACCGCCCCATGCTGCGCCGCCACCCGGCTCATGCTGCGGATCACGGATTCCGGGAAATGCTGCACACGGTCAGCGACGAACGGCGAATCGATGCGGGGGGCGGGGATGCCCATCGCGACGGCACAGGTCCCACCCCCCAAGAGCCTAGTGGGGCGGCTCCGCGGGCCTCAGCACGGTCCCGCCAGCAGCTCTTCGTGGATGTCGAGGGCATCCCGACGACCTCGTGCATGGCCTGCCGCGGGTGCGTGCGCAGGCGCATCAGGCGGTCGCGGACGGC
Source organism: Thermoplasmatota archaeon (assembly GCA_035526765.1). GTDB lineage: Archaea > Thermoplasmatota > E2 > JACPAO01 > JAHFTW01 > JAHFTW01. Next base: position 124,179 of record DATLBS010000010.1, on the reverse strand, counting down.
AGGGGGGCGTGCCTGTCCGGGCACCGCCGGGCTGAAGTGGCGGGACGGAATGAAGGCCCGGGGCGGACCCTGGCAGGCAAGCTGACTCTCGGGCTCTACAACTGCTACGACCCGAAGCAGTGGCACGACATCAGCCGCAAGATCGGCTGGCGCTTTGGGCAGGGGAGCCTGCGGCTCCCCGGACCGGGCAAGGACTGCTTTGGCGGCGCAACAGGAGAGCCGACATGACCGGCAAGCTCACCCTCGGGCTCTACAACTGCTACGACCCGAAGCAGTGGCACGACATCATGCGCATCACCCTGGCCAGGGTAGGCCCCGTCGCCCTGGCCTTCGACTGCGACGTGGCGACGTTCGGGTTCCCGTTCGCGCAGGCGCGGCGCCGCGGGTCCACGACGACGGAAGGCTTGCGCACCCCACAGGACGTCGCGCGGTTCGTGGCGGAGGGCACCAGCATCGGCGAGGGAGGGGAGCACTTCCAGGAGCTCGTGGCGGCCGGTCGGTTCCAGATCCACCCGTTCCCTGAGGAGACGTTCCCCGCCAGGCTCGGCCGCATCGTCGCCACCACCCCCGCCCCCGACCCCACCAAGGCCATGACGCCCCTGCAGGTCGCCGCAGACCTTGCCGCCGGCCAGGACCAGCTCCTGCTGTACGGGCTGGGTCCGCGCGGGTTGCCTCCAGGCCTCCTCGACGGGGTGCGCCACCACCTCGAGATCACCGGCAAAGGCCTCAGCATGGAGACGGCGACCGCCCTGGGCGCGCTGCCTGCCCTCCTGCACGCGCACCGGCACCACCTGGAAGGCAGGCCGTGACGGGGCACAAGGGGGAGCGGCGCAACCGCGCCGTCGCGCTGGTCACCGACGACTTCCGACTCTACCACCGCGTCGTCCCCTTCCTCGAGTCGCATGGCGTCCAGGTGCTGGGCCTGCGCCCCGCGGACCCCGTGCCGCCTTCCGTCCGGGTGCTGCTGGGGGGGCCACCGCAGGACCCACGCAGCCTCCCCCTGCAGGAGGACCTCGAGGCGACCCTTCTAGCCTCCTATCGCCTCCTCGACCGCAAGCCCGGGCGCGACGGCTACCGGCGCGTCGTCCTCGGCGTGGACCCAGGCAAGGTCATCGGGCTTGCCGCCGTCGCGGACGGCCACTGGCTGCTGGTCGGGGAGTCCCTCTCGGTCCCGGATGCCGTCGAGCGCCTGGCCGGCTGGGCCGCGGGGCTTGCCCACCCCGCCCTCGAGGTCCACATCGGCGCGGGCGCGCCGCGCGTCGGCCGCGACCTGCTGGCGCGGCTCGCACGCCGCATGCCGACCGCCTCGGTCTCCCTGGTGCGCGAGGAGGCCACCACGCCGGGCAGCCACGTCACCGGCAGCCGCCACACGGACGCGGCCGTGCACATCGCGATGCGCGACCCGATGTGAGGCCCGCGGTTCGGAAGTCTCTTGCCTGCATCGCCGATGGGACGGCGTGAGCGACCCCACCCCCGCACCCGACGCGGCGCGGTGGGAGGCGCTGCGCCACGAGCTGGAGGGGCTCCCGCAGAACCCCGTCCGCCTCAGCCACCCCCGCAACTGGGTGTTCCGCGCCAAACGCATGGCCGACTTCGTGGGCCACATCCGGTACACCTCGTCGCAGATGCTGGCCAAGATCAACCCCTACCCGAAGCCGTTCAAGCACATCCACTACCGCACCGAGGACGGCGTGCAGATCGCCGGCTGGCTGGGCCCGCAGCACCGGACGCCCTCCGCCTGGGGGCTCCTCATCGTCCCCGGCATGTTCGCCACCAAGGACGACACCGCGCACAAGCGGCGGGCCATCATCATCCACCGCCACTGGCGCGTCCCCGTGCTGGCCATCGACATGCGCGCCTTCGGCGAGTCGACCGGCGTCGGGACGGCGGGATGGAAGGAGGCGTTCGACGTCATGGGGGGCGCCCGGTTCCTGGCCGAGCAGACCGGCGTGACCCGGGTGGCGGTGCTGGCGGAGTCGATGGCGGGGGCCGCGGCCCTCAACGCGCTGGCCCTTGATGCGGAGAGCCGGACGGACCTTTTGTCGGGCGGGGTGCTGTGCTTCAGCGCGTTCGTGGACGCCAAGGACGCGGTGGGGTACATCTCGGCCAAGCCGCCCAAGGGGCACCCGTTCGCAGCCACGTTCGCGGGGTTCCGGCGCCTGCTCCTGGCCAAGTCGATGGGGACGTACGACCGCTTCGACGAACTGCTGGACGATGTCGCCAAGGTGAACGGCCTCAGTGGCCTCGACGAGATGTTCGACCTCGCGAACCCCAAGTGGAAGGTGCCGCTCATCAAGCAGCCCACGTTCCTCATCCACTCCTCCAACGACCCCGTCGTGCCGGTGCGCCACGCCCACCGCATGGACCGCTATGCCGAGGGCAAGCCGAACATCCAGGTCATCATCGTGCCGTGGGGGGAGCACACGCAATTCGAGCCGTTGGACCCTGTATGGTACTGGGAGGTCGTGCGGCGGTTCTTCGGCAACGTGAACGGGGTCGAATTGGAGAACCTTGCGAACAAGTAGGGTTCCGGCACCGGGCCTAACCACAGATTTCAAAGATTTCACAGACCCCGTTCGCGGTAGATTGTTGGCGCTCCGAGGCGGGTCCTCATGCTGTTGGGCGCTCCGCGCTCGGTTCTGGATCATTGACCCTCCAATGCTCCTGTGGCGGTGGGGGCGTCGAGCACTAGGAACATGCCTTGTGGTGCGCGGAGCGCACGAGCCCAACTAGCCACGGAGACCACGGAGAGCACGGAGAGTGGTTGGGGGCGTTTCCGTGGACTCCGTGGCCAGGGGCGGCGGGCGCAGAGGCGCGACCAGTCCATCGCTGGCACGAACAAGCACCCAAGTCATGGCTGGTCCAAGACCAAGGAGAAACCGCAGGACGCCCAGCGCAAGGCCACCGACCGCCCCGGGGACAAGGGCAACATGGGCAGCAAACAAGGCCGGCTCCGGGCAGGGCAAGGCCAAGAAACTGATTCCGGCGGACCGAACCATGGATTGCAAAGATTTCCACAGGGTGACGTAGCCCTGATGTGAGGACAGTCTCTGTGAAATCTGTGTCATCTGTGGTCAGGTGGGCCGTGGGGGCGGGGCAAACTCCTATATAAAACACCAAACTCGCCGGGCCAGAAGCGAAGCCCCCCGCGTGGGCCGCACGCCGACCGGACGCCCATTTGTCCGACTGGCTGGACGCGGCAGTCGTGACTCCAATGTCCCATTCCCCGCCCCTCAAGGCCAAACTGAAGACCGACGTCCAGCACATGAAGGCGGTCGACCTCAAGACCACCTTCGCGGACCTCAAGCTGTCGCCCACGACGCTGGCGGCGCTCGACAAGATCGGGTTCGTGCACCCGACGCCGATCCAGGAGAAGACGATCCCTCTCCTGCTCGAGGGCAAGGACGTCATCGGCCAGGCCCGCACCGGCACCGGCAAGACCGCGGCCTTTTCGCTGCCCATCATCGAGACCTACGACCCGAAGGCCCGCCACGTGCAGGCCCTGGTCCTGGCCCCCACCCGCGAGCTCGCGCTGCAGATCACGGAGGAGATGGAGAAGTACGGCGCCAACCGCGAACTCGCGGTCCTCTGCGTCTACGGCGGCACCGGCTACGAAGTGCAGGAGAAGGCCCTCAAGCAGGGCGTCCACGTCGTCGTCGGCACCCCCGGCCGCATCATGGACCACATGGAGCGCGGCAACCTGGACCTCAGCCAGACCCGCCTCATCGTGCTGGACGAGGCCGACCGCATGCTGGACATGGGGTTCATCGAGGACGTCGAGTGGATCCTCAAGCGCATGCCGGGCAAGCACCACCGGCAGACCCTCCTGTTCTCGGCCACGATGCCCGAGGAGATCAAGTCCCTGACCCGCCGGTTCATGGTGCAGCCCATCGCGGTGCGCGTGTCGGCCGACGAGCTCACGGTCCCCGCCATCGAGCAGGTCTACTACCAGGTCGGCCGCCGCAACAAGCACTGGGCCCTCACCCGTGTCCTCGACAACGAGCCCGACCAGGACCTCGTGCTGGTCTTCTGCGCCACGAAGATGATGTGCGACCGACTCGTGGAGGACCTCGACCGCTGGGGCTACTCCGCGGCCGCCATCCACGGGGACCTCCCCCAGAACAAGCGCGAGCAGGTCCTCAAGGACTTCGACGCCGGCCGCATCAAGGTCCTCGTCGCCACCGACGTCGCCGCGCGCGGCCTCGACATCGACCGCATCACCCACGTCGTCAACTGGGACCTGCCGGAGATCGAGCCCGAGGTCTACGTCCACCGCATCGGCCGCACGGGGCGCGCCGGCCGCAAGGGGAAATCCATCAGTTTCGTCTCCCTGGAGGACAAGCCCCTCCTCAAGCGCATCGAGATGCTCATCAGCCGCGAGATCGCCCTCGCACAGCCTCCCGAGCCGGCCGCGGGCAAGGCCGACCGCGTGGAGCGGAAGACCGACTGGGACGAGCTGGCCGACAAGTACGGCAACGTCCACGTCCGCGTCAACTCCGGCGCCGAGGACGGCCTCACGGCGTTCCGCCTGCACCGCCTCGTCTCCGACGCGACGCGGCTGCCTGACCACGCCATCCGCGACATCGTCGTCCACCGCCACGAGGCCGCCTTCGCCATCCCGAAGGACGCGGCGCTCTCGGCGCGCAACGGCCTGCAGCGCATCAAGGTCAACGGCCGCCAGCTCGACGCGGAGTTCGAGTCGAAGGAAACCACGGTCCGCAGCACGTAAGGCGTGCTACGCCCCCCACCGTGGTGCGCGAGGCGCGGACCCCCTTTTGCCAGAACCCACGGAGGGCCACGGAACCCTTCGTGGGTTCAGTTTCCGTGAAGTTCCGTGCGTTCCGTGGCCAGGTTCAGCGGCGCCGATTCCATCGCTCGCTGGAACCCCAAGTTTGTGCCCTCCTTGCCACGCGCCGCCGTCCAAGGAGCCGGCGTCCTGGGACTTCACGCCTCGAACGACCGATGGGTCGATGGTCTGGCCTTGTCCGAGGTCGCTCCCCGCATCTCCATGTCGCGCGTGTGCAAGGAGCGCAGAGAGCCACGAAACCCACGAAACCTCGAAAGGTGCGTTCCTGGGTTCCGTGGGTTTCGGCCCGAACGGGTGTCGCGGTGAGGTGACCTACACGCAGCCCAGTTTCCAGGCCACCGTGTCGCCGGGCCGGACCTGCTGCCCCGTGATGCCGGCGCTGGCGGATGCGCCATTGTAGTCGTAGCACCAGTAGAGGCTGGCCGTCGGGCCCCCCAGGGGAGAGCCGACGCCCGCGATCTTCGAGACGGAGAACCCCAGCCCACTGGAGTACGCGTAGTCGACGGCGGTGCCGGTCTGGTTGGTCCAGGCCACCATGAGGTCATGCACGGTGGCGAACTGCGGGTGCTGCAGGTCCTTGCCTGCATACATCGGCGCGGAGGCGTTGCCGTCGGGGTCGTACCAGACCTTGTCGCTGCGGGGAGCGCTTCCGGGGTACCCCTTGTAGTCGACGGACACGGTGGCCTGCGCGAGGCGGATGATGGTGAGGTCGGCCGAGGCGGACCCCGAGGGGCCCTCGGCGAGGACGCGGAACTGCGTGTGGCCGGGCTCGACGCGGCGCTGGAGGCTCCATTGTCCGGAGGCGTCCGCCGTGGTGCGGTCGGAGGGGACGATGTCGATGGCTCCGGCCTGCACCACGGTGACCCTGGCGTCGGGCGTCGAGGTGCCGTTCACCCAGACCGTATCAGCGCGGGTCTGGATGGGCGAGGCCACCTGCACCATGGCGCCCCCGGCAGGCGCGAGATGCGTCAGCGTCCACTGGATGCGCAAGCCATCCACGATGCGCACCTGGTCCATGCCCACCTGCGACTCCGAGCCATCCACCGCCAGCGACCAGAAGGCGGAGGAGGGGTCGGCGGGCAGGCCGTCGACCTGGGAAAGGAAGAAGCCGAACGATTGGCTGTACGACACGTTCAGGGGGACGCCCGCCCCGCCGGCCCACTGCGCCAGCTGGTCCAGGGCGGTGTACGCGGCAGGATCCGCGACGCCGTGCCCCTTGCGCAGGGCTGAGGCAGGGTGCGAGCCCAGGTCGGCTGCGATGTCCGCGTCGACCGCGGGATGCAGGGCGCCGAAGTCGAGGCGCAGCGACGAATGCGCCCCGGAGCCGCCCGTGCCGGCGCACCCCGACAGGACGGTCAGCACGGCAAGCGTGGCGGCGAGGGTGGCGGCGAGGGCGGATCTCATGGGTCTCCTGGGGTCCTGCGGAGGGTGGCGGCGAGGGAAAGGAGGGCCAGAGGCACGGCCAGCACCGGGGCGGGGGCGGCCCGCTCCGGCGGCACCACGGCGACCGCGGAGCCCTCGACGCGGAACGCGAGCGTCTGCACGGCCGATCGCCTGTCGGTGCCCTCGGTCCGGTAGTCCAGTGTGTGCAGCCCGTGGGGCAGGCCAGGGAAGCGGAGGGTCCACGCTGGGCCCACCTCCCGCGACGCCCAGGGGCCGCCGTCCAGGCGCCAGGCGAGGTGGGTCGCGTTGGCGTCCGCAAGGGTACCCACGACGTCGACGCCTGCCGCGGTGCCTTCCGGGCGTGCGGTGGGGGGCGCGAGGGGGAGGGCCTTCCACGCATCGAGAACGCTGGCGGCGGGTGGGATGGTGAGGGTGAGGTGCGCGGCGGCGTCCAGCGTCTCGCCCTGGTCGCTGGTGTTGGTGGCCAGCAGGTGGTTGCCATTGGCGGCCAGGACCGCTAGCCACACGTGCACCTCCATGGGGCGCGCGGTCAGGCTGGGTGCGGTCCATTTGACGTGCCATTCGCGTTGGTGCGTCCCGTCGGGGCGGTAAGTGACCTCCCCGCCGTCCCCCAGGACGTGGAGCCTTGCCGCGTCGGCTGCTGCGATCGAGAACACGCCGCCATCTGCTGCGATGTCGAAGCCGCCCTGCGCTTGCGGGCCGGGCAGGGCGGGGGGCCCTCCCTGGATGCGGACGGTCAAGGGATAGGTGGCGCCAAGGCCCCATGCGTCGGGCGTTCCCTCGAGGACCGCCTTGGCATCGTCGTGCGTGGGGCTTGGCGGCGTGTGGCAGGCGATGCAGGTCTGGCCACCGGCCCGTCCCGAAAAACCGGGAGACGCAGCGAACGTGGCGCCGGCATGGGCCGCGAGGGCGGCAACGGCGGCCAAGGCGGCAACGGCCAGTGCAAGCACGGGATTCAATCGCAATTTCGGGGTCTCAACCAGGATGGAAACGCCAAAAGGGTTGCGGCAAGGACTGTTGAGTGGCCGGCTGAACAGGACGTCCAGGGCGGGGGAAGCCTGATGGCGAGGCGACGGGTCCGCGGGCGCATGCCAGTGGAAGGGATCGGCGGGATCTTCCTGCGGTCGCCCGACCCGAAGAGGCTCGGCGACTGGTACGAGCGCCACCTGGGTCTCAAGAACGGCGGGGCCACGCCCACCCAGGCGGGGCCTCTCGTGGTCTGCGCGTTCGCCCGAGACACGGACTACTTCCCGAGCGCCCAGTCCTTCATGGTGAACCTGCGCGTCTCCGACCTCCCCGGGCTGCTGCGGGACCTTGCGGCAGCGGGCATCGTGGAGGCCAAGCCGCAGGTGAGCCTGGACGGCATCGGTCGCTTCGCGTGGATCGCCGACCCGGACGGCAACCGCATCGAGCTGTGGGAACCCGGTGGCTAGGACACGCCCACGCCCTTTCCCCGAACCCGTCCAACGACCCGCCGCCCGGGCGTGGCATCCTCAAATACGATGCTCCGCGTGGCGCGCGCAAGATGGCCCAGAAGTCCCCCGCCGTGACCGTCGAGGACGTCACGAAGCTGCTGCCCGACGCGGACCCAGAGCAGGTCAAGAAGGTCCTCGCCCTGGGCCGGAAGGCGTGGCCCTACTCCTTCGGGGCCCACGACGACCTGGCGGGCCTGCGCGCCGCCCTCGAGTCGGCGTTCCAGCCTGGCGAGAAGGGCAACGCCCTCCCGAAACGGTACAAGGTGGCGGGCCGCCTGCGCTCCAAGCGCGGCTCCGGCGGCATCGCGTTCCTCGACATCGAGGGGCAGGACTGCAAGGTGCAGGCCATCCTCGACCGCTCCGAGCTGGGGGACGCCGAGTTCGACGGCGCCCTGCACCTCCTCAACGAGGGCGACTGGGTGGGCGTGTCCGGCTACGGCATGCGCTCCAAGCGGGGCGAGCCCTCCATCGGCGCCGAGAAGGTGACGCTGCTGGCCAAGGCGTTCGTGCCGTTCCCGGACCTCGGCAAGGCGGACAACCCCGAGCTGCGCTACGGCAAGCCCTACCTCAACCTCATGCAGGGCCCGGCGCAGCGGCGCATCCTCGTGCAGCGCAGCCGCATCACGCAGGTCCTGCGGCGGGTGCTGGAGAAGCAGGGCTTCATCGAGGTCGCGATCCCCGTGCTGGAGAAGCTGTACGGCGGCGCCAACGCGAAACCGTTCAAGACGCACTCCAACGCCAAGGACACCGACATGTTCCTCCGGATCAGCCACGAGCTGGCGCTCAAGAAGCTCCTGGTGGGCGGCCTCGAGCGGGTCTACCACATCGGCCCGGCGTTCCGCAACGAGGACATCGACACCACGCACAACCCCGAGTTCACCCTCATGGAGTGCTACGCCGCGTACTGGGACTACACGGGCATGATGAAGCTCACCCAGAAGGCGTTCCAGGAAGCCGTGAAGGCCGTCCACGGCAAGCTGCAGCTCGAGCGCCCGGCGACCGCGACCCTGCCTGCCCGCGAGACCATCGACTTCGCGACGTTCCACACCATCACGATGAAGGACGCCATCCGGGAGTCCGGGGGCCCCGACCCCGACACGGCCACCGATGAGGAGATCATCGCCACTCTTGACAAGCACCGCATCGTCATCCGCGGCGGGTACACGCGTGGTCTGGGCATCGCGAAGCTGTTCGAGGTGTTCGCGGAACCCAAGCTCATCCAGCCCACCTTCGTCATCGACCACCCCCGCGAGACGACGCCCCTGTGCAAGGCCCACCGCAAGGACCCGGCCCTGGTGGAGAGGTTCGAGCTGTTCATCGACGGGCGCGAGCACGCCAACTCGTACTCCGAGCTCAACGACCCCTACCTGCAGGCCCGCCTGTTCGCGGACCAGGAGAAGCGCCGCACCGCCGGCGACGACGAGGCCCCGCCCACGGACTGGGAGTTCATCGATGCCCTCAAGCACGGGATGCCCCCCGCGGGGGGACTCGGCATCGGCGTCGACCGCATGGTGATGACCCTCCTCGACGTGGAGAGCATCAAGCAGGTCCTGCCGTTCCCCCAGACGAAGGGCACCGGGCCCAGCGCCACGTGGTAGCCATGCCATCGCGCCTGGACGGCAAGCCTTCCCGCAAGGCCTTCCCGAAGCAGCCGCCCAGCGACCGCCGCGGCGAACGCGAGATGGTGCGGATCCCCGCGCCACGCGCCCCCGTCCCCAAGCCATCCCTGCCCGCGCGCCCCCGGAAGGCCGGGAAGGGCCCGGACCCGAGCAAGGTCGGCGAGGAGCTCCTGCGCCTGCTGCAGGAAGGCCAGCAGAGGTCCACGGCACCCCTCGGCATGGTCAAGTGCCCCACGTGCGGCACGCCCATCGAGCCCACGCGCAACGGCAAGGTCCGCGTCCACTCGAACGCCCTCTACGCCGAGCGGTGCCCCAGCAGCGGCGAGCCATGGGACGCGTTCGGCCAGCAGCCGGCGGCGACCCAGCGCCCGCCCGCGCGCGGCGCCCGGAAGGCCGCCGCCGGGAGGGCGGAACCGGCCAAGCGGCACGAAGGCAGCCGGAAGGCCCCCGCCGGCAAGCCGGCGGCTGCGGCGCAATCCGGCCTCCGACGCGCACCCGGCAAGGCAAAGGCATAAGCCGGACCGGTGTCTCGAAGCGCGTGGCGCACGTCGTCCAGCCCATGCCGGGGGTCGCCCCGGTCACCATGCTGGTGGTGGACGACGAGCCCGACGTCCTGGAAAGCTTCGTGATGCTGATGGAGTCCAGCCTGGACGTGCACGCCATCACGGCGACCTCCGGCCCCGAGGGCCTCAGGATGCTGGCCCGCGCCCCCGTGGACCTCATCGTCTCCGACTACAAGATGCCCGACATGGACGGCTGCACGTTCCTGGAGGCCGCCCACAAGGTCGCCCCAGGGGTGCCCCTGGTCATGGTGACCGCGTTCCCGGACGCGGCCCTCGAGAAGCGCGCCCGGCGCATCCCGGTGCGCGCCTTCTTCTCGAAGTCCCTCGACCCCGACGACCTGGTCGAGGGCATCCGTGGCGCCCTCGAGTCCCCCTCAGGCAGGGTGGCGGGCGGCCCGTCAGGCCTGCCGGCCCTCCCCCGCGGCCCCGCGACGGCCAGCTCAGAGAGGAAGGACGACCTCGAACAGGGCGCCGCGACCTGGGCCTGGGGATTCGCAGCGGATCCTGCCCCCGTGCAGCTCGACGATGCCCTTGGTGACGTACAGTCCCAGGCCCGTTCCTGGCTCGGCCTGGTCTGAGGCCAGGTGCGCCCGGCTGAACGGCCGGAAGAGCTTGGCCTGTGCCACGGCATCGAAGCCGACCCCCGTGTCCTGCACGCGCAGGATGGCCCCCTCCGGCCCCAGGGAGACCGCGCACTCGACGCGGCCGCCCGGAGGCGTGAACTTGATGGCGTTCGAGAGCAGGTTGTAGAGGACCTGCGCCAGGCGGTCCGCATCGCCCTGCATCGGGATCGCCCCCGGGGCCTGGGCCGGGGCAAGGCGGACGCCCTTGGCCGCCGCCTCTGGCTGGAAGGACTCCACCGCCTCCTTGACGAGGCGCGCGAGGTCGATGTCGCGCAGGTGCAGGCCCAGCTTGCGGGCCTCGAGCCGGCTGGCGTCCAGCAATTCGGAGACCAGGCGGTTCAGCCGCTCCATGTTGCGGCTCAGGATGTCGATCTCCCGGACCAGGCGCCCCGGGGGCCGGTCCGGGTTCTTGCGCATGACGTGCAGGACGGCGCGCATGGGAGTGATGGGGTTCAGCAGCTCGTGCGCGGCCGTGTTGATGAACATGGTCTTGAAGCGGTTCATCTCCTCCAGGCGCTCGACCTCCGCCTCGCGGGCCCTGGCCGCGATGCGGGCCTCGTCCGCCTTCTTGCGTTCCGTGACGTCGCGCAGGATCGCCACGAAGAGCCGCCCGCCCTCCGCCTCCCACGCGCCGAGGCTGATCTCGACGGGGAACTCGTGCCCGTCCTTGTGCCGCCCCGCGACCTCCACGGTCTTGCCGATGATGCGCGCCTGCCCAGAGGCGAGGTAGCGCGCGAAGCCGCCCCGGTGGCCGTCCTGGAAGCGCTCCGGCATGAGGATGGTGAGGGGTTGGCCGACCGCCTCCACGCCGCCGAGGCCGAAGAGGCGCTGCGCGGCGGGGTTGAGGTAGGTGATGCGGCCGGAGGCGTCCGCCGACACGATGGCGTCCAGCGCGTTCTCGGTGGCGGCGCGGAAGAGCCCCTCCTGGCTCGACTCGGGCCGGAGGATCTTGGAGGCGGCCACGATGTTGCCTTGCTCGTCGCGCACGGGCGACACGGTCAGCGTGACGTCGATGAGGGTGCCGTCCTTGCGCACCCGCTTCGTGTGGTAGTGGTCCACCCGTTCCCCCTTGCGGATGCGGCCGATGATGGCGGGCTCCTCGTCGGCCCCGGGCGGGAACAGGAAGGAGACGTGCTTCCCAAGGACCTCCTCGGGACTGTACCCCAGGATGCGCTGGGCCGCCGGGTTCCAGCTCGTGATGATGCCGTCCAGCGTCTTGCTGATGATGGCCTCGTCCGAGCCCTCCACGATGGCGGCAAGCAGCGCCTGGGTGGGGGCGGCCGGAAGGGACACCATGCGGCGCCCGAGCATGGCGGTCGGGGATTAAACGGGATGGGGAGCCGCACCGCTGCGGGGTTCCCCTTTTATGGGCGTCCTTTGTGGGCGCCCGCAAGGGCCTGTAGTATAGCTTGGATAGTACAGAAGCCTCCGGAGCTTCAGTCTTGGGTTCGAATCCCAACAGGCCCGCTTGGAGAAGGTCGGCACCCCCTCGTCGCCCACCACCTGCTCGGTGTTCGTGGGCACGAGCCTTGACGGCTTCATCGCCCGCCCCGATGGCGCCCTCGACTTCCTCGATGCCGCCGGCACCGAGGACCACGGCTTCCACGCGTTCCTGGCAGGTGTCGATGCCCTCGTGATGGGACGCAACACGTTCGAGACCGTGCTGGGGTTCAAGGGTCCCTGGCCCTATGGAAGGAAGCCCGTCTTCGTCCTCAGCCACCGGCCCGTCGACGTGTCCACCATCAAGGACGGGGTCGTGGAGCATCTTTCTGGTCCGCCCCAGGAGGTCGTCGCCACCCTTGCGGCCCGCGGGCTCAGGCACCTCTACGTGGACGGCGGCGCGACGGTGCAGGAGTTCCTGCGCGCGGGCCTCATCGACCGCCTGGTCATCTCCCGCGTGCCGGTCCTCATCGGGCAGGGGATCCCGCTGTTCGGCCCTCTCCCCAGGGACGTCGCGCTGCGGCACGTCGCCACGAAGGCGTTCGCAGGCGGCCTCGTGCAGAGCGAGTACCAGGTCGCACGATAGGCCAACGACCGTGCCATCCGACAGGCCAACGCCTGTCCCGCCGCGTGATACCCCCCTGCGCCATGGTCCTGGCATGGCCAACCCTGCCATGCAAGAAGACCGGATCGTGACCGAACTGCGCCGCATCGCCGAGCTGCTGGAGGCCCGCCTGCCGCAGGCCGGGGCCGCCGGAGCCGCCCCCGGCAATGCCGAAGCCGCTGCCGCCGTCCCGCTCGACGGCGAGGGCGAGAAGGTGTTCCAGGCGCTGCGCACCTGGCGCCGCGAGCGCGCCCGCAAGGAGGGCGTGTCGCCCTACATCGTGGCGTACGACCGCGCGCTCCGGGAGGTCGCCAAGGCCCGCCCCGGGTCCATCGAGTCGCTGGGCGAGATCCCCGGGTTCGGCCCCGCCAAGACCGCCAAGTACGGCCCCGAGATCCTCGACGTCGTTTCCGCGGCGTAGGCCCTGCACGCGGAGCGCGCGGGAACCACGCGGAACTGGACCTTTTTCCGCGAGTCCCGCGAGTTCCGCCTGTTGGGCATGGCGTTTTTCTCTGCCTTCTCCTTCCTTGATGTGTGCCCGCGAAGAAGAGCCCCAAGAAATCCACGCGTGGGCCAGGCCCGAAGAAGTCCCCCCCGCCCCCACCGCCACCCCCGCCCCCCGGCGTGCCGGACCTCGACGCGTTCATCGGCGAGATGAAGACGCAGTTCGGCGCCCTCGCGAAGCAGTTCAAGGAGGTGGCCGACCAGGTCGGCGAGGAGGCGCAGTACCACTTCGACAAGGAGCTGGCACGCGCACTGGCCAAGCACCCGGACCTCTACGCCGAGGTGCGAAAGACCATCCGCCAGGTGCAGAAGACCGTCGACAAGGCGGCCGAGACCCTCGGGTTGAAGGACACGAAGTAGGCGGCGGCTACGGCCCGCGGGCGCGCCAGACCTCGAGGGCATAGTACACGCCCGTGAGGACCCCCAGCAGGAGCAGCGGCAGCAGCAGGAACGCCAGGCCCGCCCACTGCACGACGACGTCGTGGCTCAGCAGCATCGCCGCCCCCGCCACCATGCACCCCGCGAAGGCGGACCACAGCACCGGGTACCGCAGCCGCCGTTCGGGCACACCCCCTGCGACACGCGGATGGCTTAGAGCCATTTGCCAATCGGCCGTGACCAGGCCCGCGGCGTCGCCACCCTTCGACATGCAGGCCTTTGCGCCATGGGGACCTGAGTTTTTACGCCCCCCCGCCTGGGCCGGCCATGGCCTCCCGTCCCGAAGCGCATCCCCCCAGCCACATGCGCGCGCTCGTGCAGGAGTCCAAGCACGGCGGCCGCCCCATCGCGGCCCTGCTGGCCGAGGCGGCCACCATCACCGACCCCTCCTTCGTTGCGGAAGCCCTCTTCGCCCTCAGCCAGGACCCGCGCCTCAGCCCCGAGCAGGCCGCCGGCGTCCTAGACGACGTCCTCAAGGCGGCCGAGTCCGTCACGCGCGGCTGGCGCAAGGCCGAGGCGGTCGAGGCCATCGCGAAGAAGGCCGGCTCGTGGCGCGACCGCGAGCGCGAGTCCGGCCCCGTGCGCCTGCGCCTCCTGGAAGGACTCCTGCGGATCGTGCTCGCCATGCCCGATGGCCAGGCACTCGCCCAGGCCCTGCACGGCATCGCCTCGTGCCTGCCGGCGCAGCACCTGCCCACCCTGCTGGACCGCGCCCTGCGCAACCCCGGCTTCGAGGTCGAGGGCGCCAAGGCGGTCCTGCGCACCGCGGTGACGTTCGGCGTGGTCGCCCCCATGGTGGAGCGCCTGCAGGCCTGCCCGGACCCTGCCCTGCGCGCCCGCCTGCTGGGTGCCTTGCACCACCAGCTGGGCAAGAAGGAGGAGGCGCACGCCGGCGCCATCCTGCAGCACGCCCTGGCCGGCGCGGCGAAGGTCGCGGACCCCGCCGTCCGCCTCGAGGTCCTGCGCACCCTCATCGCCTCCAGCGGCACCGTCGCGGCGCTGCACCAGGTGGTCGAGGCCGCCCAGGGCGACGCGGAGGTCCACGCCCGCATCCTCTCGGCAGCGGGGGGGCGCGCCGACAAGCTGGGCGACGCCGCGCAGGCGAAGGCCTGGCTGGAATCCGGCATGGCGATGGCCGGGTCCATCCCTGACCAGAAGGCCCGTGACTCCGTGTTGGCGAACCTGCGTTCCGGACTGGAACGGCTGGGCGTCCAGCCCCCCGCAGGCGGGCCTGGCCCCGTGTCCCCACCGCCGGCGCCCCCTTCCTCTGCGCAGGCTTCGCCTGGAGCTGTCGTGCCCGGCAGCGCAGCCCCCGCCCCCGCCCACGTCCAAGCGCCTCCTGCGCCCGCTCCCTTGGTCCCGGCCGCCGTCATCATGCCGCCTGCCCCGACCTCTCCCCCGAGGATTGTCCATCAAGCGGCTTTGGAGACCCATGCCCCGAAGGCAACCGCGGGCACGTCCCAGGCATCTGCTGAATCTGTGGTCCCGTCCGGCGGCGGTCCCAAACGCCACGTCCTCGCCCTGTACGACACCTACGAGGGCGGGCTCAAGGAAGTGCACCTGCGCGCCATCGCACGCGCCGCGCCGCTCTGCTTCGCCTTCGACCTGGACCTTGCGCTCATGGGGTTCCCGGCCTCCAACGTGAGGGCCCTCGCAGGTCAAGCAGCAACCGAGACGAACATCGGCGACGGAGGCCACTACCTGAACCAGCTGGTGGCGGACAACCGCGTCCAGCTTGTCTCCTGCACCACCCGCGACCCTCCCTCCGACTGGTCGAAGGTCGGCCTTCCCGTCGCCACCACCAGCGAACCGGACAACGCCAAGATCGTCGACTTCGAGCAGGCCCGTGCGGCCGCGACGGCCTCCGGGCTCGGACGCATCTGCCTCATCATGGGCCTCGGCAAGCGCGGGCTTCCCCCCAGCCTGCTCAAGGCCGTCAGGCACCACCTGGAGCTCACGGGCAAGCGCGTCAGCATGGAGACGGCCACGGCGATGGGCGTCATGGCGGAGCGGCTGCGGCAAGTCCCTCCCATCTGAGACAGCCAAGCGACCCACGCCGCAGGGTTTCGCCGAGGAAAGGAGCCTAGCCCTTGGGACCCTGCGTGCCCTGCGGTCCGGCAGGCGAAGGGGGCTCGGCCGCCTTCCTGAGCCGTTCCATCACGGCCGCCCCCAAACCCTTCTCGGGGATGGCCTCCACGAGGATCTCGTCCTTGCGGTCGAAGCGGCGCAGCAACGCGAACAGCTCGTGCGCCCACGCCTCCGCGTCGCCGCGTGGGCCCGGCACGGCCACGTTGCGCCCCATCATGCCGGCGGCGGCGGACTCGGCGCTCACGATGAACGCCTTGCGCGGGTCGCCGCCGTTCTTGCGCCACTCGGTGGCCACGTCCTGGCTTGCCAAGAGTCGCACCTTGGCGCTGGGCGCGTAGTGGCGGTACTTGGTGCCGGGGGAGAGCGTGGGGCCGCCGGGGGCGCCGGGCTTGTCCCACACCTTGACGAAGCGCTCGAGGGCCTCGCGCGGGATGGCGCCTTGGCGCAGCAGCACGGGGTTGGGGCCCAGAAGGCTGACGACGGTGGACTCCAGCCCGTGTTCGGTGGGGCCGGCGTCGAGGTAGAGCGGGACCTTGTCGCCGAGGTCGGACTGCGCGTGCTGCGCCGTGGTGGGGCTGGGGCGGCCGGAGGTGTTGGCACTGGGCGCGGCGAGGGGGAGGCCGCAGGCGCGCAGCAGCTGCTGGGCGACGGGGTGGGCGGGGACGCGGATGGCCACCGAGTCGAGGCCTCCCGTGACGGCGTCGGGCACGCCGGCGGCGCGGGGCAGCACGAGCGTGAGGGGACCGGGCCAGAACGCCTTCGCGAACCGTTCCGCGAGCGGCGGCCATTCCTGCACGAGCTTCTGGGCGGCAAGCTGGCTGGCCACGTGCACGATGACGGGGTTGTCGTTGGGGCGGCCCTTGGCGGCGAAGATGCGCTCGACGGCCGCGGGGTCCATGGCGTTGGCGCCCAGGCCGTAGACCGTCTCGGTGGGGAAGACGACGAGTCGGCCCTCCTTGAGGAGCTTGGCTGCATCGCGCAGGGAATCCGCATCGGGCGCGCGGAAGGGGGACGTCATGCTGGCTCCAGGGAGCGGTGGAGGGCCTCGGCGCGCCGCAGTGCGGACGCGCCGTCCTGGCCGAGGACGAGGACGTGCCCCATCTTGCGGCCTGGCCGGGCCGTCTTCTTGCCGTAGAGGTGCAGGTGCGCGTGGGGCTCGGCGAGGATGGCGTCCCACGCGGGGGAGCCGGCGGATGGCCACAGGTCGCCCAGCAGGTTCACCATGCAGGCGGGCCGCAGCAGGCCGGGGTCGCCCAGGGGCAGGCCGCAGATGGCGCGCAGGTGCTGCCCGAACTGGCTGGTGGCCGCGGCGCCAAGGGTCACGTGCCCGGAGTTGTGCGTGCGGGGTGCCACCTCGTTGATGAGCAACTCGCCGTCCACGAGGAACATCTCCACCGCCGCGACGCCGACATGGCCCAGGGCCTCGATGGTTTGCCGGGCGAGCGCAAGGGCCTTCGCGTGGATGGCGGGGGGGACGTCGGCCGGGATGACGGTGGTGTGCAGGATGCCGGAGCGGTGCACGTTCTCGCAGGTGGGCCATGCCGCCACGTCGCCGTCCACGCCGCGGGCGAGGACGATGGAGATCTCCTTCTCGAATGGCACGAAGGCCTCGAGCACGCCGGGATGCGGCTGGCGAGCCCACGCGTCCCGGGCGTCGGCGGCGGTGCGCAGGCGGAGCTGGCCCTTGCCGTCGTAGCCGCCCTGCCGGGTCTTGAGGATGGAGGGGAGGCCGACCTTGGACACGGCCTGCGCGAGGGATTCGGCGTCGTCCACGTTGGCCCAGCGGGGCTGTGGCAGGCCGTGGGCCTCCAGGAACCTGCGTTGGGCCAGGCGGTCGTTGATGTTGCGCAGCACGGAGGCGCCCGGGCGCACCTTGGTGTGCTTGGCCAGCTCCTCCAGGACGCTGGCGGGCACATGCTCCGTCTCGATGGTGACCACGTCGCAGCCCTCCGCCATCCGAAGGACGGCCCCCAGGTCGGAGAAGGGTGCCGCCACGAAGCGGTCCGCCCGCGTGGCGCACGGCGCGGCGGCGTCCGGGTCCATGGCGTGGACGCGGTAGCCCATCCGGCGCGCCTCGGCCAGCAGCATGGCGCCCAGCTGGCCCCCGCCGAGGATCCCGATGGTCGAGCCCGGCAGGATCACAGCTTCTCCCCGAGGACCTTGTCGCGCGCGGCGGCGCGGCGGGCCTTGAGCTTGTCGCGCAGCGCGGGTTCGTGCAGGGCGAGGACCTGGGCGGCCAGCAGGCCGGCGTTGGTGGCGCCCGCGGCGCCGATGGCGAGGGTGCCGACCGGCACGCCGGCGGGCATCTGCACGATGGAGAGCAGGCTGTCGTGGCCGTTGAGCGCCTTGCTCTGCACCGGCACCCCGAACACGGGGAGCACGGTCATGGAGGCCGCCATGCCGGGCAGGTGCGCCGCGCCGCCGGCCCCCGCGATGATGACCTGGATGCCCTTGGCCTCCGCGCCCTTGGCGTACTCGACCAGGAGGTCAGGGGTGCGGTGGGCGCTCACGACGCGCTTCTCGTAGGGCACGCCGAGCTCGTCCAGGACGTCCGCGGCGCCCTTCATGGTCTCCCAGTCGCTGGAGCTTCCCATGATGATGCCGACGAGTGCCTGGGCCACGCTGGAGCCATCGGGGGCGCGCATAAGAGCGCTGTTGCGCCTAGGGCCCGTGCGACCTGCCGGCAGCGCTTCAGTAGCTGCGCCGGTCGCCGCCGCCAGACGAGCTTCCGGAGGACGAGCGGTCTCCCCACGAGGAGCGGCCACTGCTGGAGCGGCCGCCACCGAAGTTCGACCGGCCGCCGGAGCTGGAGCGTCCGCCGCCGCCACCGCCGCCGGAGCGGGGGGGACCGCGTCCGCCGCCGCCACCGCCGCCACTGCGACCGCCGCTGCGGCCGAAGCCGCCCTGGGGCGACTTCTTGGCGTGGTGGCCGGGGCCCGCGGGGCGCCCGTGCCTGGAGTTGGAGCCACTGCGCGGGCCCTGGTCGCTGGACTGGGGCGCCGCGGCGGGTTCAGGGGGCAGGTCGCCGATCTCGTAGTCGGCCATCGGGATGCCGCTGATGCGCTCGATGAGCTTCAGGTCGCGGTGCTCGTCGCTCTGGACGAACGTGAAGGCCCGGCCGGTGCGGCCCATGCGGCCCGTGCGGCCGATGCGGTGCACGTAGGCCTCGGGCTCGTCGGGCAGGTCGAAGTTGACGACGTGCGAGACCTCGGGGACGTCGATGCCGCGGCTTGCGACGTCGGTGGCCACAAGGATGTCGACGTCGCCGGCGCGGAAGGCCTCCATGGCGCGCTCGCGCTGGCCCTGGCTCATGTTGCCCTGCAGGGCGATGGCCTTGTGCCCGGAGCGGCCCAGCTGCGGGGCCAGGCGCTTGGCGAGGTGCTTCGTGCGGGTGAAGACGATGGTGCGCTCCGGCTTCTCCTTGGCCAGCAGGGCCAGGAGGCTGCGGGTCTTCATGGGCTTCTCGACGAAGGCCTTGAACTGGTCGCACAGCGGGGTCGCGGTGGGGCCGGTCTCGACCTTGACGTTGACGGGGTCGTTGAGGAACTGGCTCGTCAGCTTGCGGATCTGGTCCGGCACGGTGGCCGAGAACAGGGCGGTCTGGCGGACCTTGGGCACGGCCCGGAGGACGCGCTGCATGTCGGGGAGGAAGCCCATGTCCAGCATGCGGTCGGCCTCGTCGAGGATGAGGGTCTGCACCTTGTCCAGGCGGACGGTGCCTTGCTGCAGGTGGTCGAGGAGGCGGCCGGGGGTCGCGACGACGATGTGGGTGCCGCCCTGGTGGAGCATGTCGTTCTGCTTGCCGAAGCCGGCGCCGCCGTAGACGGGGATGACGCGGATGCCGGAGGCCTTCGCGATCTCGGAGAGCTCCTGCGAGACCTGGAGGGCCAGCTCACGGGTGGGGACGAGGATGAGGGCGACGACGCCGCCGTTGCGGACGGGCCGGACCTTCTCGATGAGGGGGATGCCGAAGGCGGCGGTCTTGCCGGTGCCCGTGCGGGCCTGGCCCAGGAGGTCGCGTCCCTGCAGCAGGTGCGGGATGGCGTCGCGCTGGATCGGGCTGGGCTCTTCGTAACCCATGGCGGCGATGGCGTCGAGCGTGCCGGCGCTGAGGGCGAAGTCCTTGAAGGTGCGCGCCGGGGGGGCCGCGGGGTGCGCCGGGCCGGCGGGGGCGTCGTGGCGGGGGGCATGGGTCGCCGTGGCGGCGTGGCTGGCGTGGGCAGCGGGCTTGGCCGCGCTGTGCGTGTTGGGCGTCATGATGGTGACTCTAGCCGGGCGGGAATGCATCGCGTCGCCCGGGGCCTTCTCACAAAGCGGGTGGTAGCAAGGGGCGACCCCTACCCGCGGCCATGAACGTCCTCCGTTCTGACTGGGTTCCCGTGACCTAAGCAGCGGTTAAGGATGCCGATGGGCAAGGCGTCTCCTCGGATTCCCCAGATCTTCTCAGACCGTACCCGCACGAAAAGCGGCAATCTGAGCGGATCTGAGTCATCTGAGGATGCCCTTGTCCGACCCCAAGGGTCCTGCGTGGGGTCCACCCAGCGTGGCTCATGCATGGCGTCGCGTGCTTCCGAAGGGTCTCCTCAGATTCCTCAGATTCTCTCAGACGTTGCCCAGTCCAGCCGGGCAAATCTGGGTGGTCTGAGGATGCTCTACGCCAGCAGTCGCAGCTTGCGCATGCGCTGCATTGCCGCCACGACCTTGGGTTTCGCGAATCCCATGCGGACGAGGAGGACAACCAAGCGTCCCCGGCTCAGGTCGGCGTTGGCGCGCTGCAGCAGGGCGACCTCGACGTCATCGACCAGGTGCGGCTCGACGTCGTCTTGGTCGCGGTGAAGGACCAGGATGAAGTCGCCAGCCTTGGCGTTCCCTCCGTGGTCATGCATGAAGTGCTCGGGGTCGTGGCCGAGGTGGAGGATGCGGATGCCGGGTGCACGCTTCGGGTGCCTGCTGCGTGGAATCGGTTTGTGCGGCGCGTGGAAGAGCTGCACCGCGGCGGCCTCCACCTGGATGACGTCGTTGGCCAAGGGGGAGAGGATGCCTTCCATCATGGCGTCGGGTGCCCATTTCGCAAACCGCGCGACCTCTTTCATGGGAGCCTCGAAAGCGTAGGGGAAGGCTGCGAAGTAGGCCTGCACGGCCTCTTCGTCCAGGTGCTTGAAGCTGTACGGCAGGTCGGAGCGCAGGTAACCCGCGCGGTCGATGGCGCGGCGTTGCGCGAAGAAACGGGCTCCAGCGACAGGCAATCCCGCCAGCAGGTCGAGGTCGGCCCCGGCGAGCCCTGCCTTGCGCAGATGGCCGCGCGGGTCTTTCTCGAACACGTCCATGCGGCCTGGTTCCATGAGGAGGGCGGCGAGCTCGGATTGGACGAGGGCAAGACCGCTTTTCGGCTTCCGCGGGCTCCGCGTGCCGGTGGGCGAGAGGCGCGTCATGCCCCCGACGCCCCCTGCATCAGTTTGTGCGCTTTCGCGAGTTCGCCAGCGAGGCGGTCGAGGCTGCCGAAGGTCTGGTCGCGCTCGATCAACAAGGCGCGGACGTTGGAGTTCGCGATGACGCGTCTCGTCATGGCCCACACTTCCGGATGGATGGCGGCGCCGTGCGTGTCGAGGAGGTGGCCGTCCACCCATTCGCTGCCGGCAAGGTGGAACTGCACGAGGCGCTCCAGCGGGAAGTCCGTGAGGTAGCGCTCCGGGTCGGTGCCGAGGTTCTTGGCGTTGTTGCGCAGGTTCGTGACGTCCAGCAGGGCGCCACACCCGGTCTTCTTGGTGACCTCGCGGAAGAACTCGGGCTCCGACATCGTGTTGCGTGGGAACTGGAAGTACTGGCTGATGTTCTCCAGAAGGAACGGGATGCCGACGGCCTTCTGCACGGCCTTGACGTTGCGCACGACGGCGGCGAGGGACTCGTCCGTGTACGGGATGGGCGTGAGCTGCCCGATGGTGCGGTCGCCGACCTTCGTGAAGCAGAGGTGGTCGCTGCACCACGGCGCCTTGAGCCTGCGGCTGATGCGCGCCAGCTTCGGCAGGAAGCGCGCGTCGGGGCCGGTCGCGGTGCCGACGCTCAAGGAGACGCTATGGGTGACGACCGGATGCTCCGCGCAATCCTCCTCCAGGGCGGCGCGCGCCATGGGCGAGGCGTCGAGGATGTGCTCCGGCATGACCTCGAGGAAGCCCATCTTGTCCGCATGGGCCCGATAGAAGGGCCGGATGGCGCGGCGGTAGCCGAGGCCGGCGCCAAGAAAGGGAAGGGAGGAAGGGGAAAGGGTGCCCATGGGGCCTTACTTCTTCTTGGGGGCGGACTTGGCGGCCGCCTTCTTGGCGGGGGCCGGCTTGGCCGGGACCTTCGTCGAGGAGACGCTCTTGGCGGGGGCCTTCGTGGGCACCGCGGGAGGCGCCTTGGCGGAGCCGCACGACTTGTCGCCCATGCTGGCGCACGACTTGTCGCCGCCCTTCATGGAGCCGCAGGACTTGCCGTCAGCCATCGAGCCGCACGACTTGTCGCCAGCCTTCATGCTGCCGCACGACTTGTCGCCGGCCTTGGCGGAGCCGCACGACTTGTCGCCCATCGAGCCGCCCGACTTCTCGGCGGCCTTCTCGTCAACCTTCTTCTTGCGTCCAAAGAGACCCATGTAGTTCACCTGAAGTGTCAGTCCACCAGAGGGGACTGGCAGAACGTTCGTCTGCAACAAAACGATATGGGGGGAGTATTCAAGGTTTGAGGGCGCGGCCACGGATTCCGGAGCCCGGGTTTGGCTCTGGCGCGACCAAGGCAAGCGGCACGGTGGCTACGAAATCCGATGGGGTGAACCGGGCGGCGGCGTGCCTTTCGGCGTCTCCTTGCGGAGGGGGATCCGGAAACGGAACGTCGTCCCCTCTCCCAGGCCCTTGCTCTCGGCCCAGATGGTGCCGCCATGGGAGTGCAGGATGCTGCGGCTGATGTAGAGGCCGAGGCCGGTGCCGGGCTCCGAGACCTCCATCCGGTCGTGCACCTGGCTGAACGGCTTGAACAGCCGCCCGGCGTCCTCCGGCCGGATGCCGCGGCCCGTATCGGCGACACCCACCACGGCGTTGGCGCCGTCCAGGCTGCAGGACACGACCACCCGCCCGCCGCCGGGCGTGAACTTCAGGGCGTTCGACATGAGGTTGTCGACGACCTGGCGCAGCCGGCCCCCGTCGCCGAGCACCGGCAACGCGGCGACGTCCTCCAGCACGAGCGAGACGTTGCGCTCCTTGGCCAGGCCAGTGTAGGTCTCGACGGCGTCCCGCAGGACCTGCGCCAGGTCCACCTCCCGCATGTCCATGCGAAGATGGTCCGACTGGATGCGGGCAGAATCCAGGAGGTCCTTCACGAGGTGGCCGAGGCGGTCGAAGTTGCGCTCCAGGATCTCCATCGTCCGCCCGTCACGGTCCGGCTCGTGGTTGCCCCGCTTGCGCATCATGTGGATCTGCAGCTTGATCGGGGTCAGCGGCGTGCTGAGCTCGTGTGCGGCGTTGTTGAGGAACTGGGTGCGCTCGCGGTCCACCAGCTTGAGGGCGTCGTAGGCGGCCCGCAGGTTCTGGTTGCTCTGCAACAATTCCTGGCTCGCCAGCTCCAAGGACCGTTCAGTCAACGCGCGGTCGGCGTCGGAGTCGGTGTAGGTCGCGTCGACCACCGCGAGGAAACCCATGAGGTCGCGGGGGACCGCCGCCAGGTCGCCGAAGTGGCGCTTGAGCTGGCGTTCGAGGAGGCGATGCACGCTCAGGCTTCCCGCAAGGTCCTGACGGTCTGGTCGCCTGCGTCGGCCATGACCCTCACGCCTCCCGAAGAGTCGTGATGGTCTGGTCGCCTGCGTCGGCCATGACCCTCACGCCTCCCGAAGAGTCGTGATGGTCATGGTCTGGTTGTGCAGGTCGCAGTCCGCGTTGGGGGCCGCGGGGCAGATCTCCCCGTTCGAGTAGAATCCCGCCATCGGGACCCCCTTGCCAAGGACCTCCTGCACGGCCTCGAGCTCCTCCTCCACGCGCTGCTTCAGCACCAACTTGCGGCCCACGCAGCTGATCAGCAAGGCCAGCTCCGGGCGGGAGCCGCCCAGCGCCACGCTGGAGGCCTCGGCGGCGCCCTGGGCCCCGTCGACGAGGCGGTCGAAGTTCGCTTTCATCAGGCGCACGACGGAGTCCTGCGGGATGTCGCCCGCGAACGTCAGGCTCTGCTCGGCCTCGCTCACGGCCAGGATGGTGCGGGTGAGGCCGCGACCTGCTGCGCCCGCGTTGGCCCGCACCTCCAAGGGGAACAACAGGCCCGTGGCAGGCAGCCCCTTCGCGTGCTCGCCAAGGTACTGCTTGTACAGCCCCAGCGCGGGTTTTCCGTCCAGCTCCAGCAGGACGTTCCCCCTCGACTTGGTGACGATGCGCAGGGGCCCGAAGGGGTCCCACCCCCCAAGGGAACCGTACCCGACCTGCAGGCCAGGGCCATAGAGGCCAACGGCCACCAGCCGGCGTGGCGCGGCACCGCGCTGGCCGACGGTGAGGGTCTTCTCGAAGCGGGCGCCGTCGGCGGCAAGGCCTCCGGTCACCATGACGCCCTTGGGGAGGGCCTCCAGCATGCCGGACACCAGCTCGCTGCCGTTCACGGCGGCGCCATCGGACACGACCAGGACATGGCGCAGGCCCGCGGCGGGGATGGCCTTTGCCAGCCGGATGCCTGCGGCCTTGGACCCCTCGGTGGCGCCGAGGTCCACCTCCGCGCTCGCCACGGTGGCCTTGTCGAACCGGATGGCGGTCACCACGATGGAGTCGTCAAGCACCCGCATCCCCGCGATCTCCCCGGCCGTGCTGCCGCCAAGGAACCGCGCGGACGGGTAGTCCTTCTGCACCTGCATGAAGTGGGCGTGGTGCGAGAGGGCGTCGCGGCCTCCGAAGACAAGGACGACCTGCGCGTCCTGCAGGGTGGCCTTGGCCGGCTGCCAACCGCCTGTGGAAGTCCAAATGCGTTGCTCGACGATCATGCGACCCAGCGTCGACGCTAGCCGGCGCGGCACCAAATGCTCGCCTGGGCCTAAAAAGAGGCGCATGGGGCCGCCGCAAGCCTTCAACCGGTCCGGCCTTCCGGCGGCGTGGCCACCTGGGGAACCCCCTTGTCCAAGTCCGCGTCCCGCCTCCTCCTGCTGGGCTCCGGGGAGCTGGGGAAGGAGGTCGCCATCGAGGCACAACGGCTGGGCATCGAGACCATCGCCGTCGACCGCTACCCTGATGCCCCCGCCATGCAGGTCGCGCACCGCAGCCACGTCGTCGACATGACGGACCCCGCCGCCTTGCGCAAGGTCATCGAGCTGGAGGACCCGGACTGGGTGGTGCCCGAGATCGAGGCCATCGCCACCCCCGAGCTGGAGAAGCTGGAGTCCGAGGGGTTCACCATCATCCCCACCGCCAAGGCGGCCCGCCTCACCATGGACCGCGAAGGCATCCGCCGCCTCGCCGCCGAGACCCTCAAGGTCCCCACCAGCCGCTACAAGTTCGCCTCGAGCCTGGAGGAGTTCGCCGTCGCCGTCATGGAGATCGGCATGCCGTGCGTCGTCAAGCCCACGATGAGCAGCAGCGGCAAGGGCCAGAGCGTGGTGCGCACCGGCGCCGACGTCGCGAAGGCCTGGGAGCACGCCATGAAGGGCCGCGTCAAGACGGGGCGCGTCATCGTGGAGTCCTTCATCGACTTCGACTACGAGATCACCCTCCTCACCGTGCGCCATCTCGGCGCGGACGGCAAGCCGGCGACCCTGTTCTGCCCCCCCATTGGCCACGTGCAGGTGGATGGCGACTATCGTGAGTCGTGGCAGCCCATGGCCATGTCCAGCAAGGCCCTCGCCCTCTCACAGGACATCGCGAGGAAAGTGACCGATGCCCTGGGCGGCCGCGGCCTCTTCGGCGTCGAGCTCTTCGTGAAGGGCCACCAGGTCTGGTTCAGCGAGGTCAGCCCGCGCCCCCACGACACGGGCCTCGTCACCCTGGGCTCGCAGCAGCTCAGCGAGTTCGCGCTGCACGTGCGCGCCATCACGGGCCTGCCCATCCCTGACGTCGGCGCCATGGGCCCGACGGCCAGCGCCGTCATCCTGGCCACCGGCGAGTCCACGATGCCCCGGTTCGAAGGGGTCGAGAAGGCCCTCGAGGAGCCTGGCACCCTCTTGCGGCTCTTCGGGAAACCCGCAGCCCACAGGAACCGCCGGATGGGTGTCGTCATCGCAGCGGGAGAGACGACGGAAGAGGCGCGCGAGAAGGCCAAGCGCGCCGCCGAGAAGGTGCGGGTCGTCTGACCAGCGGCATTCGGCCACGCCACCCTACCCACCCACCCGCCCCACCCACCCACCCGCCCCACCCACCCACCCCACCCACCCCCGCACCCCCCCACGCCCACCCCGTCCCGCCGTTCGGGGGGCCCGGCGGATGGGATACGTCCCCCAGCCTTCTATCTGCCCAGGGTGATTGGCCCGCGATGCGCAGTTTCCTTGCCGCCTCGCTGGTCGCCCTGCTAGCCGTCGCCACCGCCGGTGTCACCGTCTCCGGCACACCCGACGCCCCTGCCCCCAACCTGGCCACGCACACGCATTCCCCCCCAGAGACCGCCCCCGCCCCGCTCCTGCATGCCAAGGCCATGGAGTTCTGCGTCGCCGCCTCCGGCTGCGAATTCTGGGACAATGACTACCACGAGTTCGTCCTTTACGACGTCGACACCCCCAACGTGGACGTCCTCATCGTCCCCTCTGCATCCCCTGACGCCCTCGACGACACTCGCATCATGCGCCGCGCCGTCGACGCCTGGTCCGCCGGCATCGCCTCCACCGGAGCCTCCTGGTTCGCCTCTGGCTTCCACATCAACGCCTACACCGTGGGCACCGACACGCCGCCAGCCTCCGTCCTGCAGGACCCCGAGATCGTCATCGTCGGCGCTGCCGCGAACCCTGTCCTGCTCTTCGGCATCGGGGAGCAGACACCGGCCAGCATCTGCGCCGCCCGGGGGGGTGCCCTCCAGACCTTCCCCGTCCACGAGCACGACGGCATGCAGATCCTGGCCGCGGAGTGCACGCAGGGCGGCATGCTGTGCGTCGCCCTCAACACGAACTTCCTCCTCGCCGACTTCTTCCAAGGCACGAACGGCGCCATCTGGCTGCAGGACCTTGTCGCCCACGAGTTCGGCCACTGCCTCGGCGGCGGCCACGTCGGCGACGCCCTCGACTTCGACGCCAAGACCGTGCCCATCCACGACATCATGAGCTACCAGCACGACGACACCCAGGTCCACTGCGTCTCCAACCTGAACGTGCGCGTGCTGGAGGGCGTCTACGCCGCCCTGCTGGGCCAGCCCGCCTCCGGGCAGCTGCATGCCGGCGACTACCTCACGATGAGCCCGGCGGCCTACAGCCAGCTGGCCTGCTCGAACCCGTAGGTGCCGCGATAGGTTCCTCGGGAGCTACGATCTGAGGCGCGCCACCGCATCGAGCCCGAGCCGTCCACCGAGCCGCCCCAGGTCACGATGGAACCGGGGGTAGCTCACCACCGCGCTCCCCGCATCCGTGACCGTGGTCCGGCCCTGGGCGGCAAGCCCCGCGACCACGAAGGCCATGTGGATCCGGTGGTCGCCCTGCGCGTCCACCGGGGCCCCCGCCAAGGGACCGCCCGTGACCTCGAGTCCATCGGGGTGCTCACGGGTCCGGATGCCCATGGCGCGCAGCCCCTCCGACATGGCACGGATGCGGTCCGTCTCCTTGTGCCGCAGCGCAGCTCCTCCTGTGAGGCGGGTGGTGCCGCGCGCGCAGGCAGCCACGACGGCCAGGACCGGGAAGAGGTCCGGCGTCTGCGAGACGTCCAGGTCGACCACGCCAACCAGGGGCCCACCCTCGCAGGACACTTGGCCGGCCCCGGCGGTGACGCGCGCCCCGAAGCGGCGCAGCAGGGGGACGATGGCGCGGTCCCCCTGCAGGCTCGCAGCATCCAGGCCGGTCACCGCGACGCACCCACCCGTGACCGCTGCAGCGGCCAGGGGGAACGCTGCGCCCGACCAGTCACCCTCCACGCGGATGGCGCGCGTGGTGACGCGTTGGGCGCCTGGCACGAGGAAGCGCCCGCCCTGCGGGCCGCCGGGCTCCCCTCTGCGCAGTCCTGCGGCGCGGGCGAGCCCCAGCGTCAGGTCGACGTAGGGGCGCGAGGGCGTCTGGCCTTCCAGCTCCAGCGCGGAGTCCCCCTCAAGGAAGGGGAGGGAGAGCAGGAGGGCGCTCGTGAACTGGCTGCTGACGGATCGGGGCAGTGCGGTCGAGCCGGCCCGGATCGGTCCGCGCACCCGCAGCGGGGCGCGGCCGTCGCCAGCGTCGGAGATGCTTGCGCCCAGCCTCGTCAATGCGTGCAGGAGGGAAGCGTTGGGCCGGGAGCGCAGCGAAGCGTCGCCGGTCAGCCTGGTCTCGTCCGCGAGCCGCGCAACGGTGGCCGTGAGGAGACGGAGGGCCGTGCCGGAGTTGCCGCAATCGAGCGCATCGCGGGGCGCATGCAGGTCGCGGGGGGTGAACCCCACGTGCCCAGCCTCGACCGTGGCGGCCGCGCCGAGCGCCGTGAGGCACGCCAGCATCGCGTCCGTGTCCCCCGATTGCAGAGGCGAATCCACGCGGCAGGCGACCTCGGATTGCGCCGCCAGGAGATAGGCGCGGTGCGTCACCGACTTGCTGCTGGGTGCCGCGAGGGTCCCGTCCACCCGGCCCGGCGACACGACGCAGGTCATGGGCGAGCCTCCACGGTGCGGTGCCACGCCCAATCGCCCCCCGCCACCATGGGCAAGGACACCTGCCGCTCGAAGAGGGCCGCCACGGCAGGCCCAGTCCCGGAGAGGCCGGCCCCGAGCGCGCCCGCCGCGAGCGCGACGCGGGCGGGGATCTCGGTGACCGGAAGCCCGTGCTGCGCATAGAATCGCGTGAAGATGGCACCGTTGCGCGTCATGGCCTGCGCGAGCTGCCCGTGCTCGACAAGGGCTTGCAGGGGCGCCAAGGCTTCGCGAAGGCCCTCGGCAGGCAGGTGCCGGGCGTCTGCTTTGCGGATCGAGGCAGCCGGGACCCAGACCGCGACCCAGGGGCAAGGGACCGGGATGGACCGCAGGATGCCATGGCGGGTGTTATCGGTGAGGTGGCAGCCCCCGCGCGTCACCGCGACCTGGTCGTCGAAGGCGCCGGTCAGCGTGGTGCCGGCGCGGCGGTTGGCGGCCACCGCCAAGCGCTCGATGCCGCCATCGGTGGCTGGCAGGCCAAACGCATCATGCGCAGCCCGGAGGATGGCGGTGGCCGCGGAACTGGACGTCTTGAGGCCTCGGCTTGGCGGGAACCCGCCCCGCGTCACGACCCGGCAGGGTCCGGCGCCGCCCGGCCAGGAGGCGTGGATGGCTTGCACCAGGTCAGGGTCCGTCGCGGACTCGACCTGGAGTCCGGGGCCGGTGCGCGCGCCGGGCAGGGATCGCCATGTCGCCTCGATGCCCCCCTCGATCGCGAGGGCGCATCCGATGCCCGTGGCGGTGGCGTTGAGGATCGTGACGGCTGCGTGCGCACCGCCATGGCCGATCCGGCCGAAGGCGCGCTGGGCGAGCGGTCCCTTCAAGGCACGGCCGACCAGGGATTCCACCTTTATCCATCCTGGCGCGCGCCAGGCCCGTCGGCATCCTGGCGAAACGTCTTCATTCCCCTGCCGGACTGGAGGGCGCATGCCAGCATCCAACCATCTTGCCGCCTGGCCTGACAAGGCGATGTTCTCGGCCATGTGCCTCATCCTGGGTGGTGGGCTGGGCTTCCTCTTCGAGCTGCTGCGGCCCTTCATCGTGACCGGCGGCGACCTGTACCTTTTCACCAACGACATCCCCGGATACACCTTGGCGGCGACGGGCGTGACCCTTGTCCTGGGGATCGTCTGCCTGCGCACCCAGGCCGCACTCTTCGGGTACCTCGGCGCCCTTGCGGCTCTCCTGTCCCTGGGCCTTTTCGGCCTCGTCAGCTTCCTGGGCCTGGCCTCCATCGCGTTCATGGTGAAGGCGCACCTCGAGGGGGAGGAGACCCGCAACGACGGCATCACGCTCAGTTCCGACCAGTGGCCGGACAAGGCCCTTGCCGCCTCCATGGTCTTGTTCGCCGCAGGATCCCTGATGCTGGTGCAGGGGATCGCCATCGCGATGGGCAGCTACCGCGCCACGCTCCTGCCTGACACCCTCGAGTTCCTCCTGGACCTCGCGGCCGGGGTCGCGACGGTCGCTGCCGCGCGCGAGGTCTTCCACCTGCGCCGTCCGTGGGCCGGGATGGCCGGCGCCTTCCTCTGCATCGCGACCTTCGGGATGTACGTCCTCGGGCCAGCCCTGGGGATCGCCGCCTTCGTGCTCCTGCACCTTGCCCAAAAGGAGGAGGAGTTCGACCCGCTGCCCGAGGTCCGCGCGCTGCGGCAGGAGGAGCGCCGCCAGGCCAGGCAGGAGCCGCCCGTGGAGACCGTGGCCAGATAGTCTGCGGGCGCGACCACCTCAAGACTCGCCTTCGGCGAACGGGTCGGGCCGGGTCTCCATCATGAGGCAGACCTCGTTGCCGCTGGGGTCCTTGAACATCCGGCACGGGCCATTCGGAACCTCGAACGCCGGCCCTTCGGGCTCCCACCCCACCTTGGCCATCGCCTCGACGGTGACCTTGAGGTCGTCCACCACGTAGATTGGAAGGACCGTTCCGGGCTTGCGGTGGTCAGCCAACAACAGCAGGGTCCCGGCCCCGAGATCCAGGCACGCCACTTCTGCCCCGAAGGCCCTCTTGTGCCACACCTTGCGAGCACCGGCCTTCCGCACGTACCACGCCACGTCGCGGGCGGTGTCCGAGGTCCCCACGTAGAGGAAGCGCAAGGGTCCCCACATGCGGCATGGACCGCGCCGAGCCTACTTCAGGTCAGAGGCTGGTCCAACCCAGGATGCCGCCATCGTCGCCAAAAGCGGGCGCATCGTCGTCGTCGGTCGGGCAGGTGACGCTCCAGGCGCCGTCGGCGTGGAAGGCGACCCAGGCGGTGGCAGGTTTGGCCATGCCGTGAAGAACCGCGCCACTGCCTTCATGGTTGTTGCGGGTCGGGTGAATCCTATGCCCCTGCCCGGAACCGGCTGCGCCGACCACGCCCCACCCCGAGGACGCCGGGAACGCATAGGCAGCGGTCGTTCGAGGCAGAGGCCAGGCCCAGTCTGCGCCGCCGCCGCCTTTTCGGGTCACGCGAACAGTCCACAACCGTCCGGTCGCGAAGCCCTCAACCCTGCTTCCGTCGCCGCGAGAACTCCCACCACGGCAACTCCGCGCCAGTGCGCAGGTTGTGCACGGCCGCCTCGTACGTGTCGAGGACGCATGGGTCGTGTCGCACGCCGTCCATCTTGGAGATGCGGTCGTACAGTTCCTTCGGGTCCGCCCGCCCCAGGTCATCGAGGCTGCGCAGACCCAATCGCACGAAGTCCTCGGCCATGGCCGGACCGATGTTCGGCAATTCCTGGAACGCGAGCCACGCGGCCTTCTGCCTCGCGTCGGTGGGGGCCTTGACCTTGCGGGCCATCACTTCCACCAGAACGTGTCGGCATGCCCCGTGCGGGCGGCATGGACGGCGGCGGCCAAGGTGTCGAGGAGGGACGGGTCGACGCGGCCGCGCAGCCCCTTGAGGTCGCGGAAGATGCGCTGCGGGTCCTCGCCGCCCAGCTGCCCCGCGCTGCGGACGCCGACCCGCAGGAGGTCCCAGGCCAGGGCGCCGTCGATGCCCGGGTAGCGCTGCAGCTGCATGAGGGACTGGCGGTCCACCTCGTCAAGCTTGAAGGGCACGGCCTGGGACTTCGTCGCCACTTGGTTCAATCTGGCGCAGGGCAAGGTGAAACTTAGGGACGACGGGGGATGCTTCCGGTGCAACCCCTCCCTCACATTCCGTCCACGGGCGCCTTGGTGTGCGGCAGCCAACCACCCGCCTCCTCCCAGAACGAGAGAGCCTCCTCGACGATCTCATAGAGCGGTTGGCGGGGATGCAATCGGTGCTCCCGCAGCCGGTCGCGCAGGACGTTGGGCACTTCGAGGGTCACGCAATCTTTGGCACGCATGCCCCGTGGAACCACGTGGCTCCTCGTGGAACCTCCGGCTAGGTCGGCGAAGGTGCGAAACGGCACTGCCTACGTCCCGGGCGCCATGACGACCGGGTTCGTTTGTCGCAGGTGACCCAGGAGCGCTGTGTGCAGGGCGAGAAGGCAAGCCAGGTCTGCCACGTCCATGTCCTTCGGTGCCTGCACGTTCCGGCGCCCGCCCAAGGAGGCTGCCCCCAGCTCCGCCACCAGGCCTGCTGGTCCCTCGATGCGCCACGCGCCGCTCCAGAAGCCGGGGCGCCGCACCGCGAAACGGCGGCGATCGTGCCAGAGGACTTCGTGCAATCCGGACCAGCTGGAGCGCAGCTCTGCCAGGTGACGCCCGCCCGGTTCCTTGAGGACCAGCCGCCAGCGCCACGCTCCGTGCGCCTGCACCACGAAGGCCTGGGGCCCCACTTGGAGGTCCCATGCGCCCGACCACCAGGCCCTGCGGCGCAGGGTCGCCACTTCGTTGGTGCCCCGTTGCAGGACATGCGTGGAACTCCACCACGTCGCGGGGCCCCAGGCATATTGCTGCACGTGTGGCGGAGGATGTCCTGCGACTTAGGCTACGCGGGACCTGTGAGGCTTGGCCAACAGCGAAAAAAATGGGAGAAGGGAAGGAAGGGGAGAAGGGAAGACGAGGAGCGAGGGACCCAGTGCGCGCGCAGACTAGTGCGCCTTCGGCGCGACCATCTGGGGCGCTTGGCCCTTGCGGTACTTGGGGTGGAACTGCTCGATTTCCTTCGTCCCGCTCACCTCAGGCCGAAGCCCCCCTCGCCGCTCTTTGCGGCTCGGCATCGAGCATTCCCCAGGCGCGAAGCAGGGCTCAGTGCGCCATGGGCGCGACCTTCGCAGCCCCCTTCTTGTACTTGGGGTGGAACTGCTCGATCACCATCGTCCCAGCATCGCTGGGCCGATGGATTCCTCGCCGCGCCACGGCTCGGCATCGAGCAGTACCCCGCGTCGCAAGTTGCTGCGCCAGATCAGTGCGCCTTCGGCGCGACCATCTGGGGCGCGTTGCCCTTGCGGTACTTGGGGTGGAACTGCTCGATGGTCTTCTTGTCGATGCGGGTCAGGAGCTTCTCGTCCACGGTGGCCAGGAGTTCCCAGCCGAGGTCGAGGGTGTCCTCGATGCTGCGGTCCTCATCGCGGCCCTGGCGGACGTACCGGTTCTCGAAGTGGTCGGCGAACTCCAGGACCTGCAGGTCACGGCTGCTGAGCGCATCCTTGCCGACGATGGCCACGAGGCCACGCAGGTCACGGCCCTCGGCGTAGAAGGCGTAGCACTGGTCGGAGACCTTCTTGTGGTCGTCGCGGGTCTTGTGGCCGCCGATGCCGGCGTTCATCAGGCGCGAGAGGGACGGCAGCACGTTGATGGGCGGGTAGACGCCCTTGCGGTGCAGCTCACGGCTGATGACGATCTGGCCCTCCGTGATGTAGCCCGACAGGTCTGGGATCGGGTGGGTGATGTCGTCGCCGGGCATCGTCAGGATGGGGAACTGCGTGACACTGCCCTTCTTGCCCTTGATGTTGCCAGCGCGCTCGTACAGGGACGCCAGGTCCGTGTACATGTAGCCGGGGTAGCCGCGGCGTCCAGGGACCTCTTCGCGGGCCGCACCGATCTGGCGCAGCGCCTCGCAGTAGTTCGTGACGTCCGTGAAGATGACCAGCACGTGCATGCCAAGGTCGAAGGCGAGGTACTCCGCGGCGGTCAGGGCCAGACGGGGCGTCAGCAGGCGCTCGACGGCAGGGTCGTCGGCGAGGTTCTGGAAGATGACGGCGCGCTTCAGGGCCCCGGTCCTCTCGAACTCGTTCATGAACTTCTTGGCTTCCTCGTTCGTGATGCCCATCGCGGCGAACACCACGGCGAAGCTCTCGTCCGTGCCGCGGACCTTGGCCTGGCGGGCGATCTGCAGGGCGATGTCGTTGTGGGGCAGGCCCGAGCCGGAGAAGATGGGGAGCTTCTGGCCGCGCACGAGCGAGTTGTTGCCGTCGATCGTCGAGATGCCGGTCTGGATGAAGTCGTGCGGGGAGGCGCGCGAGTACGGGTTGATGGCGGCCCCGATGATGTCGCGGTAGTCGTCCGGGATGATCTCGGCCCCGCCGTCGATGGGGGTGCCGGCGCCGTTGAAGACGCGGCCCAGGATGTTCTTGGAGACGCCGAACTTGATGGTCTCGCCGAGGAACTTCACGGTCGTCTTGTCGTTGTCGATGCCGGTCGTGCCCTCGAAGACCTGCACGACGACGTGCTGGCCCGAGGTGTCGAGGACCTGGCCGCGGCGGGTGGCGCCGTTGGGGAGGCGCAGCTGCACGAGCTCACCGTAGCCGACGGGGTGGGTCTTCTGCACGAAGACGAGGGGGCCCTTGATGTTCGAGATGGTGCGGTATTCCTTCTGCGCCATGGCAGGCGGCGCGACACAGACTCGGTATATGAACAGGCCCGTCGCCGGGCGCTAACCATCCAGGAGAGAAGATTGAAATCTCCAAGTTTCCTATAGGATTCCATAGGATGACCAAGACCGCAGGTTCGACCACCATCGAGGTCCCCCTCCCGGTGAAGGCCCGCCTGGCCAAGCTCCGGCGCCATGCCCGCCAACCCTACCACGAGCTCATCACCCAGGCCCTTGACATCCTCGAGGCCAAGCAGGCAGGCGCCCTCGACCCGCTGGTCGCAAAGCATCGCGCGGCACTCCGCTTGGCCGCCCGCAAGAACGGCATCGCTCGCCTCTGGCTCCTTGGCCGGCACGAGCACCCGGTCGCGGCCCTCGACTTCCTGGTCCATGCCCCTTCCAGCACCTCGCTGCTTGCGCTTGCGTCGTTCCTGGCCGACGCCGAGGAGATCCTGGGCACGAACGTCATCCTCTCCGACCTCGATGCGATGCGGCCCGCAAGGCGTGATGCGATCCTGCCAGGGGCGGTGCCGCTTTGACGAGAGGGGAACAGGACCAATTGGCGCGCATCATCGCGGCCGGCGAGGCCATCCTGGAGTACTCGAAGGGTGGCAAGTCCAGGTTCCTGGAGAACGACATGGTGCGTGCCGCGGTCGAGCGGCAGTTCGGCATCCTCGGGCGCGCTGCGGCGAAGGTCCCCGGGGAAACCCAGTCCGCCCTTCCAGGCGTGCCGTGGCGAAGCCTGGTGGCCCTCAGCAATCTGCTCGAGCGAGCGACCGAGCCCATGGACCCGGAGAAACTTTGGTTGGCCGTGGGGGGACCGCTTCGGGAAACCCTCGCCGCGCTGAGGTCGAGCGCGCAGGAACCCAGGACCTAAGGCAACTGGGAGCGCCAGGGGATTCCTTGGCGTTGCCGGCTTCTTTCAGGTGTCGAGCGGAGCATGAGGGCTCTAAGCCCGCAGGATCTTCGCCATCGCCTTGCCCTTGGCCAGCTCGTCGACCACCTTGTCCATCTGGCGCACCCGCTTCATCGTAGGGTCCGCGATGTCCTCGACGCGGTCGCCGCAGATGACGCCCGTGATGAGCTCGGCGTTGGGATGGTAGCGCGGGGCCTTGGCGAAGAACGACTCCAGGTCGACCCCTGACGCGACCGCCTTCTTCAGGCTGGCCGGGGTGTGTCCCGTCAACCAGCACAGGACCTCGTCGAGCTCGGCCTTGGAGCGGCCCTTGCGCTCCACTTTCTGGAGGTAGAGGGGATAGATGCTGCCGAAACTCAGGGCGTAGACACGCGCCAGCGTCGCCGCGTCGGACTTCATCGTGACCGGCACCGCCCTCCTTCCATGAAAGGCTGACGCGCATGGGGACCCTCCGGCGCAAGCGCGGTCCAATCAATTCGCGGCCCCATCGATTCCCATTCAATGAAGGGTCGGCGATGCCGCGGGTGGGATCCCTGCGTTTGGCCCGGCTTTGCAGGTGCTGCCAGGATGGTTGACCAAGGAATCCTTAACGTTCGTCCCGCCTAATGCCGGGCATGGGTTTGCTTGGCGACCTGATGAAGGCCGCGCGGCATTCTTACCAGGAAGCGGCTGCCCTCGGCCGCCTGCGTGCTGACATCGAACGGCAAACCCAGATGGATGGTCCGCTGCGAAGTCCCAACCGCCTTCCCGCCCGGCCCCGGGCGTCCGTGGCGCTTCCATCGTCCAGTGACGGAAATTTCCCCGGTTTGCGCGGCGCTCTGACCCTGCTGGCGACGGCCACGCGAGAGAACGTGGATGGCCAAGGTTTCACGGCACCCTTCGTGCCACATGCCGCCCACCTGCTCCAGGACCCGGATTGGACGCATGTCCAGGCGTGGACCGCATGGTACATCGCGGGCTACCACCTGCCGCAATTGCGCGGCAAGGGCACGATAGAAGGCCCCCCAGGGCCGCGACCCCTCGCCCCCTCCTTCGTCAAGCAAGCCTACCTCCAGTGGTGGGGCGGTTCTGGAGAGGCATTCGATGACTTGGCCCATTCGCGCGCCTCGGAGTTGACTCTTGAGCAGCCGCGGAATTCGTTCTTGCTGCCATGCCAAGAATCTCGGTGCGGCGCGACCAGCAGCGCATTCGTTGGCGACCGCCTGGCTCCGTTCGTCGAGATCCTGTTGGTGGAGGAGAAGAACGAGATCCCGACGTGTGGACGGTCCGAGCATGGTGCTTGTGCACACCGCTCGGCTCTACGCAACGCGCTTGTGGATGTGCTGGAGGGCCCTCTGCCCATTTGCTCGCGATGCCTTGCCCGTCGGGCGGCGGAGGCCTTCTCCAACCGCGGCCAAAGGCATGGCATCCAGGCCCGTGGCCCACCCAAGGTCGCGCCTCGGGACGAGTGACGTTCCGCTACGCCGTGGCCTCGAGCCGCTTGCTCTTGCCCATGACCTCGGCGAAGTTCGCGTCCATCTTCTTCATGGCGGCGTCGTATGCGGCGTCGAAGTTGGCCTCGAAGCGGCTGCGCGCGAAGTCCGTGACGGCGGCCATGCCGGTCAGTTCCTTGGCGATGGCGCCGTTCTTGAGGGCGTTGGTGGCGAGGTCCTGGTAGCGCAGGATGGCCTTCCACAGCTTGTAGTCCTTCTGCAGGCTGGAGTAGGCGTCGACCTTGTCGTAGGCGTTCTGCTGCAGGTAGATCTCGCGGATCAGGCGGGCCGTCTCCAGGGTGATCTGCTGCTCGGGGGGCAATGCGTCGGAGCCGACCAGCTGGACGATCTCCTGCAGCTCGGCCTCCTTCTGGAGGATCTCCATGATGCTGGCCTTCGTCTCGTTCCAGTCCGGGGCCGCCTTGTCGGCGTAGTAGGAGGCCAGGTACTCGGGGTAGAGCGAGTAGGACTGCAGCCAGTTGATGGCGGGGAAGTGGCGGCGCTGCGCCAGCTTGGCATCCAGGGCCCAGAACACCTTGACGATGCGGAGGGTCGCCTGGGTGACGGGCTCGGAGAAGTCGCCGCCCGCGGGGGAGACGGCGCCGATGACCGAGATGGAGCCCTCGCCGCCGCCCAGGATGGTGCAGCGGCCAGCGCGCTCGTAGAATTCCGAGAGGCGAGCGGAGAGGTACGCGGGGTACCCCTCTTCGCCGGGCATCTCTTCCAGGCGGGAGCCGATCTCACGCATGGCCTCGGCCCAGCGCGAGGTGGAGTCGGCCATGAGGGCGACGTCGTAGCCCATGTCGCGGTAGTACTCCGCGATCGTGATGCCGGTGTAGCAGGAGGCCTCACGGGCCGCGACGGGCATGTTGGAGGTGTTGGCGATGAGGCAGGTGCGCGCCATCAGCGGGTTGCCGGTCTGCGGGTCCTCGAGGACGGGGAACTCCGTGAGGACCTCAGTCATCTCGTTGCCGCGCTCGCCGCAGCCGATGTAGACCACGACCTTGGCGTCCGAGTACTTGGCCAGCGACTGCTGCGTGACGGTCTTGCCGGAGCCGAAGGGGCCCGGGATGGCCGCGGTGCCGCCCTTGGCGATGGGGAACAGCCCGTCGAGGATGCGCATGCCGGTGTTGAGGGGGATGGTGGGCAGCTGCTTCTCCGCGTAGGGGCGGGGCTTGCGGACCGGCCAGCGGTGCATGAGCTGGAGCTTCGCGCCGGAGTCGAGGGTGCAGATGATGTCCTCGACGGTGAACGAGCCCGCCTTGATGTCCTTCACGACGCCGCCTGCGACGTCGGGGGGCACCATGACCTTGTGCAGGATGCTGGGGGACTCCTGGACGGTGCCGAGGGTCTGGCCGGGCTCGACCCTGTCGCCCTTCTTGACGGTGGGCGTGAATTCCCACTTCTTCTCGTGGTCGAGGCCGGGGACGTCGACGCCGCGCAGGATGAAGTGGCCCATCTGCTCCTGCAGCACCTCGAGGGGGCGCTGGATCCCGTCGTAGATGGAGGTCAGGAGGCCGGGGCCCAGCTCGACGACGAGGGGCAGGCCGGTGTTCTCCACGGGCTCGCCGGGCTTGACGCCGGAGGTGTCCTCGTAGACCTGGATGATCGAGTGCTCGCCCTCGATCTGGATGACCTCTCCCATCAGGCGCTCGTCGCCGACACGCACGATGTCGTACATGGCGGGCTTGATGCCGATGGCGGTCACGACGGGTCCGGAGACGCGGTACACAGTTCCTTTCGCTTGGGTTACCATAGATCGACACCTACTGCCTGCTTGATCTTCTCGCGCAGGGTGTTGTCCTCCTGCGTTCCCACCGCGACGACGGTGGGCTTGACGGACGCGACCAGGTCGGAGCGCGTGCGGGGGGAGAGGCGGCCGAGGTCCGCGGTCTCGAGGACCAGGATGGAGACGGAAGGGTCCGAGCAGGCCTGGCGCGCGGCGCGCTCCAGCTGCTCCTCGGTCGTGGCGTCGAAGATGCGGCGCACACCAGCGAGGCGGAAGCCGAGGGTGAACTGGGGGGAGCCCATGACGGCGATCTCGGTCAAACGATCAGCTCCTGCAGGCGCGACTCCGAAAGGCCCGCGGCGCGGCCCCGGGCCACGGCGCGCAGGGTCACGACCTCGCGGTGCTTGCGGATGACGTAGAGGAGGATGGGCAGGATGGAGAGCGGGTGCATGTGCGCAAGGTGGTCCAGCTCCGCCATGTGGGCGCGCCAGACGGCGGCCTGGAACGTCCCAAGGCGTCCGGAGGCGCGGCTGGCCTGCAGGGCCTCCTTGATGGCGGGGTCCAGCTTCTTGTCGGCCAGTTGCTCGGCCAGGGCTTCGAGGTCCTTGGCGCGCGACAGGGCAAGGACGTCCGCGACCTTGAGCGCGCGGCCGCCGGGGATGACGTAGTCGGTGAAGTCGCCGGTCTCGCCCGCGGCCACCCAGCGCGCGGCGTTGAGGAGGTTGCGCGTGTCCACCTCGCGGCGCACGAACTCCAGCACCTCGCGGGCGCCAGTCTGCCTGGACTCCTCGAGCCCCGCCAGCAGGCGGCCATAGTAGGCGCGGTCGAGGGCGTCCTCGTAGCGCGGCAGCGGGCTGCCGGTTGGGACCTTGGCAAGGATGGCGCCCCATTCCCGGGCCCGGCCGGGCCGCGACTGCAGCGCCGCCAGGACCTCGGGGAGCCCCTTGACCTCGTCGGCCAGCAGCGGCGCGAAGAGGTCGTAGGCGGCCTGGTCCTCGAGGACCATCTCGCGCAGCAGCTCCTCGCGCGAGGCGCCCGCGGCCTTGCCGCGCAGCAGCGTCTTCAGGTCGTCGAAGTGGGCGCGGTCAAG
This sequence comes from Thermoplasmatota archaeon, assembly GCA_035526765.1. Lineage (GTDB taxonomy): Archaea > Thermoplasmatota > E2 > JACPAO01 > JAHFTW01 > JAHFTW01. The sequence goes on along the minus strand of DATLBS010000010.1, from coordinate 84,913 downwards.
GTAAAGGCCCAGCAGGCGTCCGCCCTCGCCGGGCACCATGGAGCGGACCTGCTCGAAGGTGCGCTCCTCGTTGAGGACGAGGGCCGCCTCGAGGAGGTCCAGCCCGGTGAACTTGCTGGCCAGCTCGTCGACCTCGGCCTTGTAGGCGGAGTCCTGGATGAAGCGCGTGATCTCCGCGACGTCCATCTTGAGGACCTTCTCGTATTCGCCGGCAGGCAGCAGCTTCGCCCGCTTGGCCGCGACGCGCGCGACCGCGTACGGGTGCTTGCCTCCGCGAGCGAAGAGGGCCATCATGACCTCAGGCGAACCGGCCGGCCTCGGCCTTCAGGATGTCCCGCCAGGCCTCGTCCAGGAGCGTCTCGTAGCTGAGGTCGAGGCGGTTCATCCCGTCCTCGGACTCGACCACGATGCCGCCGGCGATGGGGACCTGCCCGGCGTGCTTGTAGGACTTCTGGGCGTGCAGGAAGGTGGTGTCCGCCGCGGCGCCCCAGACCTTGCCGGCCGGGATGACCCGCTGCGCCTGCGCCACGAGGGCCCTGAGGTGGGCCTCGCGGCTCTTGGCGGGCAGGTCGGCCATGCCCTTGAGGACGGCGGCGCGCATCTCGGCGCGGCGCTCGGACTCCGAGGCCAGCAGCAGCTTGCGCGCCTCGGACTCGGCGCGGCTCGCGACCTGCGAGGTGAGCGCGGCGGCGTCCTTGGAGGCCTGGGCGAGGCGCTGCGCCTCGTAGGCGGCGGCCTGGGCGCGGGCCTGGTCGAGGACCAGCTTCGCCTCGCGGCGGGCGTTGTCCAGGATGGCTTGCGCACGCGCGTCGCCGTCGCGGCGGACCTCGCCGATCACCTGTTCGAGTCCCATGTCGGGCTCCCCGCTAGGCGATCTTGAGCCACAGCAGGATTGCCATCACGAGACCGAAGATGACGATGGTCTCGGGGATGACGGTCAGAACGAGGCCCTTGCCGAAGTTCTTCTCGTCCTCGGCGGTCGCGCCGACGGCGGCGGCGCCGATGCTGCTCTGCGCGATGGCGGTGCCGATGCCGGCGAGACCGACAGCCAGTCCCGCGCCGATGCCAATGAGTCCTGCGTCAACCATGTGGGGTGTCTCCGTTTGTGTGGTGGGGAAGAGGGTGGGAGGAGGGTGGAAGAGGAGGGTGGAAAGAGAGGTCACCGGCCCCCGTCGCCAGGGTCCGCCAACAGGAGGGAGGAGGGTCTTCAGGGCGCGCGACGGCCGAACGGTACATAAGGCCGACCGCCGCCGGTGTAGAACTTGCCGAAGAACTCCACGAACTGCAGACGCAGGGCCTGCAGGCCGCCGGAGAGGATGGCAAGGACCGTGATGAGGACGAAGCCCAGCAGGTAGATGCCCCAGCCGAGGGCGCCGCCGCCGGCCAGCTGGAAGCCGAGGGCGCTGAAGGCGAGGGCCATGCCGGCCTTGCTGGCGCCGATGGCGGCAAGACGCGTGTAGCTCAGCAGGTTCCCGACGAGGCCGAAGACCTCCAGGACGGCGATGAAGCCGGCCCCGAGGACGTGCTGCGCGCCGGCCCAGAGCAGGGCGACCGAGACGAGGACCACCAGCAGGCCGGCCCACATGAGGGTGGAGTGCGCCATGAGGCCGCCGATGGCGAGGAAGGCGCCCGCGATGAGGGTCAGCCAGGCCAGCTTCTCCTGGACGGCCAGCTTGGCGCCGTGCGCGACGTAGACGTTGCGGACGCCGATCGCGAAGCCCAGGACAAGGTGCAGCAGGCCGATGATGACGGACCACAGCAGGAGGGCCTGGATGTCGTGGATCTTCGAGTAGTAGCCGAGGTTGAACCAGCCGTTGACGCTGAGGTGGTGCTCGGCGTGGGGCTCCAGCATGCCGGCGATGCCGGGGCTGTGCGCGGCCTCCTCTGCATGCGTCGCCAGGGCGGGGACAGCCTCGAGGGGGGCGTGCCCGGTCTTGAAGAGGAGTCCGTGCGCCTGGTCGGCGTAGGGGATGTGCAGCCCAAGGATGGATTCCCAGGACATCTCGCCCGGCTCGGGGGCGACGAAGTGGATGGCCAGGGCCTCGCCGAAGACGAAGAGGCCCACCAGGGTCGCCATGAAGCCGCCCATCACGAGGGCGCGGCCGACGGCGGGGCCGCCGATGCCGAAGACATAGTTCCGCTTGAGGAAGAAGCCGACGCCCATGATGACGAGGCCGACGAGGAAGTCGCCCACCATGAGGCCGAAGAACAGCGGGAAGAACACCAGCATCAGCTTCGTGGGGTCGATCTCGCGGTAGCGGGGCTTGCCCAGCAGGCCCAGCATGTACTCGTAGGGGCGGGCGAGGCCCTTGTTCTCCAGGTGGATGGGGGGCTCGGCCAGCGGGTCGTCGTGGTGCTCGCCGTGCGCGTCGTCCCCGCCGGTGCCGGTGCCGTGGCTGCCGGGGCCGCCGTGCGCCTGGCCGTCGTGGGCGTGCGGGTCATGGGCGGCGCCAGTCCCGCCGTGGATCGCTTCGCGGGGGGCGTCGCCGAGGTCCTCGACGTACAGCTTGGTCCCGAAGCGCTGGTCGAGGGCCGCCTGCACGCGCGCCACCTGCGACCGGGGCACCCAGCCCTCGATGTGGAACGTGGTCTGGGTGACGCCGAAGCGCAAGGGGGCCTGCGTCTTCTCCACCTGCGCGGCCAGCGCCAGCTCGGCCGCGGCGAGGCGGGGGCCCCACTGGCTCGCCAGCTGCGCGCGCTCCTGCGCCACGGCGGCGGCCTGCGCGGCGGCCGCCTGCTGCCCGGATGCGATGGCGGCCAGGCGCTGCCGCGGCGTGCCGGAGGAGGCGGGCGGCAGGGCGGCGGCGGCAAAGCCGTGCTCCGCCAGCACCTTGTCGGCGGTGGGGGCGTGCGCCGAGCCGACGATGAGGAGGGTGGCCAGGCCGGCCGGCCCGGGCGCCACCTGCAGCTCGTGCGCGACGCCAGCGCGCTGGACGGCGGCGGTGGGGTCGGTGCGGCACGTGCCCGCGTAGACCTTGACGCTCCGGAGGCCCGCGACCGCGGAGAGCTCGAAGTCCAGCGGCTCCAGGGGGCGGAGGGCTGTGGCCTCGGCCTCGAGGGCCTGTTGCTGCGCGGTGACGCGGCTGGCAAGCTCGAGGGGGGCGCGGCTGGCGGCCTCGGCGGCGTGCAGGGTCTGTGCGGCGGCGCCAGCGTCGGAGCCCGCGGGGGCGGCCACGCCATGGGCGCCGAGGGCCTTCTGGAGGCCGCGCACCTGCACCAGCAGCTCCGAGGCCTTGTCGCCCGCCTCCAGGGGCGTGCCGATCTGCGTGGTGTGCGTCGGGTCGGCGTAGTCCTCGATGTGCAGGACGCCCTCGGCGTGCAGCGTGTCGATGACGGCCTCGAGGTGAGACTGGTGCCCGCCGATGAGTAGACGCCTCATTCGCGCGGGGAGGAAACTCATTCCAGGCGCCCCTCGATGACCTTGAGGGCGCGCTGGGTGGCCTGCGGCAGGCCGGACTGGAAGGCCTTGCGGGCGGACTCGCCCTGCGCGCCGCCCTTCTGGACAGTGCGGGAGGCCTCGGATTCCGCCTGCTTGCGCGCCTGCTCGACCTTGGCGGCGTACGCGAAGTCGGCCTGCTGGCGGGCATCGGCGAGGATGGCCTCGGCCTGGCGGCGCGCCTCGGCGAGGACCTGCTTGGCCTCGGCCTCGGCCGCAGCGGTGCGCTGGTTGGCCGCGGTCTCGGCGTCCTTGATGCGCATCAGCAGGTCGCTCTTCAAGGGGTTCACCAGGAGGCCCGAGGGGCCCGAGGCGCGCCAAACCGGGATGCTATTTCAACGGATGGGTGGGCTTCGTCTGGAGGGTGGCCCCACTGCACGCGGAAGTCGCGGAAGACGCGGAGCACGGACCACGATGGCCCATCGGTCGCCACGTGGCGAGAGATTCCAGCAAACCGGCACCCTGGACGGCGGCGCGTGGCACGGCAAAGGCGAGCTCGGGTTCTTGTTGGCGCGAGCAATGGAATTGGGGGCGCGGCGCAGCCTTGCCTCGCCGAACCCTGGTCGCAGGGGTCGTCCTTCATTCCCGCCATTCCAAAGTCCCATTGAACCGGAACTCCTGCGGTGTGAACACGCCCGCGTAGCCGACCACGATCGAGGTGCCCGTGAACTGTGAGATGGCGACGGCCATCGGGCTCGTACGGTTCAAGGGGAAATCGACCAGCAGCGGGGATGTTCCGGCGGCGAAGGGGTCTCCTTGGTCGAAGGTCCAAGTGCCGTTGTCCTTGTGCAGGAGGTACACCTGCAATCCCGGAAGGCCCTCATGCGATGGGGTCCAGGAGAGGTTGCCGCGCAGGCGCGCGGGCGTGCCTTCCGCCTGCACTTCGCGGAAGTCGTCTCTCCCCTCGTCCATCTGGCATTGGGCGCCAGTGATGGAGAACACACAGGCGCCGGCGCGGGTCTGGCCCGCCATGACGAAGGCCGAGCTGTGCAGGACTTTGGGGGTCGCCACGCCGGGAGCAGGATGAGAAAGGGATGCGTCGCCCGTGGACGTGGGAGGCGGCGTCGAGGCGTCGCTGGTCCTGGCGTCGGGGGTCGTGCAGCCGGAGGCCAGCAGCAAGGCAAGGCAGAGGGTCGAGGCAAGGATCTTGGGTCCCACACGGCACCGCGTCCAGCAAGCCGGCCGCCCCCATGAAGGGCCCCAGGTCCCTGCCCGGCAAAGCCCTCTGCGCCGCAAAGGAACGCAAGAGGGTGCGAGCTTGCTCACTCCGGCTGGAAGTACCGCCGCACCGACATGAAGCGGCGGCCGAACCAGTTGAGCTTGGCCCCGCCCGCGCTCACGCTGCGGACGATGAGGATGTTGCCGGGTGCGCGGTCCGTGATCTCCTGCGTGCGCGGCCCCAGCAGGGTCTTGCGGCGGATGCCGGGGGCCACGCGCGCCCCGACCACGACGAGGTCGAAGCCGCGCGCCTTGTCGAGGATGCGCTTCACGACCGGCCCCGGCTCGTGCTCGACGCGGGCGCGGCTGTCCGGCACGGCGTGCTTGGCCAGCAAGGCCTGGCCCCACACCGCCTTCTCCTCGGCCGCCTCGTCGGACTCGTCGACGTGGTACAGCGTCGTCTCGCCCTGCGCCGTCTTGGCCAGGGCGGTGGCGAGCCGGACCCCGAGGGGCGCATGCGCGCCGACGTGGCTCGTGACGAGGATCTTCCCCACCGGCACCTCGGGGGTGCGCAGGCGCAGCACGGCCACGTCGCAGGGCGGGTACACGAGGAGCGGGCTGGTGGGCTGGCCCACCGTGAAGCGGGCCTGGCCGGACATGAGCAAGAGCCCGATGCCCTCCTCGCGGACGGCCTCGCGCACGAGGGCGTCGAGGTTGTGGCCGATCCGGACCAGCGGCTGCGCATGGACGCCGACCGGGATGGCGGCGCGGGCCTGCTGCAGCACGGCGCGCTCCTTGTAGAACGCGTGGCCCTCCGCGAGGGGTGTCAGCTCGGGCACGATGACGGCCTGCAGCAGCAGCACCTCCCCGTCGAGGCTCTGCGCGATGTTGCCGGCGACGGAGGCGAGGCTGCGCGCCGTGGAGGGGGCGGGGGTCGCGATGAGGACCAGGATGCGGAAGGCCTTGCGGGGCCGGGCGAGGGGCAGGCGCACGGTGGGCAGCGGCGGGGGGGCGGTGGGGGCCTTGGCTTCCTGGCGGCGGACGTAGGCGTAGTAGAACAGGAGCCCCGTGGCCAGCCAGCCCAGGGTGACGTACCAGGCGTGCGGCTCGTACTTGTAGAGGTAGACGGCGAGGAAGAAGAGGCTGAAGATGCCGATGATGGGAATGTAGGGGAAGAAGGGGGCGCGGAAGCCGAAGCGCTCCGCCGGGATGGTCTTGCGGAGCTTGATGTAGCTGAGGTTGACCAGCAGGAACAGCAGCAGGAACATGACGTCGGCACTGGCGGCCACCGTGGAGATCGGCAGCAGGGCCATGACGAGGATCAGCACGCCGGAGCCGAGGACGGCCTTGTGCGGGGTGCGGCGGACCTGGTGGACGGCCCCGAAGAAGCGGGGCAGGTTGCCGTCGCGCCCCATGGCGAACGAGACGCGGCTGCTGCTGTAGATGGTGGCGTTGAGGGCGGTGAGCTGCAGCAGCAGCGCGGAGCCGGCGATGAGGAGGGTGCCGTACGGGATGACCTGGCTCGCGATCGTGATGAGGGCCGTCTCCTTGAGGCCGCCGAGGTAGACCCAGCTCTGCACGCCGCCGGGGGCATGCGTGACGCCGAGGGCCACGAGCGTGATGGCCAGCATGATGCCCCACGCGATGAGGAAGCTGGCCCAGATGGCGCGGGGGATGTTGCGCTTGGGGTCCTGCATCTCCTCGGACGTCTGCGCGATGATCTCGTAGCCCTCGAACGCGATGAAGGTGATGCCCATCGCGAGGAAGATGTTGCTGAGGTTCGTGAGGGAGCCGCCCGATTGGAAGAAGGGCGTGAAGTTCGTCTTGACATGGGCCGGGTCCTTGTAGATGGCCCAGAAGCCGAACCCGATGAAGACGAGGACGGCCAGGAGGACGACGGTGTTGATGACGTTCTCCGCCTTGATGCCGATCTTGACGCCCACGTAGTTGAGGAGGATGAACAGGCCGGCCAGTGTCACGGCCAGCAGCTGCGTGAGGGTGAGCGAGATGCCGTGCCACGACGGGCCGAGGGCGGTGGGGGCGTGCCAGCCGGCGACGGAGGCGAGGTACAGGATGAAGGCGGCCGACGCGATGGAGTAGAGGGAGCACGCGATGACGTGGCTGAACCACCCGAACCAGCCGCCGAGGAACCCGAACGGCTGCCCCAGGCCCTGCTTGACCCAGAGGTACCCGCCGCCGGCGTCGTCGGACGCGGACCCCAGCTCGGCGTACACCAGCAGCGTCGGGATCGTGATGAAGCCGTTGAGGAACAGGGCCACCAGCACGCCGTTGCCAGCCACCCCGGTCGCCAGCCCCAGCAGCACGAACACGCCGCCGCCCATGAGGGCCCCCACGCCCATCATCGTCGCGTCGAGGAACGTGATCTCGCGCGCCAGCCGGACCTCGTGCTCCGCCTCGGGGAGGGCCGCGATGGGCGTCTCGCCGGCATCGGCGCGGACCGGAGGCGGGGCGTCCACCACCCCGGCGACCTGCGTTCGAGACCTAAGGCTGCCGGACCCCTGTCGTCCCAGGGATGCGTGCGCCGCGCCTTCCTCCCGGGAGGACGTTGCGCAGGACCGGACGTCGGCAGATGGGGAACACGACGCTGGTTTCTAGTCGGCCGCGCGTTAACCAGGGTCTAGGATTGGGACCCTTCCCAATCAGCAACCACCAACCACCACCGGTGATGAGGCCGAAAGCTGAGCCGGGGTGGAGGGTGGCGATCGCCGTTCCTCCAGGTGCCGCCCTTCAAAGGCCCCGATCCTGCAGAGTCGGCCATGGTTTTCCGGGCGGCTACTGCAGCGGGGCCAGCACGGCCGGCGCTTGCGTGTGGCCCAGCAGGGTGCCGCAGTCAAGGCACATCCACACCGCGTGGTCGCCATGGGCCGCGCACAGCATGCCGTAGAGGCGGGTGCGGCAGCAGGCCCTGGCCATTGGGAATCGCTGGATGGCGGCACGGGGTATTCAGGCATTCCGAAGCCCGACAGGTCCGACCACCTCTATTTCCGGTGGACTGCGTCAGTTCGTTGTGCAAGGCCGGATCAACGCGGGGGGTCCAGGGGGCGGAGCCCCATGGCAGGAGATATGCCCGCAGAGCGTAGCTCTGCGCCGCGAGGAGCGCAGCGCGACGATTTGCCTGGGCGGGAGCGGCTGAGCGACGCGCGGTAGCCGTAGCGACGGCACGAAGAGCTCGCGCCAGCGAGCGATGCAGTGCAGGAGATCGGATTCGAACCGATGAACCACGAAGGACTAGCCCCTCAAGCTAGCGCCGTTGGCCAGGCTTGGCAACTCCTGCGTTTGGTCGCTCGGGACCGGGGGGTCCTGAGCGGGGAAAAGGGCGGACGATGTCCAGCGCGGAGGGTGCGATTTGAACGCACGCGGGAAATCCCACGGCCTTAGCAGGGCCGCGCGCTACCGGGCTATGCGACCTCCGCATGGTGCGGCGGGTATGCCCGCCTTCGGCATTGCGGCGACTGGAGGGTCCCATTTAACGGTTCGGGGATGGGAACGGGCCGAAGGGCGCTAGTCCTTGTCGCCGTACAGCGACAGCCAGAGGTCGCCGAACTCCTCGCGCAGGTCCGGCGTCGGCTTGTACTCCAGGAGCAGGCCAAGCAGCCGTGCCCGTTCATGCACCGTGAACAATCCCTCCGGTGTCTTGCGCACGATCGCCGCGGCCTCCAGTTTCCGGAGATGGAACGACAGCTTCGACTTGCCTAGGCCCAGCGCCTCGACCATCGCCTTGTGCTGCACGGGGCCATCCTGGTCGAGGAGGAAGAGGGTCACCCGCAGGGCGATCCGTTCCCGCAGGAGCTTCAGTTGTGCGCGTTCGGCCTCGCTGGGTCCCTCGGACCTGGCCTGCACCCCGAACAGCCGGACGTAACGGTCGTCGCGTTCCTGCCGCACGAGGCCGTTGTCGCGCAGGATCGCGGCGTGGTACTCGACGAGGGCGACGGAGGTCCCGAGCTGGCGGGCGGCCTCGCGGATGTGGAGGCCCGGGTAGGACTGCACCAGCGCGTAGAGGCGCCGCCGCATCTCCAGGTCCAGGAGGTCCGCCATGCTAGGCCCGGCGCAGGAACGGCACGAAGAGCAGGAACACGATCACGAGGTCCAGGGCGGAGTTGAGGAACTCCAGGTGGCCGTGCGTGAGGGGGAAGCTGGCGTCGACGGCGCTGGACTGGGAGGGGTCCAGCATGAGGGCGTAGGCGGTCACCACGGACTTGAGGGCGAAGACCAGGAAGGCCGCCGTCACGAACCACAGCTTCGGGTTGCCGGTGCGGGACCGGGCCCGCCAGGCAAGCGTGGCCAGCGTGAGGCTGATGAGGGCGACGCCGCCGACGAGGAAGTACGTGATGTAGGGGTGGTAGAGCACCATGCGACGGGCCGGCACGAGGCCGTCCGGGCATAGCCCTGGCGGTGGCGGGGATCAGACCCGGCGCGCGGCCACGGCGATGCCGGTGAGGACGACGACCAGGCCCGCCGCGATCCACAGCTCGAAGGCGCCGGAGTCACGGCCGGCCAGGGAGGACCAGCCGATGTGGACGTCGTGCGGGGACTGCCCCTCGTTCTCCCACAGCAGCGTGTCCCCGGCGTGCACGGTGGTCCGGTTGCCGCCCGCCGCGTCGCTGAACCGCATCGCGGAGAGGTGCGTCGCGTTGCCGTCGTCCCGGATGGCGATGCGCACGACGGCGGAGGCGCCGGGGGACGAGGGCGGCAGGACCTCCAGGGTGCCGCCCATCCCGGGGTGGAGGTGGCAATGGTAGGAGACGACGCCCTGCGCGTGCGCCGTCTCCGCGTACGATGCTCCCGGCGGCAGGACCGGGGAATGCGCGTCCTGCGCGCCCAAGTCGTGCCCCGCCGCCGTCCAGGAGAGGGCAAGGGGCAGCAGCAGCGCGAGAAGGAGGCCGGATGCCTTCATGCCCGGACGGGGGCGACGAGGTCGTGCGGCGCAAGCGGGGCGCGCAGGGAGCCGTCCCGCAGGCGCAGCGTGATGTCCGCGATGGCCTGCGCGTCGATGCCGTAGTAGCGGTACAGGTCCTTCGGGTCGCCCGACTGGGTGAAGGAGTCCTGCACGCCGACGCGCCACAGCTTGGCCGCGACGCCCTCGCCGGCCAGGCATTCCGCGACCGCGGAGCCGAGGCCGTTGTGGATGAAGTGGTCCTCCGCGGAGACGACGAAGCCGGTGTCGCGCCCCGCCTTGGCGATGAGGGTGCGGTCGATGGGCTTCACGGAGGCCATCGAGATGACACGGACGCTGACGCCCTTCGACTTGAGCTCCTTGGCGGCCGTGATGGCCTCCGCGACCTGGGGGCCGTTGGCGATGATCGCGGCGTCCTCGCCGTCGTGCATGACGTGGCCCTTGCCCCACTGGAACTCGTGGTCCGTGTCGAACAGGACCGGGACGGCGGCGCGGGTGCTGCGCATGTAGGCAGGGCCGGGGCGCAGGTACATCGCGAGCACCGCGGACTGGGCCTCGACGGCGTCGCTGGGGGCCACGACGCCCATGTGAGGGAGGGTGCGCATGATGCCGACGTCCTCCAGGGCGTGGGCACTGCTGCCGTCCTGTCCCGTCATGAGGCCGCCGTGGGAGCCGCAGAACTTGACGTTGAGGTTCTGGCGGCCGACGCAGTTGCGGATCTGCTCCCAGCCGCGCTGCAGGAAGATGGCGAACGACGAGGCGAAGGGGACCTTGCCCATGTGCGCGAGGCCGGCCGCGGTGACGACCATGTCCTGCTCCGAGATGCCCATCTGGTAGAAGCGCTGCGGGAACTGCTTGGCGAACCAGTGGCTGCGCGTCGATTCGGCGAGGTCGGCGTCGAGGGCGACGACGTCGGCGTGCGTCTGGCCAACGTACAGCAGGCCCTTTCCGTAGCCGTCACGGATGCTGACCTTCTCGCCGAGCTTCCAGCTGTTGGGCACGGCGCCCGCGGAGGCACCCATTCAGGCCGACCTCCGAAGCCAGTAGGCGACGAACGCAGCAAGCAAGGGAACGGCCAGCACCAGGAGGACGACGCCGAAGTTGCCGGTGTAGGGCTGGTTGGGATAGATGGCGACGGCCGCCAGGACCGCGACGACCGCGCCGGTGGCCAGGATCATCCAATCCGAAGGACGCATGCGGTTTTTCTCGACCGCTGCCGCCGAAGTGTCGGTCACGCCGTCCCCTCCGTCCAGGTCTCTCCAAGTTCCGCCATCGCCTTGACCATCTCGTCCTTGGTGAGGGCGCGGCCATGGAACTGCGCGCTGCCGACCATGAAGCTGACCCCGTGGCCCTTCTCGGTGTCCATGACGAGGCATTGCGGCTGTCCCTTGACCTGCTCGGCCTCGTCGAAGGCGGCGAGGATGGCCTTGAGGTCGTGGCCGGGGACGGTCTTCGTCCAGAACCCGAACGCCTTGAACTTCGCCTCGATGGGATCCACGTTCTTGATGTCCTTCGTCCAGCCGTCGATCTGGATCTTGTTGGCGTCCACGATGACGCACACGGAGTCCAGCTTGCGGTGCGAGGAGGTGAGGGCCGATTCCCAGATGTTGCCTTCCTGCAGCTCGCCGTCGCCCAGCACGACGTAGACGCGGCCCTTGCGGCCGTCCATGCGCTTGGCGAGGGCCGCCCCGTTGCCGTACCCCAGGCCCATGCCGAGGGAGCCAGTGCTCATCTCGATGCCCGGGATCTTGCGGTCCGCGTGGCCCTGCAGGAGGCCGCCGAACTTGCGAAGGCGCGTGAACTCCGTCTTGGGGAAGAAGCCGAGGTCGCCCAGCACGGCGTAGAGGCCAGGCGCGCAGTGGCCCTTGCTCAGGATGAACAGGTCGCGGTCCGGGTCCTTGGGGCCCTGGGGCGAGATCTGGATCCTGTTGTAGTAGAGGGCGGTGAGGAACTCCGCCATGGAGAAGGAGCCGCCGGGGTGCCCGGAGCCGGCCCCGAAGGTCATCTTGAGGACCTCGATGCGCAGGCGGCGGGCCTTCTCCTGGAGCTCGGGGATGGTCAAGGTCGGCTTGCCAGCGTGGCCTGACTCGAGCGCCTGCACGGCTGCGGCGACGCGGGATTTCCAGATAAAGCCTGACCCGTCGCCCGGGGATGCACCCTAAGGGAATCGGGCCTGATTGCCTGAAGTGGCCCATCGGTCGCCCCGAAACCTTCAGTCGGACCCATCCTGGCACGACGGCGACGCCTTCGTCCAGCTCAACGAGTTGGAACTGCAAGCGATGGAATGGGCGCGCGGAGCGCGCCGGCCGAACTAGTCCAAGCTACGCAGCCGTGCGCTCCGCGCACCACAAAGCACTCTTCTGGGGCTCGACGCCCCCACCGCACAGGAGTGTTAGAACTGGAATTGATCTAGAATTGAACGCGGAGCGCTACAGCCCCGTGAAGCCAGCAGAGCGCGTTCGACAAGTCGGGGACCCAATGCGGCCTCTGACGATCAAAGCGCCTCTGGCGATCAAAAACGGAAGGTAAGCCGCAAATGGCGGGGTTGGGGGGCTGTTTTGCGACCTTCTCCCTTGGAGGCTGCATCCAGAAACCCTATCAATGTCCAGGTTTCGTGGTTTTCCGATGCGTACCGTCCTGGCCGTCCTGGCCCTTGCGACCCTGGCCCTGGCTGGCTGCTCCAGCAAGCCGGACCTCTACACGTGCCAGAAGACCGGCAAGGTCCTCGACCTCGACACCATCCCCGGCTCCGACGCCAAGGGCTTCGACCCCGAGACCGCCTGCCCCGCGCCCACGCCCCCCAGCGTCCTCTTCTCCAAGCTGCCCGCCAGCATGACGGCCTACTTCCCCGCCGTCTTCACGTGGACGGTCTCGCCGGGCAACTACACCTCCGGCCACTCCATGCTGACCCAGCTCATGTGGAGCAAGAACCCCTCCAGCGCGACGCCGCAGGCGCCCGCCACCTTCAGCACCAACACGCCCCTGCAGACGTACGCGCACCAGGAGCTCCCCGGCAAGTTCGACGGCAAGGTCAAGTTCGAGACGCCCGGGACCTACTACCTGCGCGCCTATGCCCAGGTGCGCGGCGACGACCTGCCCGACGGCGACTACTGGACCCCCGAGGTCAAGGTCGTCGTCTCCGAGGTCAACGCGACCGGCGTCAAGGACGTCCTCACCCACGCCGCCGGTCCCTACGTCCCCGGCGCCTCGGGGCTCTTCACGGCCGAGAAGGCGACCGTCGCTCTCGGGGACGGCCTCGTCCTCTCCAACAAGGACTTCGTGGCCCACACCTTCAGCTTCTCCGGCGCCTGCAAGCATGCCGACGTCGAGGTGGCGGACGGCGAGGACTCCCCGCCCATCACGATGACGGTGCCGGGCAGCTGCACCGTCAAGACCGACGACTCGGCGGGTGCCCAGTCCGTGGCCATCTCGGTCACGGCGCCCGCCTAGCGGCAGCCCCTTCAACGCGCGCCCCCCTCGGCCCCCCGTGCCCTCCACCCTGGTGGACTGCGAGACCGCCCGCCACCGCCTCGACGACCCCAGCTGGGTCTTCGTCGACTGCCGCTACGACCTCATGGACCCCGAGAAGGGAGTCCGCGAGTACGCCAAGGGCCACATCCCGGGCGCCTACTTCGCCCACGTCGACCGCGACCTTGCGGGGCCCGTGGGCGACGGCCGCAAGGGCCGCCACCCGCTCCCGATCCCCGGCGCCTTCCAGCGCTGGGTCGCGGCCCACGGCATCGCCCCAGCCACGCAGGTCGTCTGCTACGACGACGCCGCGGGCCAGTGGGCCAGCCGCCTGTGGTGGCTGCTGCGCCACTACGGCCACGCCAACGTCGCCGTGCTGGACGGCGGACTCACCCGTTGGAAGGCCACGAACGGGCCGCTGCGGACACAGCACGAGAAGTCGCGCGGCACGGTCGCCTTCACGGGCAAGCCGGGCTCGATGCCCACCGTGGATGCCGACGGCGTGGCCAAGGCCGCCGAGACGGGCCTGCGCCTCGTGGACGCCCGCGCCGCGGAGCGGTACCGAGGCGACGTCGAGCCCGTCGACAAGCGCGCCGGCCACATCCCTGGCGCGGTGAGCGTGCCCTTCGCCGGCAACGTCGGGGCCGACATGCGGTTCCTCTCTCACGATGCGCTGCGGGAGCGGTTCGAGGCGGCCGGCGTCATCGACTCGAAGGGCGTCGCCATCTATTGCGGCTCAGGAGTGACGTCGGCGCACGACGTCCTGGCCATGGAGGTCGCGGGCATGGGCACGGCGGCGCTGTATCCGGGCTCGTGGTCGGAGTGGTCGTTCCCCGCGGCGGGGCGTCCCATCGTGGCGGGCGCAGCGAACAAGGCCTAAGCTACAAGTGGCGCGTCGTGCGGCTGGGGAACCACTTCGACTGGACGGCGACGGTGGCGATGGCCAGCATCAGGGCCCAGTAGGCGACCGGGAGCGCCCATTCGCCGGAGTACTGCATGTAGGCGAGGAAGTTGCCGGAGATGGCCGCCGCGTAGACCACGTCCATCGTGATGAGGGCCGCCATGATGTACGGCTTGTCCATCGGGTCGAGGTACACCGCCACGAAGGCAAGGGCAAGGGCCGCCTGCTTGGCCAGCACCACGGAGGCTGCCCCGCCATGCTCGAGGCTCGCCGCCACCAGGGGGTTCCCCTCCTGCGCCCCGTGGGCAAGCGCCAGCGTCGTGCTGAGGACGTCGAAGGCCTGGAAGATGGCAAGGAGCGTCAGCGGGTACCGGACCGAGTGCAGCTTCTCCAGGTAGGTGCGCCCCATGGCCCAACGTTGCGCGCCGGTAGGCTTGTCCCCAGCGGTCGCCAGACAGGTGTGGAGGCGGGCCCATCATCCGCACAAGTGGGGGATGCGGGACCGCGCAGCCTTAAGCGCCTGCCCCAAGTGCCAGCCGCGATGGCGAAGCAGGCCGCGAAGGCCAAGCCCGCGAACCCCCCGGCGCCGGCCCGGTCGAAGGCGCCCGCAAGGCGGGGCAAGGCCAGCAAGGCCAAGGGTTCGGAGGCCGCGGGCCTCATGGGTGCCTCCGCCGAGCTCGCGCACCCGCACGGCCCCGCCCACACCGTCATGGTGGGGCTCGTGCAGACGCACGCCTCGGGCGACGCGGCGGACAACCTCGCCCGCACGCTCCGCCTCATCGACGCGGCCGCCAAGCAGGGGGCGCAGGTCGTGTGCACGCAGGAGCTGTTCACCTCGACGTACTTCTGCCAGGAGGAGGATGCCGCCTTCTTCGACCTCGCGGAACCCATCCCCGGCCCGACCACCAAGGCGTTGCAGGCCAAGGCGAAGCAGCACGGCATCGTGATCGTCGGCTCCCTGTTCGAGAAGCGGGCGCGCGGCCTCTACCACAACACCGCCATCGTCGTCGACGCCGACGGCAGCCTGCTGGGCTCCTACCGCAAGATGCACATCCCCGACGACCCGCGCTTCTACGAGAAGTTCTACTTCACGCCCGGCGACCTCGGCTTCAAGGCCTTCGACACCCGCTTCGGCCGCATCGGGACCCTCGTCTGCTGGGACCAGTGGTACCCGGAGGCCGCCCGGCTCACCGCGATGCAGGGCGCGGACATCCTGTTCTACCCGACCGCCATCGGCACTTGGCTCGGCGAGATGGAGTACAAGGAGACGCAGCACCAG
Source organism: Thermoplasmatota archaeon (assembly GCA_035526765.1). GTDB lineage: Archaea > Thermoplasmatota > E2 > JACPAO01 > JAHFTW01 > JAHFTW01. The sequence continues at coordinate 69,756 of DATLBS010000010.1, read as the reverse complement.
GCCTGGCACACGATCCAACGCTCGCACGCTGTCGCCAACAACTGCTTCGTCGTCGCCGTCAACCGCGTCGGGCGCGAGGAGGACCTCCAGTTCTGGGGCCGCAGCTTCGTCGCCCGCCCCATGGGCATCGTGGCGGCGGAGGCGGGGGAGTCGGAGGAGGTCCTCGTGGTGCCCTGCGACCTGAAGGAGATCGAGGCGGCGCGGCGGGGCTGGCCGTTCTTCCGCGACCGTCGCATCGATGCGTACGGCGGGCTGACCCGCCGTTATGCGGATTAGGCGGCCGCGGAAGATTCCTCGGCCTCCGCCTCGGGAACGGGGCATCGCTGCGCGCTGCCCCGTTCTTCTTCCGCGACCGCCGCATCGATGCGTACGAAGGGCTGACACGCCGGTACGCGGACTAAGGCATCCTCCGATTCCCCAGATTCTCTCAGGACTTCTGGGGAAATCCAAGTCATCCAAGGAGGTGTCGCGGAGTGCTGTCCCCGCCGGTCCCCCACCCTTCCATGCCTGACAAGTCAGGAACACGGCAGGGCCAAGCAAGGCGCGCCCTTGTCCCTCCATGGCCGCCCGCCGCGCCGTCCGCGCCGCCCCGAAGACCCGCTACGCGAAGGTGCCCCGGACCGTGCGCCGCCCCTCGAAGAAGGCCGTCCGCTACGCTGTCGTGGGGCTGGGGTACTTCGCGCAGGCCGCCATCCTGCCCGCCTTCGCCAACGCCCCGAACTCGCATCTGGTCGCCCTCGTCTCCGACGACAAGGTGAAGCTGAAGCAGCTGGGCAAGAAGTACGGCGCCCGCCATCTTCTCTCCTACGACGAGTACGAGGTGTTCCTCGAGCAGGGCCTCGTCGACGCGGTCTACATCGCCCTCCCCAACGACCAGCACTGCGACTTCGCCGTGAAGGCCGCCCGCGCCGGCGTCCACGTCCTCACCGAGAAGCCGATGGCCCTCACGCCGCACGAGTGCCGCAAGATGATCGCCGCCGCGCGCCGCCACGACGTCCGCATGATGGTGGGGTACCGCCTCCACTTCGAGCCCGGCAACCTCGCCGCCATCGAGACCGTGCACTCAGGGCGCATCGGCGAGCCCCGCTTCTTCACCTCCACGTTCACGATGCAGGTCAAGAAGGGCAACATCCGCACCGACCCCAAGCACGGGGGCGGGCCCCTCTACGACATCGGCATCTACTGCATCAACGCGGCGCGGTACCTGTTCAAGGCGGAGCCCATCACGGTCGTCGCCGATTGCGAGACGGGCACGGATGCGCGCTTTGCCGGCATCGAGGAGCAGGTCAGCGCCATCCTGACCTTCCCGGGCGACCGCCTGGCGACGTTCACGGCCAGCTTCGGCGCCGCCGACATCGCGACCTACACGGTGGCTGGCACCAAGGGCGTCCTCACCGTCGACAGGGCGTACGAGTTCTCCGCCGGCAACCAGCACGAGGTGAAGGTCGGCGACCGCACCAGCAGGCGAAGCTTCCCCAAGGTCGACCAGGTCGCGCCCGAACTCATCCACTTCAGCGACTGCGTCCTTTCGGGCAGGGACCCCGAGCCCAGCGGCAAGGAGGGCCTGATCGACGTCGAGGTCATCCACGCCATCCAGCGCGCCATCCGCACCGGCCGCCGCCAATGGATCGGCACACCCGTGCGCGGCATCCGGCCCACCACCAAGCAGGAGATGCGCAGGCCTGCCCACGGCGTGCCTCGCCTCGTGCACGCTGAAAAGCCCCACGAGTGATGGCAGGAATCCTGAGGCTCATCTCCCGTCGTCCATGAGGCCTGGGCGCAGCTCCCGAAGCGAGCCCTGAGGAACGGCGAGCTGGCGAGCCGCGAAGAGGGAGGAGCCCGACCCGCGGTGAGCGCGGTCAAGGCGGAGCGACCGCTCCGTCCCCCGAGGGGTCTGGGGCCGGGAAGGCCCCAGTGCCGGCGGCGAAACGCAGCGTTTCGGCGCTAGCGGTGCTTCTTCGCCCAGTTGTAGCTGCGCAGCTTGGCCATCCGGCCGAAGCCGCAGGAGGAGCAGGTCTTCTTCTGCAGATGGTAGGCGTGGCGGCCGCAGCGGCGGCAGCGGATGTGGGTGCGCTTGCCACCCTTCATGGACGGGGTTCCGGTTCCCATTGAGACTCACCAGGCCACGGGGGCCTGAACGGTCGCGCGACAAAGGGGCGATAGATAACGGTTTGGGGGTGGCCACGGGGTTTGGAAGGTTTGGAAGTGGGGCCGTCGGGGTCGTCGCGGCAGCCGTCAGGCTCATGAGGCGGAGGAGGCGATGCCGTGGCCCATGCGCTTCGTCGCCGTCTCCTTGGCCATCCTGCTGCTCTCGGGCTGCGCAACGCCGTTCTCCGGAGCATCCACCTCCGCACCGGTCACGGCAAAGCAGAACGTGGGCGCGGCGCGCGAGATCGCACACGCATGGGATGGCGCGTCCGTGTTGACATCCGTGTTCGCCATGGAGGTGCATGATGCCGTGAAGGCGCGGGCGGACCTGGCCGATGAGCAGGATCAACCCCTGCTGAATGCGCTGCTGAATGCCGACGATCCCGCCGTGGGAGATGGCAGGGCGGCGAGTTGGGGCTACGTGTTCCGCAACGGGCCGGACGCCCTCCTCCTCGTGCTGGAGGGGGCCGGACACGAGCTGTACCGCAACCAGACGAAGCTTTCTGGGGATGCACTTGCTCTGCCTGACTGGCAGATCGACTCGGACAACGCGATGCAACTGGCTCGACACAGCAATGCAACTTTCGAGAGCCACGTTTTGGAAGCACAGAGCGTCAGTCTTGAGATGGGCACCCGCAACGGATCCCCGGTCTGGCACATCCGCTTGACCAAGGACCTGCAGACGGAGAAGGTCCTCGACCGCGCCATCGTAGGGGCCATGAACGGCACTGTAGAGGTCGCTTCCAATGGTATCGTCGAATACCCTCAGGAAAAGGGCCGGGTCACAGCCAATCTGAACGCAGCGCAACCCGACGGGTCCGCGGAATTCGAGGTCAAGGCTCCGCATGACCGGTTGTTCCTCGCCGTGACGACGCAGACCCTGGGGGCCGCCAACACCGCGACGGTCACTGTGAAGGGTCCGGACGGGCAGGAGACGAAACTAGAGGCAGTTGGGACCACACCCAGCGTCCCTCCAGGAAGCGGGTCGGCTCCCCCCAAGGCCAACCTCACGTTGCCATTGTTGGGCAAGTACACCGTGACCTTCCACCTCTCGGGGGGTGCTGCCTTCTCCCCGCGCCTCGACTGGTGCACCGACGGCAAGCCCGCACCCGCCACGGGCGGCGGCCGCGGCGGTGGCGGCTCCAATGCCGCCTGCCCCTCCTGAGCGCACCGCACGCCTCATCACCCGCAGGGCCTTGGCGCGCCCGTGTCCGAGGAGCCCCGAATCCGCCGCCGCGCGCGGCTGCGCACCAAGGAGACACGAGAGTTGCGCGAGCGCATCGAGGAGGCCCTGGGGGGCGCCAAGCTTTGGGCGGATGAGGCGGCGGTGGAGACGGGGGAGTTCAACGACCGTTCCCTCATCGTGGTCGACAACAAGCTCTTCGGACTGTGGCCCGCGGGCGACATGGCCGCGATGCCGTTCCTGACCGTGCGTGGGCTGTTGCACTACAGACCTACTTCGCGCTTCGTGACGGTGGACATGGGCGCCGTGCGGTTCGTGGTCAACGGCGCCGATGTGATGGCGCCCGGCATCGTGGAGGCGGACCCGGCGCTGCAGCCGGGGGACTGGTGCTGGATCCGGGACGAGAAGAACAAGCAGCCGCTGGCCGTGGGGCAGGCCCTCGTGCCGGGGGCCGCGATGGTGCGGGGCAAGGGGAAGGCCGTGAAGTCGATCCACCACCTGGGCGACAAGCTGTGGCTGCTGGAGTAGCAAGGCAAGTCCAGTTCGGGGATCGGACCCCAGGCGCATCCTGCCCGAAGTCGCTCATTTGACGGGGATGTCCGGGGAGAGCGGCACCTTCCTCGAAGCGCCATCGACCCACCGGTCTTGTTACCCCGAGACTGCCAGAACCGAACGCCCTCGAGCACGAGACAGAAAGCAGGCCTGCGTTTTGGGAAAGGGTCGCTTGGGCCTGCCGGTTCCTTGGGAGGGGCACGTTTTGCCCACTGCGGTCCCTCCTGGTAGCCTCCTGGGCAAAGTGCCAACTTTTATCTGGAGCAAGGAAGTCCGGCTCCCCGGGATGCACAAATGGGCCTGAAGTCTATCTTTGGAACGAAGCCTGCCCCGAAGCAGCAGGTCGGCGGCAAGGACTACATCGACCTCGAGGAGGCCACGGCGGGCATGGAGCTGTTCGACGGCACCGCCAACATGACGGTCCGCATCGGCGAGATCCGCCGCTACGATGACCTCCGGGAGTTCGCCAACCAGGTCTACCAGGGCAACCTCGTGCTGCTGGACTTCAGCCCCATCGCCAACGACGAGATCGTGCTGCGCCGCGTCACGGGCGATCTGAAGAAGCTGGCCCAGGACATCAACGGCGACATCGCCGGCTGGGGCAAGTTCTACATCATCTGCCCCACGGGCGTCCGCGTGGACCGCCACAAGAACAAGGGCGCTGGCTCGCGCTAGTCCGGCCCCTAACCACAGATTCCACAGGTTTGGGGTTCCGCGCCCAACTGAACCACCAATTCCACAGAGCCACGTTCGGTTCCGACGGCTCGCTCCGTCGACACGCGACACGAGGAGCCTTGCGGCCCCTCAAGGGACAATGTTCCTCACATTGTTCTTGGCTGCCGGGCGCTCCGCGTTCAATTCTGGACGAGTTCCAGCCCAGCACTATGTGACGGTGGGGCGTCGAGCACCAGCAAGATCCCTTGCGGTACACGGAGCGCACGGCACGCAACTAGCCACGGAAACCACGGAGAGCATGGAGACTTGTTGGGGATGTTTCCGTGTACTCCGTGGCCGTGGCTAGCGGCGGCGGGCGCGCTTCGCGCGCGCCCATTCCATCGCGTCGTCCAGCAAGAACCCCAGGCCGTGCTGGCCGTGCCACGCGCCGCCGTCCAAGGTGCCGGTGTCCTGGGAATCTTGCTTCGACCGACCGATGGGTCGATTCAGGGTCCTGGACTTGGAGTTTCGACCAGTGGGTTCGAGACAAGGAAAGAGGAGCGCCTTTCCCTATCTGTGACATCTGTGGTCTGCTAGGCGACGAAATTCCAGCGCTGGTCCAGGCGGTCGCGGAGCGTCCCCCAACTCTTTTGTAAGCCATCATCTCGCGAAGCCCGTGGTCCGCTCCCGCATCGACGAGGCGATCTGCCCTGCCTGCGGCGGGCGCGGCCTGGACTACGCGGGGGAGGAGATCGACCTCCCCTTCCTCGGGAAGTCCCTGGAGACCCTCCTGCAGTGCGAGGCGTGCGGCTACCGGCACACCGACTTCGTGCTGACGGACGTGCACGAGCCGACCCGCGTCAAGTACACGGTGGCCACTGGCGACGACATGATGGCGCGCGTCGTCCGTTCCAGCTCCGGAACCATCCGCATCCCCGAACTCGGCGTCACCATCGAGCCCGGTGTGGCGTCCGAGGCGTTCATCAGCAACGTCGAGGGCGTCCTCGTGCGCATCGAGCGCGTGCTGGACCAGCTTGGACGGGACGCCGAGGAGCCGGAGATGCGGGAGCGCATCATGGAATTGCAGGACCGCCTCGGCCTCATGCGCGACGGCAAGGCGCCCCCCGTGACCCTGATGCTCGAGGACCCGTTCGGGAACTCCCGCATCCTGGCCGAGGGCGCCATCGTCGAGCCCATCCCGCCGGAGGAGGCAGGCGAGCTCAAGGTCGGCATGCTGGTGTTCGACCCCGAAGGCAAGCTGGCGAAGGAAGATTGACTGGCCCCGAGCCCTTCCGCAGAGGACGCAGAGAAAAGGGAGGAACCCTCCGGTGCCCCGTGTCCTCTGCGTCGGGGTGGGCTCAGGTCGTCTTGAGGATGCCCAGCGTCGGCTCGTAGACGAGGCCCTTGTCCATGAGGCGGTTGAGCGACTCCTCGACGTCCTCCGCCGTGATGCCGCCGACCGCACTGGCCTGCAGGATGTCGTCCCAGCGTGCGCCCTTGGCGCCCTCGAGCTTCTGCACGTTGGCCAGGACGGCGTTGTCCAGGGCCTCGGTGGCCGCCTCCGCGGCCGCGTCGGGCTTCGGGGCCGCCATGGGCGGGCGCCACACCGGTGCCACCTCGGGCTGCGGGGCGGGGGCCGCACCGAAGCGGTCCGCCGTCCCCATGGGGCTGGACGCGCCTTCGCGCTTCTCGAGCCGCACGACGGGCACCGAGCCGCCAGGCAGCAGCGGCTGCACGCACTGCTTGACGGCATGCGCGTACCGCTCCGTGTCGGTGAGGCCGTAGTGCTGGAGCGACAGGAGGGCGCTCTCCGCCACGGGCCTTGCCATGCCGCGGGCCATGAGGGACTCCAGGGTCGACTGCGGCTCGGCGCGCACGGCGACGACCGCCTCGAGGCGCTCCTGGGTGCGGCGGGCCGTGTCCAGCAGCCACTGGTCGCGGGTGGCCTCGTCGACGACGGTGACCGCCTCGGGACGGATGGACACGAAGACAGAGCCGGGCTCCGGCTCGTAGGTGCGCGCCTTGCCCGTGACCGCGACGAAGGTGGGGGTCTTGCCGGCCAGCTGCGAGATGGCAAGGGCCGCCTCGGGCTGGTAGTTGCCGGCGTAGACGTGGAAGACGCCGCTGGGGTCGCTGATGCGGGCGCGCCAGACCTCGCCGGACTCGCCCACGGTCTCGACGTCGGTGCAGACGCCCACGACGTGGACGCGGTTGACCTTCGCGCCGAGGGGGGTCACGATGAAGGAGGGGTCCTTCTCGCCGGAGCCCTTGATCTCGTGGCGGCTGCCGTTGAACTCAGCCGCGAAGGCGCGGTGGGCGACCTCGCGCTGCAGGCCGCGGCCGGCGGGTTTGCCGTCGGTGGCGGGCGGCGGGGGGAGGAAGTTGCCCTGGGTGGCCGCCATGTCAGGCACCTCCCAGCTTGGCGAGGATCGCCGCCGCCGTGGCCGCCTTGTCGTCGGCGTGCGGCTTCATGGCGCGCGCGATGAACGTCATGCCGTACTCGTCGCTGAGGGCGTTGCCGCGCACCGCGAAGACGCGGGAGGTGAGGCGGTCGCGCAGCTGCTCGCGGATGAGGTCGGGCCGGAAGGCGTCCTGGGCCTCCTTCTTGCAGCGCTCGAGGTCCTTGCCCAGCAGCTGCTCGGTCAGCTCGCGGCCGGCCACCAGCTGGACGGCGCCGGTGCCGTCGTCGAGGACCGCCTTGATGCGGATGTCGGGCACGCCGCCGTCGACCTTGTTGTGGATGCGGCAGATGCCGGCCGCCAACACGCGCGTGCAGCCAGGGGTGGGGCAGCGCAGCACGAGGCCGGAGCCCTCCTTGACCTCAAGCAGGGTCGCGACGACCTGGACGTCGGAGCCGCCGCCACGGGCCAGCAGGTCCCTGAGGAGGGTCGGGGCCCGGACATCGAGGGCCGCCACGTCAGGCAGCTCCGCGCCGGCCGGCGTGATGCGGGCATCGGCGTCGAAGGTGAACTGCGGGACGCCCCGGTAGGCGCGCACGTAGCCGCCCTCGATCGTGACGGCCTGGCCGGGGCTCAGCTTGGGGTCCGCCCAGGCCGAGAACTCCACCTTGCCGCTTGCGTCGGCGATGGCGCCGCCCCACACGGTCTTGGGTTGTCCCTGGACGGTGACCTGGCGCGGGGCGACCTCGAGGATGCGCCCCGTGACGCGGATGCCGCGCAGGCCTTCACGGAGCTCCGCGATGGGGGTGTCGCGGAAGACGGTGGGTGTGCGGGGGAGGTCCTCGTCGGCCAGCTTCACGATCTTGGTGCGGTCGCCGAAGTTGACCTGTGCCGAATTGTTGTACGCCTTCGTGTAGGCGCCCTCGACCTGGATCACGTCGCCCTTGGCGAGGCCCTCGAGGGGGCGCCAGGAGGTGTACGGAGCGGAGCCGGTCTCGTCGCCGAGGAGGCCCCACACGATCTCCTTCTGCTCGCCGCGGGCCATCACGGGCTTGGTGTTGAGGCTCAGGATGCGGGCCTTGAGGCTCACGAAGGGGCTCTGCGCGGGCAGGCTGGCCAGGAGGATGCGCTCCTGGCTGACGGGACCCGAGGCGGCCGCGACGGAGCGGGTGGGGGGCGTGGGCGCGCCGTGGTGCCGCAGGATGGTGCGGACGGCCTGGTCCGCGGGGACGCCGTAGTCCAGGTACTTCTGCAGCTCGTCCCTGATGTCGGCCTCGTCGAGGTCGGCGGCCTTGGGGCCGAGGGCGCGCTTGATCTGCTCCACGTAGGGGGTGGTGTCGATGCTCTGTTGCATGGTCTCACGCGGCCAGTGGTTGGAAGGGCCGCAAACGAGCAGAGGCGGCTTGGGGTCTAGGACCCGCTGGACAGGCCAGCCTCTGCTCGGCTTCACCAATCCGTCCGGCGCCTTGAAGCCATGGGGGCGTGGTGAGTGGAACCACTGCCGCCAGTGGAGGAACCCTTCCGGTGGCCGGCCCCCATGCGAAGGCGTCTCTTGCCCCCAAGGCCTGGGCCAAGGGGCCCCGTGTCCCGGACGTGTTGACCCCTTTCGGCATGCACGCGCCCACACCCAATCCTTATGACTTGCTCCGAAAGTCGTCGCCTTCATGCCATCCCCTGCCGTTCCACGGCTGCCCCCCGGTTGCCTTGCCGCGCTCCTGGGCTTCCTCCTCCTGGCCGGCTGCCTTTCGCCGCCCGCCTCCATCCCGACCACCCCCTCCGTTCCCGTGCCCGCCGTGGTCCTGCCGGCGCGTGACCTGGCTTGGAACATGCAGGGCTGCGTCTTCGTCGCCGCAGTGCTCCAGGTGCCCGCCGCCCTCGTGCAGCCCCTTGTCCCGCCCGGCTTCCGCGTGATGCACGCAGCCGAGTTCGCCCTCGAGGGCGCCAGCAGCCAGCCGGTGCCGACCCCTCCAGCCCCCGATGGCAAGGACGGCAACATCGGAGTGGAGGCGTTCCAATGCGAGTCCGGCTCCGGCCTCAACGGCTCCGTGCCCGGGATGACCTACGCGAGCTTCTACACGGGCGTGGAGCCCCCGGCATCGCTCAAGGTCGCCGGCACGCCGTTCTATTTCGTGAAGTGGGACACCCTCGTCCCGGACCTGCCCCGGCAGGACCTGCTGCGCAGCTACGGCCTGCCGGTCCACAACGGCACCGCCACGGCGAGCCTGGGGGTGGCGCAGCAAAGCCTGGCCAAGGTGCAGGCCACCCTCGACTTCGGCAGCCGCGGCGCCTACAGCTTCGATGCCACGGCGCTCACGCCGTTCCCTGACGACCGCTGCGGCCTCATCGAGTACACCCAGGTGCCCGCCGGCCTGGCCCGCTGGGACATGAAGTGCTCCTTCAAGCAGGGTGGCGTGGGTCCCCTGACCGTCAATGTGCCGGCATCCTCCTGGCTGGGCAAGATCACCGGCGGTGGGGCGCAGCAGGGGCTGGGGTTCATCGGACGCGTCGACTTCCATACCGGGATGCTCCACCTGCCCGCCACCAACAGTACGGCGGTCGCCCCGGTCTAGGCCTGGGGCCGGAGGGCATTGGACCTCGCCCCGGCATCGTCGTTCGCCCAGTCGTCGAGAATCCCAAGGTTGGACCGGTGGCCCAGGATGTGGGCGGGTTCACCCAGGAGTGGCCCGTCGCCGGGCAGGCTTGCGTCCCCTTGCTCGGCGGGACCCCTTCACGAAGGCAGGGGCGGCAATAGCAAGGATCAGTCCTTTCGCGTCCGCCTTGCCGAGATGAAGGCGGCCACGAAGAGCGTGGTCGCCAGCAGCGCCAGGCCAGGGCCGGGGATGCGGCCCGTGGTGGAGGTCGGGCGCGGGTTGCCGTCGACGTCGATGAGGCCCTTCTCGTAGTCCACGACGTCCCCGTCGACGACGGTGACCTGGACCTCGTCCCCTGAGGGCATGTCCTTGAGGGTGAAGGTCCCGGAGCGCGTGAGCTGGAAGGTCTGGCTGCCCTCCGACAGGCCAGCGACCAGGAAGGTGCGGTCGTAGCCCGAGAGGCTGACGGTGTGCGGAGCCTCGTCGTCGTTGGAGACCGTCAGCACCATCCAGTCGCCCAAGGTCCAGTTCCAGGACGACTCGTCGATGAAGCCGGGCTGGTCGACCACGACCTCCCACAGGCAGGGGGAGGCCTGCGTGCAGGCGTCCTGCGCCTGGGCGGAGGGGACGGCGGAAAGGGCCGCGAGGGCGAGGAAGGGGAGGGCGAAGCCGATGCGCATGCAGGTCTCGGGAGACGGGAACCGTGGGTGGGGGAAAAACTGCCCGCTCCAACGCGCCACGGAGGGCCAGAAGGGGCGGGGAGGGAGGGGGGTGGGTGGGATGGTGGGAAGCCTGGTCGGCTCGAGCGAGAAACCGGGCCGTCATGCCCGGCTCGCCAAAAGGGGAGGGAAAAGGTAGGGGAAAGGTGGATGTGAGGGTGGAAGGGGATGCCTATGCGGGAGGCGCGGTGGTGAGGCTGCCGTCGTCGGACTCCGACTCGGGGTCCTCGACGTCGCCGTCGTCCTCGCCCTTCTCCTTGCGGTCGCGCAGGTGGTCGGCCACCTCGCTCCACTTGTCGTGGAGGCGCTGCAGCTTGGCCTGCTCGGACTCGATCTTCTCGATGAGCCTGTCGTGGCGGGCCTCCAGCTTCTCGAGGCGGACCTCGAGGGCGTGCGTCTGGTTGCCGGTCAGGTTGCCGGCGGCCAGCTTGGCCTCGACCTCGCTGATGCGGACCTCGACGCGGCCCAGCTGGCGCTCGTGGGCACGGATGGCGCCCAGCAGGGCGTGCGCCACGCGGCGGGCCTTCACGGCGTCCTTGAGGTGCTTGCATTCCTCCTTGGTGAGGTTGGAGTCTTCCGCCTTGCATTTCTCCTTGATCTGGTCACGCAGCTCCTTGCGTTCGGCGTGGGCCTGCTTGGCCGCTTCCTTGTGCGCTTGGGCCGCGTCCTTATGGTCTTGGGCCTGGCTTGCTGCCTGGCCGTCACCGGGCTTCGCCTCCACGCCGACGGCGATGGCGCCGAGAGCGAGGATTCCGGTGGCCAGAAGGGCCAACAGGATCTTGGGTCGGGAGGTGGGGGTCATACGGGTGTCCTCCAGGGACAACCCCCTATCCGGCAGCCGGACTATATGAACCACGTCGAACGAGGTTGAAACGGACGAGATTCAACCCTCCAAAAAAGCGGGGGGGGGGGGGGGTCCCCTAGAAAGGAGGGAAAGGGAAGGTCTGTTCCATTCTCAGGCCGTCGTGCGCTCCGCGTTCGGTTCTGGACCAATTACAGCTAACACTGCCTGTGTGGTGAGGGCGTGGAGCAGCAGATTGATTGTTCTTGGTGCGCGGAGCGCACAGCACGTAACCTCGGACCAGCTTCGACGGGCGCGCTTCGCGCGCCCCATTCCATCGCTTCCAGTTCCAACTCGCCGTGCTGGACGACGGCGTCAGCGCCACAGCAGGGTTTGACGGGTTGGTGGTTTACGACAGACCGACGGAGCGTGGGCGGGGGATTTCGACCCAGGGCCACTGACGATGACCTGCGCCGCAAATGGACTGCCTCTGCCATCTCGGTGGCTGGAACGTGTCGATCCGGAAGGGTGCCGCAACCCCTAATGTGCGACCTGCGGAACGTGCTCCTCGCCGACGGCCGCACCCACCTTGGAAGGCTTCCGGCAGACCCCTGTCGCGATGGCGGCAGCCTTGACGGCCGCGGCCACGGTCTTGCCGACAAGGGGGTTGAAGGTGCTGGGGATGATGTAGTCGGGGCTCAGCTCCTCCGGCTTCACGAGGCTCGCGATGGCCTTGGCCGCGGCGACCTTCATCTCCTCGTTGATGTCCGTGGCCCCCGCATCGAGCGCGCCGCGGAAGACCCCTGGGAACGCCAGGACGTTGTTGATCTGGTTGGGGTAGTCGGAGCGCCCCGTCGCCATGACCGCCACGGCGTCGCCGGCCTCCTCGGGGGTGATCTCGGGGTCGGGGTTGGCCATCGCGAACACGATGGGGGACTTCGCCATCGTCTCGATGTCCGCCTTCTTCAGGAGGCCCTTGGCGCTGAGGCCCACGAAGACGTCCGCGCCCTTGAGGGCGTCGCGCAGGCTGCCGGAGACGTTGCGCGGGTTGGTGAGCCTGGCGTACTCCTGCTTCTCCGGGTTCAGGTCGGTGCGGCCGCGGCTGACGATGGCCTTCGAGTCGCAGCCGATGATGTCCTTGACGCCCGCGGCCAGCATGATCTTCGTGCACGCGGTCCCGGAGGCGCCGACGCCCGACACGACGACCTTGAGCGACCTGAGGTCCTTCTTGACGATGCGGGCGGCGTTGGTGAGGGCGGCCAGCATGACGATGGCGGTGCCGTGCTGGTCGTCATGGAACACGGGGATGTCCAGCTCGGCCTTCAGGCGGCGCTCGATCTCGAAGCACTTGGGGGCCGCGATGTCCTCGAGGTTGATGCCGCCGAAGGTGGGGGCGACGGCCTTGACGAAGGCGACGATGCCCTCGACGTCGTGGACGTCGATGCAGAGCGGGAACGCGTCCACGCCGGCGAACTCCTTGAACAGCTGCGCCTTGCCCTCCATGACCGGCATCGCCGCCTCGGGGCCGAGGTTGCCGATCCCCAGGATGGCCGACCCGTCGGACACGACGGCGACCGTGTTCTTGCGGATGGTGAGGTTGTGCGAGGCCATCTTGTCCTTGGCGATGGCCCAGCAGATGCGCGCGACTCCTGGCGTATACGCGATGGAGAGGTCGTCGCGGGTCTTCAGCGGGATCTTGCTGTGCGTCGTGATCTTGCCGCCGAGGTGGGCGAGGAACACGCGGTCCGACACGGCCACGACGTTGACGCCGTCCATGTCCTGCAGGCCCTTGCGCATCTGTTCCACGTGCTCGTCCGAGGAGCAGTCGATGGAGATGTCGCGCACCAGGATGGCGCCGCCCTTCTCGGTGCGCACCATGTCGATGGCGCCGATGGAGCCCCCGAGCTCGCCGATCCGGGTCGCGATCTTCCCCAGCATGCCCGGCTTGTTGTCGATCTGCAGCCGGGCCGTGATGCTGTAGGAGGCGCTCAGGTGGGGCATGCCCCGAGGCACAGGGAAGGGCTTCTTGAAACCGTCCCTCACGGCATGGGGCGGCGCCGCAGCACCGCGGCCGTCGCCAACAGGAGAAGGAGCGCCAATGGGCCAGTCGCAGGGGACGCCTTGGGGCCGACCTCGAAGGTGAGGTGGGCGGTGGCGTTGGCGGTGTGCTGGCGGTTGGGGACCGTGATGGTGGCGGTGTAGGTGCCGGGGGTGGGAGGCTGGTGCCGGTGGTCCCACACCCAGACGCTGCGGGCGGGGTCGGCGTAGTGGTCGAACTCATGCGTCCTCCAGACCAGGGCGGTCTGGTTGACGAAGGCGGTGGGGGGCCCAAGGATGTCGAGCCGTATCCCCGGTGCGTCCACGTCGTAGGTGCCCCATGGGCTCGTTGCCTCCACGGAGAAGACATGCCCCTCGGGGAAGGTCTCCATGGTCGCAGACGCGATGCGCAAGGGGTCAGCGTGGATGACCGAGAGGCGAGGCATGTGTTCCGGGTCCGCGAAGGGCTCGAAGCCACGGGGCATCACCGCCCCTTGTTCGGGGTCGGGGCAGGCGGGCACGTCCAGGAAGAGGTCGACCCGCAGCGAGAAACCCCCGTCGCGTGGCAGCGTCGCGTTGTCCGTTGCGATCCGCAGCGGGAACGAGAACCCGTAGACGTCCCTGCCCTGCACCCGCTCGTAGGTCGCCCCCGTCGTCGACGAGCCGGCCAAGGTCGCGGTAGGGCTGCTGCCTTGCGCAAGCACCTCGCCATCGTACCCGCGGATGCTCTCTGCGAACTGGGAGCCGGAACGGAGGGTCGCCTGCACGCGGACCTGCGGCAGGAGCATCGGGACCATGGACTGGCCTTGCAGGTCCGACACCACGAACCACGTGAACGCCAACGGTTCGCCGGGGTCGAGGCGGACGTCGCCGCCGAGGACGCGCTGAGGGTTCGGGACGTTGGGGCCGCCCGACTCCATGAAATCGTACTCCACGGGTCCGGCAAGCGAGATGCCGTACGTGCTTGCCTCCCGCCGATGGGTCGTCCCTTCGGTCACGCCGGTGCGGGGCAGGCACGTCAGGGTGCCCCCACCAATGCCTGGGCCGTTGCCGCCGGTTGCATCCTTCCATGGGTGAGGGAGCTGGGTGTTGATGAGGAAGTCGGAGGAGATGCCGAAATGGAAGTACAGCGTCGTCGTGGTCGGCCCGGTCGGGTTCTCCAAAGTGAACGGCACCGTGGGCGCAGGCTCGTCGGCCGCCACCAGGGGCAGGAGAAGGACCAGTCCCGCAAGCCACCCCCACCGCATCGGAGGCCGCTTGGGTGTCCGCGATTTCAAGCTATTGCACTCGTCCCCGAAACGCGCGGCGCGAGACCCAGGCGGCTCCCGTCAGGCCTGCAAGCAAGGTCCCCACTCCGGCGCCTGGGGCGTCCTTCGCGCCCACCTCGAAGACCACCGTCGCCCGGGCTTTGGCGGTGTGCTGCTGGTTGGAGACCTCGTACGTCGCCGTGTAGGTCCCGGGGCGCAGCGTGCCGTTCCAGACCCACACCTGGCTGAACGGCAGGTTGTCGCGGGGTTCCTCGAAGGGGTTCGGCTCCGCCGCGATTTCCCGGAAGGCCGCCGCAGGGTCGGCCACCAAGGTGGCGTTGCGGGTGTCCAGGTCAAGGCGTCCCCAAGCGCTGCGGGTGGAGACGTGCAGGACCTGCGCCTCGACGAACTGCTCGAACTGCGCCGACAGCTCGATGGCGTGCAGCTGGCGGGCCTCCAGGCGCGGTCGCAGCGCGGGGCTCGTGTGGACGCGCACGAAGTTCGACATCACGTACCCGTCGGAGGGGTCGGGGCAGGCGGGGAGCTGCTGGAACACGTCGACTCGCAGGTTGAACCCCTCCGTCTCCGGGACGTCGGCCACCTCGACGGGCAGCGGCAGCGTGAACCCGTACACGGGGAAGTCGCCCGCCTTGCCTGCGTAGCGCACCTCGGCCCCGGGCGTCGCCTGCGCCGCGGCCACCCCGGGCGTGGGCGCCGTGGAGGCGCCCGCCAGCGTCGTGGGGGCGGTCTGGCCCATGGCCACCACGGCTCCGTCGTTGTAGGCGGTGTCGAAGGGGCTCAGGCGCTCGCCGAGGCGGACCGTGGCGCGCAGCACCACGCCCGGCACCGGCAGGGGCTCGCTGCTGGGGTCGCCCATCTGCAGCTCGGTGGCGGCGCCCGAGTACGTCGACATGAACCAGCGCAGGACCAGGGGGTGCGCCGGGTCGAGCGCCAGGGGCGCGGCGAGGCCGCGGCCCAGCGACGAGGTGGGCGGGCCCTCGTAGCGCACCGGGCCCATGGAGGCGAAGGCATAGTACGTCGTGTACTGGTGCTGGGTCAGGCCGTCCACGGGCGTGCCGGCGGGGATGCAGGAGAGGGAGTGCGTGGCGGCCCCGACCCCCTCGTCGGCGCTGAAGGTGTCGGGCGGGGGCCGCGTCGTGATGGGGAAGTCGCCGCCGCCCACATGGATGTAGAGCGTCGTGTCGGAAGCGGCCGTGGCCTCGATGCGGACGGGGGGGCCCGACCCCTCCAGCACGGCCGCCGCGGCCCACGGTAGGGCGAGGAGGGACATCGCCGCGAGGGCCAGCCACCGCACGGGGGGGAGGCCGCCTCCAGCATCTTCAACCTATTGCCGCGGGGCGCCGGAGCGGTGGCCGTGTGGCAGCGTTCCTCCCCCCGTCGCCATCGGACGCGTCCCAGGCGGGGCATCAGTCGCGCGCGAGGCGGTCGGAGCGCACGCCCTCGACCTTGAGGTTCCTGAGGACGTCCTCGACGGCGGCGCGTTCGGTGCGGTGGCTCTTGGCGGGCACCTGCTGGCTGAGGCAGTGGATGGCCCCCATGCCCCACACGAGGTCGCGGCAGTCCAGGGGGACGACGGGGCGGTCCTTGAAGCACTGCTGCAGGCGCCGCTGCGCCACCTCGTCGCTGCGGCCGCCGAACGTCGGCATGAGGACGGCGCCGTTGGTGATGAGGAAGTTGGCGTGGCTCGCAGGCAGGACGGCGCCCTCGTCGGTGTGCAGGTCCTGCGGCATCGGGAGCTCGACGACGCGGAGGGGGCGGCGGTGGGCGTCGATGCTGGAGCGGAGGATGTGCGCGTTGGCCTCGAGGGGCTCGTGGTTCGGGTGGCTCGCGTCCTCCTCGGTCGCGGTCACGACGAGGGTGGGGGCGACGAAGCGGCTGATGTCGTCGACGTGGCCGTCGGTGTCGTCTCCCTCGATTCCGTCGCCCAGCCACAGCACCTTCTCGACGCCGAGGTATTCCCGCAGGTGCGCCTCGATGTCGGCCTGGCCCATGTCGGGGTTGCGGTTCTCGTTCAGCAGGCACTGGCGCGTGGTGAGGAGGGTGCCCTGCCCATCGACGTCGATGCTGCCGCCCTCGAGGACCATGTCGATGGACTGCAGGGGAGCGCCGACCTTTTCGCCCAGCTGCGCGATGACGCTGCGGTCCTTCAGCAGGGACTCGTACTTGTTGCCCCATGCGTTGAAGCCGAACCGGACGGCCATGCGCTCACGCCGCTCGGGGGGCCCCTTGGTGAGGTAGATGGGGCCGTAGTCGCGGATCCAGGAATCCTGGTGGTCGACGGGGTGGAGGTGCACGTTCCTCAGGTGCGCACCGCCCACCGCCTTGGTGGCCTCCTCCAGGAGGTCGGGATGGACGACGAGGTCCACGCGCTGGTGGGGAGTGATGGCCTTCATGGCGGCAAGGAACGTCCCGCGGGCCTTCCCGACGCGGCCGGGCCACGTCAGGGGGTCGCGGGGCCACACGAGCCACACGGCTTCCTGGCGTTCCCACTCGGCGGGCATCCGGAACCCCATCTGCCTGGGGGTCGGCACGGGGCCGCGCAAGGCCACGAGGTCCTGCATGGGGCCGCGCAACACCAGAAGGCGACTTGAAGGCGATGCTTCGCAAACCGCCTTATCGCGATGCGCCATGGCAGGGCCAGCGCAGGAGTTGCCAAGTCTGGTCAACGGCGTGGGATTTAGGATCCCATCCTTCGTGGTTCCGAGGTTCGAATCCTCGCTCCTGCACTCGCTTCGCTCGTTCAAGCAAGGATTCTGGCTCCGCCGTGCGGCGGAGCCCGGTCGGGGCCGCCCGCTCCGTGGGGCAGTCCCTTCGCGAATCCTCGCCCCTGCACTCGCTTCGCTTGTTTCGAGCACGAAATCTGGCAGCCGTTAGGCTTTCGCGCCCGACTTAACCACAGATTTCACAGATCACGTTCGGCTCTCAGGCCGTCGGGCGCTCCGCGTTCAATTCTGGACGAGTTCCAGCCTAACACCATGTGACGGCGGGGGCGCGGAGCACCAGTAAAATGCCGATGGGTGCGCGGAGCGCACGGCCACGTAACCTTTGCGCCGGTTTCGTCGGGCGCGCCCCATTCCATCGCTCACAGCAACAGGAACCCCAAATCGTGCTGGCCGGGCCACACGCCGCCGTCCAAGGTGCCGGTTTCCTGGAGTCTCTCGCTACGGCGCGACCGATGGGTCACCAAGGATCCGATGCATCTGGATGTGGAATCGCCGCCGTGCGCCAGACTCTTGAGCTGGTCCCCCCCTTCCCCCTCGTGGCCGAAGGCAAGATCCCCAACTGCATGCGGTGCGGTGCCGACAGGTTCATCGAGCTGCCGTACCGCATCGCCGCGGGCGTCGCGCCGTACCTCTTGCTGTGCTGCGCCGGATGCCTCGGGGTCGTGTCGGGCGCCCGCACCGGCGAGGCGATGGACCGGCCGCTGGCGTTGTGGAAACCGGGGTTCGACCCCGACTGGGCGCAGCGTGCGGAAGGGGCGAACCCGGACAAGGCGAAGCGGAGCCCGCAACGCAAGGCCTGAGGGCCGCCTGGGAGATGTAGACCGCCCGGGCGTACGGCATCCCGCGGCGTGGTCCCCCACCGAGGTAGGGCGCCGTCAACCGTCTGCGAGCGTGGGCAGGTCAGGTGCGCGAGGTGGGGGAGTGGGAAAAGGGTTGTCCGGCGCCCCCAGCGTCCCGGGTCATCCGGCGAGGTCCCCGCCGAGGTAGGGCGCCGTCACGGAGTGAGGGCAGGGGCGGCGGTTGAGGCTCAGGCCAGGACGCGGACGGCGCGCAGGACGACGTCGTGGGTGGGGCAGGAGGGCTGCGCATCCCCGGGCTGGCAGTGCTTGCTGGAGTTGTAGGCCTCGACCGGCACGCTGGCGATGGCGTCCACGACGTCGTTGCCCTTGACCACGTGCCCGAACACCGCGTAGCCGGCGCTGCTGCCGCTGGGGTCGAGGAAGGCGTTGTCGTGGTGGTTGATGAAGAACTGGTTCGTCGCCGAGTCGGCGGCGCTGCCGCGCGCCATGGAGAGGGTGTAGGCGAGGTTCTTGAGCCCGGAGGCCCGGGCCTCGTTCTTGATGGCCGCGTGGGTGGGCGTCTTGAACTGGCCGTCCGTCCCCATGCCGCCCGTCTGCACCATGAAGTCCTTGATGATGCGGTGGAAGAGGGTGTTGTCGAAGAACGACTCTGAGGCGTACCTCTTGAAGTTGGCCACCGTCAGGGGAGCCTTCTGGTCCTCCAGTAGCGCCACGATGCAGCCCTTGTCGGTGGAGAGGGTCACGACCGTCTGGTTGGCCGCGGGGGTCGGCGACAGCGAGGCACGGGTGATCGCGGCGCAGGGATCCGAGGAGCCGTCTGCGCCAGTCGTGGTCGCGGTCGTCGTCGTGTCCGTCGAGTCGCCGCAGCCGGCAAGGGCGGTGGCCAGCAGCAGGGCCACGGCCAGGAGTTGCTTCATGGGCGGCGCAACGCTCCGCCCGCAAAAGCGTTCCCGGTGCCTCAGTCGGGCCCACCTTCCTTTGGCCTTGGGCGCCCTTTTTATGGCGGGGGCCTGTGGGAAGGTGTCTTGATCGAAGGGCAGGCCGGCGACGTCGCCGTGGCGGTGGTGGGCGCTGGTGGCTTCGGCACCTGCCTCAGCACCCTCCTTGCGCGCAACGGCGTGGAGACGCGCCTGTGGTGCCGGCAGCCCGACTACGCGCAGACGCTGGCCAACGGGCGGGAGAACGTGAAGTACCTCCCCGGGGTCAAGCTTCCCCTCAATGTGTGGGTGACCTCCAGCCTCCAGGACGCCGTCGCCGGCGCCGAGGTGGTCATCGCGGCCGTGCCCAGCCAGGCTATGCGGGAGACCGTGCGCTCGTTCGCTCCGCACCTGGAGAAGGGCGCCAAGGTCCTGAACGTCGCCAAGGGCATCGAGCACGACACGTACCTGCGCATGAGCGAGGTCCTGCACCAGGAGCTTGGCGCCAACGCGGCGGTCGCGACGCTCTCGGGGCCGAACCACGCCGAGGAGATCGCGCGCGGCATGCCCAGCGCCACGGTCATCGCCAGCAAGAACGCCAGCGCCCTCAACCTGCTGTGCAACGTCCTCTCCACGGAGTGGTTCAAGGCCTACCCGCGGCGTGACGTCGTCGGCGTCGAGCTGGGCGGGGTCCTCAAGAACATCGTGGCGCTGGCGGCAGGGGTCACGCGCGGCATCGGGTTCGGCGACAACTCGGCCAGCGCCGTCATCACCCTGGGCCTCGACGAGATGGTCCGCTTCGGCGTCGCGCACGGCGCCAAGATGGAGACGTTCACGGGACTCTCGGGGCTCGGGGACCTCATCGCCACGGCCACGAGCCCGCACAGCCGCAACCGCCGCGTGGGGGAGCTCCTGGGCAGGGGTCTCACCATGCAGCAGGCCCTGGCCACGATGGGGGGACAGGTGGCGGAGGGCGTGTACGCGGCGAAGTTCGTGCACGAGCAGGCGGAGAAGGAAGGCATCCCGCTGCCGCTCACGTCGGAGATCTACAGGATCCTCTACCAGGGCAAGGACGTGCGGCTGGCGGTGAAGGACCTGATGGCCTTGCTCTGATGGCGTTTTCACGCGGAGACGGAAACATGGCGGAAACGAAAGTTGGGTTGCTCGCGTTGGACTCCGCGTTCGGTCCTGGATTGTCGGGCGCTCCGCGTCCGGTTCTGGACCAGGTCCAGTCTAACACTCCTTGGACGGTGGGGGCGTCGAGAACCAGAAAAATCCCTTGTGGTGCGCGGAGCGCACGTCGCGTAGCCCTTGGCCAGTTTTTGGCGGCGCGGCTGCGCCGGCCCCGTTGCCATCGTTGACTGGAACAACCCGCCGCCCCACCACACACCCGCAGCCCTGGGTTCCGGGGCTTCACGGCGACCGATGGGTCGATTCAAGGTTGGGGATTTGCTGCATCCTCCTGAAATCTGCGCCATCTGGTTCAGTGGGGCCCTGACGCCCCTCAGACGTCGTACGGCGTCGAGCGGTCCTCGCGGCGCAGCGCGATCTTGACCTCGAGCGAAGGCATCGGGACAGGCCGGACCTCGCGCACCACCCGCGTCGAGTCGGCGCGCGTGAACCCCATGCCGTTGCGGGCATGGTGCACACGGGAGAGCTGGTTGGCCAGGAACGCCATCTCGTCGAAGCCCAGGGGGACGCGCGCGTTGTCGATGAGGACGTACTCCGCCTTGCGCCGCGCCGTCGAGATGGGGACACGGGCCTTCACGCTGTGCGCCATGGCCCGCAGGTCCACGAAGACCGCAAGGCCGGCCCGGCGGATGTGCGCGTGCAGTCCTGCCATGCCCCAACGTCCGACGACGGGGGTATTTAGGTCCCTGGGACAAGGGTCAAACGAAGGTCGCACCGCCGCAGGTGGGAACGCTCATCAGCAGGGACAAGGCTGGGGTCCCCATGCGCGCGTGGCAGGCCCTGGTCCTCCTGGCCCTCCTGCTGGCCGGCTGCTTCGACGCCCGCGCCCCGGCTCCGCGCGCGGCCATCCCCGCCGACGTGGGGCTCGATCCCCTCTCCATCCGTGTAGCGGGCGTGCGCGCCGAGAACTTCACCGTGGAGGGCGGGGACGGTGCCACGCGCCTCTCCCTGGTGGCGTACGTGCCGGTGACCGCAGCGCAGCTGGGCGGATCCCCCCTGGCGTGCAACCAGTCGACCCCCGATTGCCCCCGCTGGCCGGTCGCGGTCTTCGTGCATGGATGGGGCCAGGAGAAGGAAGCCTACGCAGGGCAGAAGGCCACCGTGCCGGGGCAGCCCATCCCCGCGGATGGCGGCACGAACCGGCTCAGGCAGTTCGCCCAGGGGGGCATCCTCGCCGTGGCGTACGATGCGCGCGGCTTTGGGAAATCCGAGGGGCAGTCCACGGTCGCCGGTCCCGCCGAGATGAAGGACCTCGACGCCATCCTCGACTTCGCGGCCCGGCAGTACCCCACCAACGGCCGCGTCGGCGTCATCGGGGTGAGCTACGGCGGCGGCCACGCCTACCAGGCCTGGGCCAACAACCCCAAGGTCACCACGGCGGTGGCCATGTACGGGTGGGTCGACCTCTACGACGCCCTCATCCCGCAGAACGTCCCGAAACTCGAGTGGGCGCAGTTCCTCTACCTCTACGGGGCCGCGGGCAGCAAGGGCGGGTACGACCCGATGATCGACGCCTGGTACCAGCAGCTCTACACCCGCAGTGACCTCGCCACCGTGCATGCCCAGATGGACCAACGCAGCGTCCTCCCGGTGATGCAGGATGTCCACAAGCCCCTCTTCGTGTGCCAGGGCATGCAGGAGTCCCTGTTCCCGCAGGCCGACCTCGCCTGGTCGAAGGCGGGCGGCTTCACGCGCGCCCTCGTCTTCACGGGCGGCCACGGCGCCAACGACCCGACCTGCTGGTCGCGCGCCCTCAGGTGGTCCCAGTTCTTCCTCGGAGGGTACGACACCCGCGTCGACGAGTGGCCCGCCCTCGAGACCGTCGACGCATCGGGCCACGGCGCCCCCATCGCGTACCCGGGCTTCCCGACGGCGCAGGCAACCACCTTCCATCCCCGCGGCACCGACCTCGTCGAGGGCCCCGCCACCATGGCCGCCTTCACGGTGGAGCAGCGCCTGGCCTCCAACCCCCTCGAGGAGCCCGCGGCCCTGTGGGACCAGGCCGGCATGCCGAACCAGGTGCTCCCCGCCGAGCTGCGCAAGGACCCCGCGGCCTCCTTCTTCACGAGCGCCCCCCTCGAGGGCAGCCACGTCGTCGTCGGCGAGCCGCGCCTGCGCCTGCACCTGCGCGAAGGGGCCCCCCCGTACCAGGTCGCGGCCACCCTGTACCTCGTGCACGCAAGCGGCCAGTCGGTCCTCCTATCACGTGGCGCCGCCGCCGCCCTCTCGCAGCAGGACGTCCAGATGGGCCTCCTCGACATCCCCATGACGTGGACCCGCGCGGCCACACAGCCGGGCGACCGCCTGCAGCTGAAGGTGTCCGCCAACGACCCCTCGTGGTGGATGCCCCTGCTGCAGAGCTACTCGGTCACCTTCGACGGGCAGAGCACGCTCGACGTGCCCCTGGCGTGATGCCCCCCTCCCCAACCAACGAGGCCACCTCGCCTCAGGGGGCCTTTCCTGCCGCGGGCATGACTCCGGGGCGGGGGGCTGTCGTCCTGCCTCCCCCGTCTCGGGGTCCCCGGTGGCTGGGAGCGGTCAGGCGCTGGCCGCGACGGCCTGGCGCTGGGCGACGCTGACCTTGGTGGCCGGATAGGGCAGCAGGCGCGTGGCCCCGATGACCTCGAGGGTCAGGCGGGGCTCGTTCTTCTCCTGCTCGCGCGCCATGCGGTCCTTGAGCTCGCGGTCGAGGTCCTCGACGCGCTTGTTGTTCTGGAACGTCGCCTTGTGCAGCTGCTCCTCGAGCTGCGTGTACTCGTCCTCGAGCTTGCGCTCGCGGATGCCGTTCTCGTTGAACCAGAGGCGGTTGCGGATCTTGCCCATCTTGTGGCGGATCTTCTGCTCCTCCTGGCGCGTCTCCTCCTTGAGGCGCTCGTAGTAGTCCTCGAGCCGCTTCTCGGTGCGGCGGACCTCGGCCTGCGCCTCCTCCCGCTTGGCCTGCATGATGGGCAGCAGGAGGTTGCCGACCTCGAAGCGCGCCTTCTCCGACAGGTCCTCCCACTGCCGCGCGGTGAGGGCGATGGGCTCGTCGACGGCCTCGCCGTCCGGGATCTCGGCAAGGTCCTCGGTGACGGCCTCGATGGTGCCGTCGTCGTGCACCTCCACGGTGAGGAACGCCTCCGTCTCGCTGCGGATGGTCTCGATGAAGTACCGGTAGTACAGCACCGTCGTCGGCTGGTCGACCTCGGCGGTGCGGACCTGGCCGACGCTGGACTCCTCCTGCAGGATGCCCATGGCGCCCTGCACGAACCTGGAGCCCAGGCTCAGCAGCTCGACCTCGCCGTCCTTCTCCTCGAAGGTCTCGGGGTCGGTGGTGTACGTGTGGACGCCGCCCAGCCGCTTCCAGAAGGTGCGGGGCATGCGCACGGTGGTCATGCGGTCGACGACCTCCGCCTCCGCGCCGGTGGCCGCGACGAAGCCGTCGACGAAGGTGCGGACCTCCTGGTCGAGGTCGACGTTGTCTTCGATCTTGACGTCGTCCTTGGCGGTGGAGAGGTCGAACTGCTGGAACACCGACGCGTCGAGCATCTTGATCTCCTCGGCCTGCTCCTTGGACTTGCGGACCTCGCGGTGGACGCGGTCGAGGGAGTCCTTGACCTCCTTGTCGGTCTTCGTCTCGAGGATGATGTCGAGGATGCGCTTCTCGAGGCCGCCCGACTCGTCGATGTCACTGAGGATGAGGTCCATCTCGCCGATCGCGACCTCGAAGAGCTTGATCTTCTCGTACAGGACCTGCAGCACGTAGTCCTCGATGGTGTCCGCGACGGCGAGGTTGAGGATGACGACGTTGGAGGAGTCCTGGCCGATGCGGTGGACGCGGCCGATGCGCTGCTCCACGCGCATGGGGTTCCATGGCAGGTCGTAGTTGACCAGGACGTGGCAGAACTGCAGGTTCAGGCCCTCGGAGCCGGAGTCGGTCGCGACCAGGACCTGGGGTGCGCCCTTCTTGTCGCTGCGGAACTCCTCGAGGGCGTTGCGGCGGCGGCCGGGGGTGAGCTGGCCGTGGAACTTGACGTTCTCGACGCCCTCCTGCTTGAGGCGGCGCGACAGGAGTTCCTGCGTCTCGCGGAACTGGGTGAAGACGATCATCTTCTCCTTCGTGTTCTTCGCGATGTCGAGGATGAGGTTGACCTTCGAGTTGCGCTTGATGTTCTCCGCCAGCGACTTGAGCTCGTCCATCGCGGTGGCGACCTCGGCGTCGTGGACCTTGGGGCTCATGTTGTTGAGCGTCTTCACGAGGGCGGGGGCCGAGGAGGCGACCTCGCGCTCCAGGACCATGAGGGCCAGGTGGCTCTCGAAGAAGTCCTTGTAGGTGCGGATGAAGTTCGAGACCGCCTGGTGCAGCTCGTACTCGCCCTTGGAGGCCTTGATGCGGTGCGTCTCGACCTTGCGCTCGGGGAACTTGAGCCCCGTCTCCGCGCGGCGGTTGCGGATGAGGACCTGCTGGAGGAGGGTCTGCAGGCGCTGGGCGTGCAGCAGGACGCGGCCCTGCGCGTCCCCGATGTACTCCTCCTCGAAGTTCTGCATCGTGCCCAACAAGCCGGGCTTGATCAGGTTGATGAGGTTGTAGAGCTCGATGAGGTTGTTCTGGATGGGTGTGGCCGTCAGCATCAGGGCGTGGCGCGCCGTGATGTCGTCCGCCAGGGAGTAGCGCTGCGTCTTCTTGTTCTTCAGGTAATGCGCCTCGTCGATGATGACGAGGTCCCACTCGCGCGCGATGATGTCGCGGGAGTGCTGCGGCGACTTCGCGGTGTCGATGGAGGCGACGATCTTGTCGTGGTGGGAGAAGCCCTTGAACTCCTCGTCGTCGTGGCGCACGAACCGTTCGCCGAACTTGTCCCACAGCTCCTGCTGCCACTGGCCGGCCAGGGACGCAGGCGTGAGGATGAGGACGGAGCGGGCCTTGCCGCGGGCGATGAGCTCCTTCATCACGATGCCAGCCTCGATGGTCTTCCCGAGGCCCACCTCGTCGGCCAGGATGCCGCGGCCCTGCATGGTGTTGAGGACCTTGATGGCGGCCTTCACCTGGTGGGGCAGGATCTTGATCTTGCGGCGCAGCTGCGCCAGCGTGGTGATGCCCTCGTGCCGCATCGCCTTGAGGCGGTGGGCGCGCAGGTTCAGCAGGTGCAGGTCCAGGGGGGCGAAGGCGCCCCGGGTGAGGGCGTGCTCGACCTTGAAGGGGTCCTCGATGGGATGGCCGCGCAGGGGGTCCAGTTTCTTGCGCTTGAAGAGCGTCCTTTCCTCCTTGGGCTCCTCGCCGGAAGGGGCCGGGTCGGGCTCGGCCGGAGGGGAATCTGGAGATGGTTTCCTGGAGGCGGCCATTTTCGGGTGCAGCAAGTCAGGACTGGTCCTCGGGGATAAGCGTGGTGGTGGCGGCTCTGCCTGACGAGCCGCGGAAACCGCGGAATCCACGGAACCTTGGCTGCTAGGGTTTCCGCGGCTTCCGGGGATCCCGCGGCAGGTTTGGGCGCGGCTCAATCCAGAGTGAGTGCCTGCCCCACGGCCGGCAGCAAGGCCTTCCTGCCGATGCGGTGCGAGTACCACTCCGCGGTCTGCCCTGGCGCCTCCGAGTGCACGGGGACCATCGTCTTGGGCTTGAGCTGCTCGAGGACGGCGTGCAGGGTCGCCTCGTCCGCATGCCCGGACACATGCGTGTGCTTCGGACCGGCCAGATGGAAGGCGTCGCACCAGCGCCGCAGCTTGAACATCACGAGCTCCAGGTCGTCGTTGAAGGGCTGTGTCTGGCTGTGGATGTAGAGGCCGCTGGCGGCGCCGCGGTCCGGGAACAGGTCGAACAGGTCCGTCATGCTCCAGTAGCTCAGGGTGAACAGGTAGTCGCGCGGCGCGGCGGCCACGTCCAGGGGCGTGACCACGTTGGGGCCCAGCTGGATGCTGCCGTCCTCGTCAGCGGCCCCCATCAGGACACGCTCCCACTTGTCCAGCTCGGTCGAGACGAGGCGGATCCACTGCTCCGGCGGCGCATGCAGCTCCTGCATCGCCAACGTCAGCTTGTTGCCCATCATCAGGGGCGCGCCCCGCCGCATCACCGTCCCCTTGCCCTGGGCCTTCACGAAGACGGCGAGGTTGCGGTCCGTCAAGGGGTCGGGGAGGTCGGTGCGCCCCGCGCGGCGGGCCAGGGTCTGCAGGAGATGGGCCTGCTTGGGCTGAAGGACAAGGCGGCGGCCCAGGCGACGCGCGACCTGCCAGATGGACACGAGGCGGTCGACGTCCCGCATGGGGTAGCCGATGCCGACGAAGCCGGGTCCCTTCTCCTTCTCGTGGTCGGCGATGATGCGCTCGATCTCCAGCTCGACCTCGACCTCCGAGTCCGTCTTGGCGCGCGGGATCTCCGAGCCGTGGCCGTGCCCTCCGTGGTCCTTCTCATCCGTGGCGCGCCGCACGCGGGTGCCCTCCACCAGCAGCACGTCAGGGTCCTCCGCCAGGCGCAGGAACCGCTCGGTCAGCTCGGGTCGTCGGCCATGCGCGCGGAAGTCGCCCGTGTAGACCAGCTTGAAGCCGTCCTTGCGCACCGCGACGAACCCGACGGCTCCCTGGATGGAGTGGTCGACGGGTGCGTAGGAGAGCGTCCAGTCACCCGCCACGTGCTCGTCCGCCGTGACCATCGGGCGGCGAGGCCCTTCTTCCTCGTCGCCATACCGCCAGTTCACGGTCAGCTCGGGCGGGTCGTCCTTCTTCCTGCCCTTGCGGTGCCCCACGCCGCCGCGCAGCTGCATGTCGAGGAGGTCGGTCTCCCAGCCGCGCTGGCTGGTCTCCTGCAGGTTCGCGAAGGTCGCGACGGTCTCCTGCGAGGCCAGCACGGGGATGTCGGTTCGGATGAGCCCCAGGAGGCCGAAGTGGTCCTGGTGGGCGTGGCTGATGCAGATGGCGTCCACGGGCGGCGTCGCCGAGGCGGTCCCCCCCAGGTCGGTGCGGTACAGGTTGGGCAGGCGGGGCACGAGGTCCAGGGTCTGCAGGTCGCGGGCCGCTGCGAACGAGCGTGCCTTGAGGAACGCGTCGAAGTAGTCGCCGAAGCCCGGGCGGCGCACGTAGGACTCGGGCAGCTGGTGCTTCACGGTGGCGGCGCCGAAGCGGCGGCCCGCGTCGAGGAGGATGCGGGTCTTGCCATCGTCCAGGAGGAAGGCGTTGCCGCCGATCTCGCCCACGCCCCCGTAGCCGGTGAGGGTCACCCCCATCGCGGTTCCCAGGGGCGCAGGGGCATTTCAAGGGTTGGGGAGGGGCCGGCGGACGCGGGGCCGCTCCTTTGGGTGGCATGCGGACGGCAGCAGACGCCAATCGAAGCTAGTAGCCCCGGAACACGGTCTCCGCGGGAAGCCCGAGGCCCGAGGTGTAGGCCACCTGGTCCATGCGGGTGGCGACCTGCTCCACCTGGTCCAGCAGGCGGGCGACCTCGGGGTCGGCAAGGCGGTACATCTGGTTGCGCCCCTCGCGGCGGGCGCTCACCAGTCCGGCCTGCCGCAGGAGGGCCAGGTGGTGGCTCAGGTTGCTCTGCTCGTCCTGCAGGAGCGCCACCAGCTGGCCTACTGATTTCTCCCCGCTGCGCAGGGTGTGGAGCAGGCGATGCCGCGTGGCCTCCGAGATGAGGCGCAACAGGGAGACCGGTTCCACATGAATGCAATTTCATGTGTTCACTTGAGGCTTGCCGTCAGCCGGTGCCCAGCAGCCCGCTCTGCTCCAGCCGCAGGAGCCCGTACATGATGGCGACGCCGACGAGGAAGGCGCCCAGGATGGTGAAGGCCGCGCGGCCTTTGCTGTGGTGGTGCAGCTCGGGCACCAGGTCGGCGGCGGCGATGTAGACGAAGGCGCCGGCGATGAGCGGGAGGCCGAACGTCTCGAGCGAACCGGGCTGCAGCGGAAGGGCCAGGATGAGGACGGCGCCGACCACCGCGCACAGGGCGGACAGGAGATTGAACAGGAGGGCGCGCCGCGGCGTCATGCCGCTGCGCAGGAGCACGGCGAAGTCCCCCAGCTCCTGCGGCACCTCGTGCACGACGACGGCGATCGTGGTTGCGACGCCCACGCCGGTGTCGACGAGGAAGGCGGCCGCGATGACGGCGCCGTCGAGGAGGTTGTGCAGCGCGTCGCCGACCAGGTTCGTCCAGGCGAAGGCGGCGATGGCCTGCTGGCCGTGGTGGTGGGCCGGGCCGTGGTCGCCGTGGTGGGGACCATGCCCGCCGTGGGCGGGGTGCGGCGCGAGGATGGCGTGGGCGTCCCCGGGCCCGTCGGTGGCGAGCTCCGCGTGGGCGTGGCGCGACCGGAGGGCGACCTCGAGCCCGAAGAACAGGATGAACCCGGCCAGGATCCAGAACCCCATGGTGTCGAGGCCCGACTCCGCCCAGCTCTCCGCCGCCTCGGGCAGGAGGTGGAAGAACGCGTCCCCCATGAGGGTGCCCGCCGCGACGGCGACCAGGACCAGGAGGGTGCGGTGGCTGCGCAGGCCTGGGAGGGTGAGGGTGAGGGCCCCCACGAGGCTGACCAGGCTCACGAGGGTCACGGCCAGCAGGGTTGCGGCCCAGGCGTCCATGCAGGCCCGCACCGTCCGAGGTTCATAACTTGTTGCCAGGAATTATGAGGGCGGGGGGGCTCGGGTTCACAATGGCCGTCATCAGCGCATCCTTCCCCGACGACCTGGTCGCCGACATGGACGCCGCGATCGCCAGGGGCGCCTATCAGGGCCGCAGCGAGTTCCTGCGCGCCGCCGTCAAGGACCACCTCCAGGGGCGCGACGCCCCGGCGGGGCGGCACGTGCATGGCTCCATCACGGTCCTCTATCCGCATGAGAAGGAGGCGCGCATCAGCGACGTCCGGCACGCCTTCCACGACGTCGTGCTCTCCCTCATGCACACCCACTGCGAGAAGGAGACCTGCATGGACGTCCTCATCGTCGGAGGGCCCCCTGCCCGCATCCAGGGGCTGCAGGATACGCTGGAGCGCATGCGGGACGTGCACCGGAGCAAACTGGTCGTCATGGCATAGGTGCGACCTTCAAGGAGGAAACCTTCTCCCGCGGCCACCCATGCTGACCCATGGACGGTTTCCGGATGGACCTGTTGCGCTCGCCCGCCCCCGTGCTGACGGTTCTCTGCGTCTCCTTGTTGCTTCTGTTAGGCGCCTTGGCAGCCAGTGGCAAGGCGGACCAAGAAATCTCCCACGTTGCGCAGGTGTACCACGACGACCGGCAAGCCCTCTTGGTGCTGTCGTTGAACAGCATCCAGGCAGGGGACGAGGTCGTCCTTCCCGCAACATCCACGATTCACGGGGGGAATGGCTCCCTCCTCATCACCAAGGGAGGAGAAGGCCCATGGGCCCTGAACGGGA
Source organism: Thermoplasmatota archaeon (assembly GCA_035526765.1). Classification (GTDB taxonomy): domain Archaea; phylum Thermoplasmatota; class E2; order JACPAO01; family JAHFTW01; genus JAHFTW01. The sequence continues at coordinate 40,457 of DATLBS010000010.1, read as the reverse complement.
CCCCCCCTCATATCTACGATACCATCTCGCTTGCAGAAAGACCGCCAACACGGGTCCAAGGCGGCACCATCACCGTCTATGGGGAAGCCTCCCTTTTCTGGAAAAAACCGGCCTCAGCCCTGGGCGATGACGTCGACCTCGTCTGGACAGTGGAAAGGGGAGAACTGACCGACACGCAATGGGAAAATGCCGTTGCCCACGTGGAGTCGGCGCGCTTTCCACCTGACCTCTTTGGTCGCGTCCTCTGGTATGATCTAAAAGTGACGGATGCCGGGTGGTCAGCGACGGCAAATGTACTCCTCATCACCGCGGGCCTGTCCGTAGCGGCCTCGTTGTCTTTGCTCATCGCGTTCGTGGTCCTACGCCAGCCGCCAGCAAAGAGCGCCCCCCTAGCGCGCATGGAAAGCCTAGTGCAGGTCGCGGAGGAAGCCAGGCTCGCATTGCGGGGGCTGCGCAACACCTTGCGGGTCACTGGAGTCCTCCTGATCTCAACGTCCTTCGCAGCCATCATGGCGGTGAAATCGTGGTCGCAGTCGCTGCGCGTGCCGCCCTCCCCTGAGTGGACGCCGTTCGTGCTTGTCATCGCGCTGGCGTTGGTCGGCTTCGGTGTGTGGTGGTTGCAGTACGCGCGCGTAGCACGGCTTCACAGAGTCTGGCAAACTTTCCTGCCTCCCGAGGTGTAACCTGCCTCGCGGCGCGCGGCCCGATCTCTTCGTCGTGGCCAGGTTCCTGGAGCGCCTTTCCGAGCCCGGGCCTTGGACGCGAAGCCGCCTCCAACGCGCCGTGGGGGTCAACTATGATGTCTTCCGCCGTTACCTCGATTTGTTGGTCGCAAAAGGCCACGTTGCCGCGAAGAGTGACGCAGGCAAGGAAGCCTTCATGCTAACCACGTCCGGCCATCGCCTGCGCGCGGAATTCCTCGAATGGCTCCGGCGGATGTTCGGCGCAGCTGGACCTGGGGGCGGGCTTCTCCCGTGACCCGTTCCTTCAAGTCCAGCCTCCCAATCCCAGGCTGTGGCCAAGGAGCCGTTCCAGGAGCCCCGCCTCGGCATCTCGAAGGTCTACACCCGCACCGGGGACCTCGGCGAGACCGCCCTTGTCGGCGGCCAGCGTGTTCCCAAGGACGACCTGCGCCTCGAGGCCTACGGCACAGTGGACGAGCTGAACTCCTGGGCCGGCCTCTGCCGCGCCGCCGTGCTGGACTCGCCACCCGTCCTGGGGGGACTCGCGGATTCCCTCTTGCGCGTGCAGCACCAGCTGTTCAACCTCGGCTCCATCCTGGCCACGCTGCCGGCCGACGTCGGCCCAAAGCAGCCCCGGGTCACGGCGGCGGACGTCGCCTGGCTGGAGGCCGACATGGACCGCCTCACGGCCACCCTCCCGCCCCTGCGCTCGTTCGTGCTTCCGGGCGGATCGCGCGTCAATTCCCTCTGCCACCTCGCCCGCACCGTGTGCCGGCGGGCGGAGCGCATCGTGGTCCGCCTGCACCGCGAGGGAGGATGCGGCGAGATGGAGGTCCGGTACCTCAACCGCCTCTCGGACGCCTTCTTCGTGTGGTCGCGGTGGGCCACGCGGGAACTGGGCGCGGCCGAGACGCTCTGGGAGCCGAACCGGGCCTAGCCCGCCACCACACGGCTTGATATGCGGGCGCCGCGGATGGCGGGGCGTGCCATCCACCGGCTCCGTCACGCAGGAGCGCGTCGCCTTCGCGCTGCCCGGCCTTGTCGGCCTCGTCCTGGTCATCCTGCTGTTCGCAGGGGCCGCAGGCCTCCTGTTCCTCGGCGTGGGGCTGGGCAAGGTGGGCTTCGTGCTGCCGGGCCTTGCGATGGGCATCTTCGGGTTCCTCTGCGTGGGCGGCATGTTCGTCATCCAGCCCAACCAGGCGGAGGTCCTCGTGTTCCTCGGCAAGTACCGCGGCACCGTCAAGGAGGCGGGCTGGTACTGGACCAACCCGTTCACCTCCAAGCGCAAGATCTCCCTGCGCGTGCAGAACTTCAACACGCCCCGCCTCAAGGTCAACGACGCGGACGGCAACCCCATCGAGATCGCGGCCGTCGTCGTGTGGCGCGTGCTGGACACCGGGCGGGCCACCTTCGACGTCGAGAACTACTCGCAGTTCATCGAGATCCAGTCCGAGACCGCCCTCCGGCACATCACGACCCAGTACCCGTACGACGTGGGCACCAACGACAAGCAGCCGACCCTTAGGGGCTCCGCCGACGTGGTGGGCAAGGCGCTCAAGGACGAGCTGCAGGACCGCCTCTCCGCCGCCGGCATCGAGGTCATCGAGACCCGCCTCACGCACCTTGCGTACTCCCCGGAGATCGCGGGCGCCATGCTGCAGCGCCAGCAGGCCGCCGCCATCATCGCCGCCCGCAGCCGCATCGCCACGGGCGCCGTCGGCATCGTCGAGACCGTCCTGGAGAACCTGGCCAGGAGCGGCGCCGTGAAGCTCACCGCCGACCAGAAGGCGCAGATGGTCTCGAGCCTCCTCATCGTGCTGACCTCGGAGCGCGGTGCGCAACCCGTGCTCTCGGCGCAGGCGCAACCCTAGGCGCAGGCGCACCCTGGGCATGGGGACCCGTAACGGGGACCGCTTTGCCATGGCATAGTGGCCTTTCATGTCCATGGCCCCATGGCTGTGCCGTGCGGACCGACCTGCGGCCGGAGGCGGCCGAGGCCCTCGGCACCTTCCTCATGATGCTGGCCGGGGGGGCCGCCATCCTGACGCACCAGCCCGCATGGGCCGTCGCCGCCGCCTTCGGCGCGGCGGTCATGGTCCTCATCTTCGCCCTGGGGCACGTGAGCGGCGCCCACTTCAATCCCGCCATCACCGTGGCCTTCGCCGCGACCAGGCACTTCCCCTGGCGCCGGGTGCCCACCTACATGCTGGCGCAGGTCGCCGGGGCCTTCGCAGCCTGCCTGCTGCTTGCCCCGCTCGGTCCCTTGGCGCCCGTTGTCGCCACCGGCCCCCTCGCTGGAGGCCAGGCGTTGGCGGTCGAGGCGTTGGCGACGTTCCTGCTGGCCTTCGTCATCATCGCCGTCGCCACGGACCCTCGCGCGGCACCGGGCCTTGCGGGCCTTGCCATCGGCGCCACCGTGGGCTTGGGCGCCCTCGTGGCCGGCCCTTTGACCGGGGCAGCGATGAACCCCGCTCGCGCCCTTGCTCCTGCCCTTCTGACATCGCAGTGGGATGGCTTGGCCATGCACCTCGTTGGTCCTTTCGCAGGAGGGCTGGTGGGCATGCTCGTGTATGAGGGCCTGCGCCGCGGCAGCAAGCCGAGGCCGGGAGAGGTCCTGGGCACGGCGGGCCCCGTCGACCTGGAGGCCGAAGGGACCAAACCAGCGGAGGGCGCACGATGGTGACGCCCTTCCGCGTCCTCTTCGCGTGCGTCGGGAACTCGGCGCGCTCGCAGATGGCGGAAGGCTTCGCGCGGGATTACGGCGGGGTCCTGGTCGATGCGCGCAGTGGCGGCAGCCGGCCGTTGGGGCATGTCCTCCCCGCGGCCATCGCGGTGATGGGGGAGAAGGGCATCGACATCTCCGGTCATCCAAGCCAAGGGTTCGATGAGGAGTGGATCCGGCGATCCTGCGACCTGGTCGTGACGATGGGGTGCGGCGACGATGCCTGCCCCGCGTTCCTCGGCAAGGCCATGGTGGATTGGGAACTCGATGACCCCAAGGGCCGGCCCATGGCGGAGTTCCGCCGCATCCGCGACGAGATCGAGCAGCGCGTCCTGCTGCTCCTGCGGTCGAAGGGCATCCGCGTGGTGCCACGCAGTGGTGCCAGGCCAGGATAAGGGGAAGAGAGCTGGGCACCGGGTGGGTGCCAGCCAGGGTCTCAGCAGCAGCCGGTGCAGGGGCAGTCGGGTCCCATGGTGAACCTCCAAGACAGGTTCAATGGTTGAAGCTCTAAAGCTACCAAGTTTGAAATTGGATAGTATCCTCGGGTCCACCATGGGTCAGCGACTCCCCGTGGCGGAGCAGTGCGTCTGCGTCGTCGGCGGCGCCATCGACATCATCGGCAAGAAGTGGACGCTCTGCATCGTCGTCACGCTTGGGAACCGTCCCGGCATCCGCTTCAACGAGCTGCTGGACGGCCTCGGGGGGATCAGCCCGCGCACCCTGTCGGAGACGCTCAAGGCCCTGGAAGCGGAGGGCTTGGTCGACCGCAAGGCCTACCGTGAGACGCCGCCACGGGTGGAGTACCGCCTCACGCCCGCGGGGGACCGCCTCCGGGCGGCCGTGGCGCCCCTGATGGAATGGGCCGCGGGGCGCCCGGGCGCCGTGTGCCGTCCCTCGCGGCGGCCGTCCAACAGGGGCCCATCCCAAGAGTCTCAATAGAAGCTATAGGGTGGTTTCCTATCCCGCCGCAGGGGTCTTTGCGCCGTGGGCTTCAAGGAATGGATCATCCCCCAGGACAAGGTGTTCTTCGACCTCCTGGAAAAGCACATCGAGATCGCCCGCCAGGCGGCGGCCACCTTCAACCACATGGTGGGCAACTGGGCCAACGTGGAGGCTTGGCGCACCAAGATCCGCGACCTCGAGCACCAGGCGGACAACGTCGGCCATGAGGTCTTCGACCGCCTCAACCGCACCTTCATCACCCCCATCGAGCGCGAGGACATCGCCCGCCTCGCCCACGCCATCGACGACATCGTGGACGCCATCCATGCCGCGACGAACCGCATCGCGCTCTTGGAGATCCCCGAGCCGACGCCGCCCATGGCCGCCTTCATCGTCACCCTCGAGGCCCAGCTCAAGGAGCTCGAGTCCGGCATCCGCGCCCTCCGGAAGCCCGCCAGCATGAAGGGGAAGATGCCCGGCCACGTCGTGGAGGTCCACCGCCTCGAGAACGTCGCGGACAAGGCGCTCAACGAGGCCATCGGGGCCCTGTTCAAGACCAACGACGCCATCCAGATCCTGAAGTACAAGGAGATCTACGAGTTCCTCGAGGACGCCACCGACCGCTGCGAGGACGTCGCGGACGTGCTGCAGGACATCCTGCGCAAGCACGGGTAGCGCCCATGATCGACTGGATGTCGCTGGGGCCCCTGGTCCTGCTCACCATCTTCGTGGCCCTCGTCTTCGACTTCTACAACGGGCTGCACGACGCCGCCAACTCCATCGCCACGGTGGTGGCCACGAAGGCGCTCCCCGTCTGGGCGGCCCTGCTGCTGGCCGGCGTCGCCAACTTCATCGGCGCCTTCGGCGGCACCGCGGTCGCGGCCACCATCGGCGCCGGCATCATCGCCGCGAAGGCCATCACGACCACCGTCGTCCTGGCGGCCCTGGTGGGCGCCATCTTCTGGTCCGTCCTCACGGTCATCCTTGGCATCCCCATCAGCAGCAGCCAGAGCCTCGTGGGCGGCCTCATCGGCGCCGCGCTGGCCAGCGCCGGCCTCTCGGGCATCCAGGCGCCGCACCCGGGCGAGCTGCAGACCCTCGGCATCATCCTCGCCAAGGGTGCGGTGGAGGGCGCGGTGGCCGGGCTCATCCTGGGCACCCTCATGCGCGCGTCGTGGCGCAGCAGCCTCCTGGTGGGCGCCGGCATCGGCTCCGCCGCCAACCTGGTGTGGGCCTTCCTCGTGCAGCACTACGCCCCGAACAAGCTCATGGTGACGATCCTGTTCATCGCGTACAGCCCCTTCATCGGCTTCGTGATGGCGTTCCTCTTCACCGCCATCATCTCCTGGGGGTTCCGGAAGGCCGGCCCCGGCCAGGTGAAGCACCTGTTCCGCTTCCTGCAGATCGGCTCGAGCACGTTCTACTCCATCCAGCACGGCAAGAACGACGCGCAGAAGACGATGGGCGTCATCACGGCCGTCCTGCTGGCCGTCGGCGCCATCACGGTGCAGGGCAAGGTCGACATCAAGCACTTCCCCGTCCCCAACGAGGTCATCATCGCGTGCGGCCTTGCCATCTCGCTTGGCACCCTCATCGGCGGCCGCAAGATCGTGCGGACGATGGGCACGCGGCTCACGGCACTGGACACCAGCCAGGGGTTCGCCGCGGAGACGTCGAGCGCCATCGGGCTGTACTACCTGGCGGAGTACGGGGTGCCGGTGTCGACGACGCACAGCATCACCGGCAGCATCCTGGGTGTGGGGGCCTACAAGCGGGCCTCCGCGGTGTCGTGGGGGACGGCGCGGCGCATCGTCACGGCGTGGGTCATCACGATCCCGGCGGCCGCCCTCGTCGCGGCCCTCACCTACTTCGTGCTCGACGCCTTCCTGTGAAGGCATGTGAAGGCCGGGCGCAGGGCGGACCGGCGTCCCGGAAGTCCGTTCGACAAGCGTCCTCCTGGGCGGACCCGCGCTGGTCCATTCTCAGAAAGTCGCCATCAATCCTGAACAAATTCAAGGATTCACCCGAACTGCTGAACAACGTTCCCTGGAACCTGCACCTGGCCGAACCCTTTTATGATTCGCCCACCTCGCAAAAGCTAGGATGGACTTCGGCAAGCTCTACTCCGAGCGCACCCACGCCATGAAGGCCAGCGAGATCCGCGAGCTCCTCAAGCTGACGGAGAAGCCCAACATCATCAGCTTCGCCGGCGGCCTGCCGAACCCCACCACGTTCCCGGTGCAGGAGATCGAGGAGGCCACCCACCGCGTGCTGCGCGACCACTCCAAGTCGGCGCTGCAGTACTCCACCACGGAAGGCGTCACGGTGCTGCGCGAGGCTGTCGCGGACCACCTGCGCGCCGACGGCATGCGGGTCCACCCCGACCAGGTCCTCATCACCAACGGCAGCCAGCAGGGCCTCGACCTGCTGGGCCGCGTCTTCCTCGACAAGGGCGACACCATCATCGTGGCGAACCCCACCTACCTCGGCGCCCTGCAGTCGTTCAACTACTTCGGCGCCAAGTACGCCAGCGCCGACTCCGACGGCGACGGCATCATCCCCGACTCCGTGGAGGAGGTCATCAAGCGCCTCAAGCAGCAGGGGATCCGCCCCAAGTTCCTCTACGTCGTCTCCACCTTCGCGAACCCGACCGGCACGTCGATCAGCCTCGCCCGCCGCAAGCGCCTGCTGGAATTGGCCCACGAGCACGACCTGCTGATCGTCGAGGACGACCCGTACGGGAAGCTGCGCTTCGACGGCGACCCCATCCCCAGCATCCACAGCCTGGACAAGGACGAGGGCCGCGTCGTCTACCTCGGCACCTTCAGCAAGATCCTCGTGCCGGGCTTCCGCCTGGCGTGGAGCGTCGCCCCCATGGACGTGACGCGGAAGATGGTCATCAGCAAGCAGTCCGTCGACCTGTGCACGGCGGCCTTCACGCAGTACATCGCGGCAGACCTCTTGGCCGGCGGCCTCATCGACAAGCACCTGCCGCAGATCATCAGCCTGTACCGCGGCAAGCGTGACATCATGCTGCGCGAGATGGGCAAGCACTTCCCCAAGGAGGGCACCCGCTGGACGAACTCGCAAGGTGGCCTCTTCACGTGGGCCGAGCTCCCGAAGCACGTCAACACCATCCAGATGCTGGAGGCGGCCGTCAAGCGCGACGTCGCGTACGTGCCCGGGAAGTCGTTCTACCCTGACCCGAAGGAGGGCTTCAACACGATGCGCCTCAACTTCAGCCACCCGACGGACGAGAAGATCAAGGTCGGCGTCGAGCGGCTTGGCCAGGTCATGGCGGAGTGGGTCGCGAAGCCTGCGAAGGCTGTCCCGGCGTAGGTTTCGGCCCCACCGAACCACAGATTCCACAGGGTTTCGCGCCCACCGAACCACAGATTCCACAGGGTTTCGCGCCCACCTAACCACAGATTCCACAGATTTCACAGAACCACGTTCGGTCCTTAGGCCGCTGAACGCTCCGCTTCTGGATCCACTAGCGTCCAACCTGCTTGTGTGACTGTGACTTCCAGCACCCGGACAATGCCGTTCGGTGCGCGGAGCGCACGGCCCCGACCCAAACCGCGGAGACCGCGGAACCCGCGGAATACCCTTCGGGACAAGGATGGGTTCCGCGCGGTTTCCGCGAGTTCCGCGGTTCAGCGGGCGCGCTTCGCGCGCCCCCATTCCATCGCTTGCCACAACAGGAACCTCAAGCCGTTTGGTGGCGAAGGTCTTGTCCCTTGAGGGGCCGCAGGCCCCCCCTGTCGCGCGTGTGCCTGTTCCAGCCTAGGCAGCTATGCGGTCGTAGACCGCACGACCGCAGGGTGTCAACGGACCTTTCCGTTGGGAGCGAGCCGTGCTGGCCGTGCCACGCGCCGCCGTCGGAGCATCCGGCGTCCTGGGACTTCTCGGTTCGACGGACCGATAGGTCGGCTGCGCGCGTGGTTAGGGCAAACCTGCCCGATCAGCGGTTCAGACCGTGCGCACGGCGGGGCCGTCCACCACGTCGGCCTTGCGGCTGGCCATGCCTGCGCCAAGGGTCACGAGGCCGAGGACGATGTGCAGGATGTTGTCGCCAATGTCGACGTGCCAGCCGGCCACCGGGGAGTCCGGCTTGCCCATGAAGAAGCCAAGGATGCCGACCAGGAGGTAGACGGCGCCGTACGCGATGACGAGGGTGGCCAGGACACGGTTGTCCTTGAGGCCGTAGGCGAGGCCGAGGGTCACGGCCGCGAGGATCCAGTGCAGCACCATCTCGCCGGACTCGATGTGGAAGTACATCTTGTGCATGATGTCCACGACAGGCTGGATGAGCCCGAGGATGGCGGTGAGGACGAGGACCCATCCCAGGACCATCATCCACATGCGCGCGGGGTCGCGGGCCGGGCGGACCGTCGTCGTCGTGGTCGTGGCGGGGCGCGTGGTGGTGGCGGTCGTCGTCGAGGCGGAGGTGCGTGGCGGGGTGGTTGCCATCGGCCAGCCATCTCCGTGCTTTTATTGGGAGCGCCTCGGGCCGAACATGTGCGGTTCCTTCCTGTCGAAGCGGCCTGATTTTCATCCATTCGGGCTCTGTGCCCCCATGCACGCGGAGCCCCCGGAACGCGCGAAAGAGGGACGTGGCCAGCCCGACCTCCCCACCCGCAGGGCACATTCCGCGTTCTTCGCGACCTCGGCGTGCAGGTTGTGGGTCCAGCGGCGCGCGTTGGTCTTCGCGACCTCCGCGTGAGGAGTCGGTGGGCCGCTGCTCAGCGCAGGCGGCGGACGTCGTTCAGGATGGTCCGCAGGGCCAGGTCCTGCACCGTGCGCACCGAGGTGTCGATGCGGTAGTGCAGCGGGTCCTTCCCGGAGAGCAGGAGGCTGATGCGCTTCTCGTTGAACGCCAGGGCCGCGGAGGGCACCAGCTGCGGCAGCATCCCGGCGGCCTGCAGCAGCCCAAGCAGAGCGATGCTCTTGACGTCGGGGTTTCCGCCGCCGGCCAGCATGCGCACGAGGCGGTTCTGCAGCTTGCCCTGCACGTCCTCGTCCAGCACGGTCGTGGTGCTGCGGGCGAAGACTCCCAGGAACTTGCGGCGGTCCTCGCGCAGCCAGCCCCGCGCCACCGCCCTCTGCTTCCAGGGCCGGATGCGGTCGGGCAGGCGGCGGCCGAGGCGGCGGATGACCTCCGCCGTCGGGATGGGGCCAAGGGCCGCGACGTCCTGGGCGAAGGCGTCGAGGTCGTCGTCGCCCGTCGAGCCCTCCTCGACGACGAAGTGGTCGCGCTGCACGCGGACCTTGCCGTGCACCGCCAGCTCCAGCAGCACGCTCCCAACGAGGGCGGCGCCGCGGCGGCCACTGGCGACCCGCTCCATGCGGTCGTCCCATTGGCCCTCGATCGCGATGGTGAGGAACTGCTCCGGGATGCTCAGTTCGCCGCGCGGCACTGCGGTGACCTGGGACGCCGCGCGCGCCGGCGCCGGCGATGCGTCCTCCACGTTGCCGGGAATCTCTGCGGGGGATGGCGAGGGGGCGCTGGCCGCGGCCTCGGGGGAGGCGGGCGCGACGACCTGCACGGTCGCCGCTTCCTCGACATGGATCGGTGCAGAGCGCGCGGCCGCGACTTGCCGAGCCCAGTCCTCTCCAGCCGGGGCGGAGACGGGCTCCGCGGGCGGAAGGGGAGGGTCCGCGGGGGGCGCTGCGGTGCCCAGGTGGGGAAGGTGCAGGCGGGCGCGGTCGGCCTCCGTGCCCATCGCCTCGCGCAGGGCGGGCTCCGACATCGGCGCCTGCGCGTCCTGGGGGGCAGGCGCGGGTGTTTCCGGGACGTGCTTGGCGCGGGGGCTCCGCTTGGCGGGGGCCGCTGCCGGCGGCGCGCCTGCGGCCTTCGCGGCCTTCTTCGGGGTCTTGGCGGCGCTCTTCTTCGGAGGGGAGTTGGCCATGCGGCTACCTGCTGGAGGCGGCCATGGGGATGCGAGTGATGAGCTCTTCGACCCTGTCGAGGACCATCTCGGCCTCGAGGGGGACCTGCGCGCCGGGCTTGCCGTAGCGGGCCCACGCCGTGCGCATGCCCACCGCCTGCGCACCGGCCATGTCCTTCTCGGGCCAGTCGCCCACCATCAGCACCTGGTGCGGGGGCAGGCCAAGCAGGTCGAGGGCGGTGCGGAACGGACGTTCGTGCGGTTTGCGCTCGCCGTGGTCGGTGAACGTCACGACGAACTCGAAGAAGTCGACGAGGCCTGCGGCATCCAGCCGCTGGTACGCCTTGAACCGGGGCGCGTCGGTGAGGACGCCAAGCCGGAGGCCTGCCTTGGTGAGCGCGACGAGGGTGGGGCGGACGCCGGCGTAGGGCTCCATGTGCAGCATCTTGGCCTTGAGGTACGCGTTCACGGCGGCGGCGGTGATGCGGTCGACCTGGTGCTGCCCCATGCCGAGGGCGCGGCGGTGGTGCCTGCGGAGGAACGCCTCGAAGACCTGGTCCCCCTCGATGTCGGCCAGGTACTCGCCGAACAGGATGTCGCCGGCCTCGAGGGCCGAGAAGGGGAAGTCCGCGCCGGCCGCCATCATGGCGCGGGCGGCGGCATCGCTGGCCACCCGCTTCATCCGCATGAAGTCCACGAGGGTGTTGTCGAGGTCGAACAGCACCGCGCGGACGTTGAGGGGCGGCACGGATGCCTTGCCTGCCAGGGCACTCTGGGGGACATCCACGCCGTGCTACTGGGGCCCTGCCTCTTGAAGGGGAGGGTCCCTTGGGCCGGCTACTGCCCGGCCTTGCGCTGGAGCCGCTGCTGCTGCGCCTCGCGCGCCCCGAGCATCGCCTGCACCACGGCAGCCTGCAGCCGGTCCGGGGTGGCCAGCACGGCGTCGGGGACGGCCTTGCGGATGCGTGCCATCTTCGCGTCGTCCACCAGCCCCGGGTCCCCCTCGACGAAGACGACGGGGAGGGTCCGCCCCCATGCCGTCGCGCGGACCGCCTGGGCCATGACGCGGCCATGGCTGGGCAGGCGCGCAAGCCACACGATGAGGACGTTCGGGTCCAGCAGCCGCATCGCGGCCACGGCGCGCTCCCCGTCCTCCGCCTCGCAGCCCACCACCTGGACGCCGCACGATGCCACAAGGGCGCTCTTGGCCCCGATCTCCGCGGGGTCCCAGTGGACGACGAAAGCGCGGGTCATGGCGTTCCATGCACCAGCCCCCCTGGGGGTGGATGGACTTTGCGGTGGCCCGTCAGATGTCCAGGAGGACCCGCAGGTGCCACGTCCCGGCCACGTTCTCGAACCGGGCATCATGGTAGGTGACCGCCTTCACCTCGACTCCCCGGCCATGCGTGGCGGGGTCGTGCCGCAGCCCGTTGCCCTTGGCCGTGAGCCGCGCGATGCCGTCCCGCCCGGTCCCCAGCGTGACGCCGCCGCCGAGCCAGACCAGGTCCTCGGACTCGTGCCTCCACACGAGCTCCGACAGGAAGGCCACCAGCAGCGCGATGCGGTCCGGCGCCTCGATGGTGAAGGAGAGCTCGCGGTCCGGCCTTCCCAGGGTGTGCGGGTCGGGCCGCCCGGACAGCACGGAGGTGAGGCCGAGGGCCGCCGCCTGCAGGACCTCCTCGGCGCTGGCCCCCTCGGCCTCGATGCCCAGGTCGGCCGTGTGGTCCACGATGCTGAACGGCACGGTGCCGCCACCGGGACGACGCTTAACCCCGTTGCGCAGCGGGCCTTGCCTTCAGCAGGCCATCCCGACGGGCAGCCAGAAGGGGGAGCTCAATTGGACGTAGTCGAAGAGGAAGTGCGCCGTGATGGGGACCCACAGGGGGGCGCCGCGCCGGACGAGGAAGCCGTACAGGAGGCCCAGCAGGGCGGGGATGATGACCTGCAGCGGAGTGCCGTAGCTGAGGTGGAAGAGGCCGAAGACGATGGCCTGGCCCCACACGCCCAGGCGTTTCTGGAGGAGGCCGCGGAAGAAGATCTCCTCCCCGATGCCGGCGCTGAGGGCGAGGGCAAGGGCCAGCGTCGGCGTCATGGCGCAGAGGAGGGCGTCGGCCTGGGGGTTCGGGGCCTCGGTGCCGCTGGACTTGAGGGCGTATCCCAGCAGCACCAGCCCGCCGAGCGTGGCCAGCCCCCAGAGCGCGCCCTGCACGATGCCCTTGCCGGGGTGGTGCAGCCGGAGATAGAGGAGGGCGCCCTCCCAGGGTCGCACCCGGGTCCCCATCACCCAGGCGAACGGGATGAGCCCGAGGGTCAGCAGGTTGAACACCACCTGGCCCCACAGGAGGCGCTGCAGGTCCGTGGAGCCAGCCACCCCGGAGCCTTCGCCGCGCAGCAGGCTGACGGCCTCGTACAGGAGGGCCACGGCCATGAGGCCGATGTCGATGCCCAACAGGACGCTCCACAGGGTCGGGCCGAGGCCGTGCCGGCGCGCGTCGGGCGGCAACGCAGCCGGTCCCGCCGGAGTGGGCAGTGCGGGGTCAGGGGTCCAGTCGCCGGTCGCGGGGTCGAACGGCACCCAGCCGCTGGTGGCCTTGTCCACTACCCCCACCGGTGCCAGGCGGGGTGACCTTCCTTGACCGCGACGAAGAGGCCGTCGCAGGTGGCCGTGACCTTGCCGTCGCAGTGGACGTCGCAGTGGATGGTGGCGCGGTCCTCCGAGATGGTGACGATGCGCGCCTCGAGCCGCAGCGGCTTGCCTGTGGGGGTGGGGCGCTTGAGCCTGACGTGGAAGTCCGCCGTCACGGTGCACTGGGGTTCCTTCCATCCCCACTTGTGCATGAGGCCGGTGGCGGCGCACCAGTTGCTGTGGCAGTCCAGCAGGGTGCCGAGGATGCCGCCGTTGACGACGCCGGGGAACGCCTGGTGGTGCGCCTGCGGGGTGTATTCCATCACGAACCTGCCGGCAGCGTCGCCCTCCCCCTTGGGGTCGCCCTCCCAGTGGCTTTTGATCTGCAGCCCCTTGGCGTTGGCGGGCCCGCAGCCGAAGCAGATGGAGTGCGGGGCGAAGCGGTCCTGGTCGGACTGCACGGCGGCGCCAACGGTTGGTCGGCTATGGCTGTTGCTCTCGGTACGGGACTGCAATGGGTCCGACAAAATCCAAGCGGAGGTTTGCGGGAGTTGGAGTCCCAAGAAAACTGTCCTTGGTGCGCGGAGGCAGGCCCCACCGAACCGCGGAGACCGCGGAACGCGCGGAAACCACCACGGAAACCACCACGGTCATTTCCGCGTTTTCCGCGAGTTCCGCGGTTTCGGCGTCCTGCTTCGCATGGCCCGATTCCATCGTTCATGCCAACAGGAACCCGAAGCCGTTCTGGCCATGCTACGCGCCGCCGTCGGAGGTGCCGGCGCCCTGGAATTTCTCGCTTCGACCGACCGATGGGTCGTCGGGGGCCTTTGGAGGGATCCCGTCTCACGCAATGATCTTGGGAAGAAGGCCGAAGCAGCCTCCCCCCTCTGTGCCATTGTGGTTTCGGCGGCCCGCTACTTCAGCAGCTTGGCTGGCCCTTCGCCCGGTGCGTACAGGCTCCAGCCGCGCAGGAACCCGACCGCGGTCTCGCGGGAGCGGGAGTCCGTGTCCTTGGCTTCCCTGCCCTTCTCCTCGCACTTCTGGGTGCAGCCCTCCGCGTAGGCGACGTAGAAGGTGCCGTCGGGGGCGACCGCGCCGTCGATGAAGTCCAGCAGGTTGCGGCTGGGGTCGCCGCCACCGCCCTGCCAGATGGGGCCGACCTGCACCGGCTTGTCGTCGGGGGTGGCCTGGTGGGCGGTGAACGTCGGGGCGTCGCCGGCCGCGTCCTCGCTGGTGACGATGTAGAGCGACCAGCGCGAGGTCGCATTCACGGAGGAGGGGCTGCCGTCGTCGTCACGGGTGCCCAGGAACCCCATCGCGATGCGGCCATCCGACCCGGCGGCCAGGGCGGAGAAGGAGGTCGAGCGCACGCCCGGGGGCGACACGATCCATTGGCCATCCCAGGTCTTGCCCATGTCGCGGCTGCGCGCCAGCACCTGGTTGAAGTCCTTGTCCTGGAACAGCAGGTACAGGGTCCCGTCCGGCGTGAAGGCGACCTCGGGGTCGAGGGCGGTGGGGGACGGGGAATGGGGGCCCGGCACCATCGTCCAGGTGAGGCCGGAGTCGCGGGAGACCACGAGGAACGGTTGCGGGCATCCGGGGCCGTTGCGGGCGTACACGACGGTGCCATCGGGAGCGGCCGTGGGGTGCCCGTTCTGCCCCGAGGTGCACCCGGTCGTGGCGCCGCCGCCTTCCTGGGCCGGCAGGACGTTCACCACGGTGGGGTGGTCCCACGCCCAGGTGGCCCCGCCATCGTAGCTGGTGCCGCAGTTCGTCGCCGCGACGCCGTTGTAGCACATGTAGGCCACCGTCGGCCACTGCACCCCTGCGGCGGGGTTCAGGTCGGGGCCAGGGCGCCCGGTGGCCAGCTTCTGGTGGTCGTAGACGCCGCGGCCGCACTCCATGTTCGGGACGGTGGTCCACGTGGCGCCGTCGTCGTCGCTCATGTAGAGCGCGGAGCAGGCGAGGATGACCGCCATGGGGGCGTTGTAGATGCGGTCCGTCAAGGGATCGACCCACAGCATCGGGTCGGAGTTGGGAAGCGTGTTCGTCTGCACCGCCATCCATGTCGCTCCCGCGTCCTGGCTGCGCATCACGGTGGAGCTGGAGGAGACGAAGATGGAACCCGTCGACGTGATGCCGATGTTGGGCTCGGCGCCGTTGTGCCCCAGCATGACGAAGCCGGCCTGCCCCACCTTCGCCGGGTCCACGGCGATGGCCTGCCGCGTGGCGTCGAACGCGACGGCGGAGGGCGCGGTGCCCGAGGAGGCAGGCGCGTCCCCGGGGACGGGGTCGGTGGGCTTGGCGCAGCCGGCAAGGGCGGCGGCCACCAGGAGCATCACGGCAAGCTTGTGCATGCGGACGGGTGCGCCCCGAGGCGTTTGAGCGTTGTGGCGGGCCCGCCGCACCGGGGACGCAAACCCCTTTGGGCCAACGGCAGTGGGCGGGGCGTGGACGAGGCGGCCCGCGTCGGGCTCCTGGCCTGGTACGCGGCGGCCCGCCGGGACCTGCCGTGGCGCCGCACCCGCGACCCGTACGCCATCCTCGTCAGCGAGATGATGCTGCAGCAGACGCGCGTCGACGTGGCGGCCCCGTACTATGGGCGCTGGATGGCGCGATGGCCCACCCTGGAGGCCCTCGCGGCGGCGCGCGGGGAGGAGGTCCTGGCGGCGTGGAGCGGGCTGGGATACTACCGCAGGGCGCGCAGCCTCCATGCGGCGGCCCAGGCCATCTTGCGGCACCATGCCGGCCAGGTGCCCCGGGAACCTGGATCCCTGCGGGCGCTGCCCGGCATCGGACCCTACACCGCGGCCGCCGTGGCCAGCATCGCGCACGGCGTCCCGGCGGCCTGCGTCGACGGCAACGTGGAGCGCGTCGTCGCGCGCGTGGCCGGCATCCGCACCCGACTTGACGCCCCCGCGCGCCGCCGTATCGCGGGCCTCGCGCAGCAGTGGCTGCGGCCGGAGGCGCCGGGCGACTGGAACCAGGCGATGATGGAGCTTGGCGCCACGCTCTGCACGCCAAGGCGGCCGCAGTGTGGCCAGTGCCCCGTCGCGTCCTCGTGCGCATCAAGGGGGAAGGACCCGGAAGCCGTTCCCCGAAGGAAGCCGGCCGCCGCGGCGCGCAAGCAGAGCATGCACTTCGCCGTCGTTCGCCGCAAGGGCGCGGTCCTGCTGGTGCGCACGCCCCCGACAGGCCTGCTGGGAGGCATGATGTCGCTGCCGGGCGGCCCTGCCAGCGTCCCCCTCGCCCGCCAGGTGGCGCAGCAGACCGGGCTCCAGGTGGACGTGGCGCGCCCCGGCGCCACGGTGCGCCACCAGTTCAGCCACCGGACCTGGAGCATGCGCGTGCGCGCGGGCACCTGCGCGGGCGGCAGGCCTGCGGCGGGCGCGCGGTGGGTGCGTGAGGACGCCCTTGCGGAGGCTGCACTGCCGGCGGCGATGCGCAAGGCGCTGCGGGCGGGCGGTGTCGAGGCGTGAGCCGCCGCCAACCTTCCGGATCGGCGGGTCATCGTCCCCGCGTGACGACCCTCGCCTTGGCGCTCCTGCTGGCGATCTCGCCGTGCCTGCCGGCCGCCGCGCAGCCGCCACCGTCCGCGCCGTCCGCCTCCGCGGGCCACGACGCCACCGTCCTGCTCTTCCATCCGGTGGACAAGGACGAGGTGGACCCGTTCGGCGTCCCCTTCGAGGGCGCCGACGCCTTCTCCGTCCGGTACCAGGCGCTGACCGCGCAGACGGGCCAGTTCGACTACCCCGTGTTCGTCGCCGACGGCGTCAGGGCCATCCAGGCCCTGCCGAACGCGACCCGGCCCTACCAGGGGACCGTCGAGGCCTACGAGGCGGCCTTCGCGGCGCGGCAAGCGGCTGCCGTCCCCTTGGCGCTCACGTTGAGGGCGACGGTTGCCGAAGGTCAGGCAAGGTTGCAGGTCCACGCCGAGCCGGATGCCCCCATCCAGGAATCCCAGGGCCAACGCCTCCACCTGCGCATCGCCCTGGCCGAGGACCCGGTCCACTACCAGCCACCCGCCCCCGTCTCGAACGGCATCGTCGACCACCGCTTCACCGTCCGCGCCTACCACGATGCCGGCCCGATCGCCCTGACGGCCGCGGCGAACCGCACTGTGTCCATCCCCCTGGATCCGAGTTGGCGGATCGAGCATCTGCTCGCCGCCGCCTGGGTGCAGGCCGACGGGACCCCGGGGAGGTTCGCGCCGACGGAGGTCCTGCAGTCCACGCACGCCAGCCTCGACGGCGCCACCGTGCACCAATCCGGCAAGGGCGTCCTCGTCGAGGTGTACTCGGCGACCTGGTGCACGCCCTGCCTGTACGGCGACCTTGCGGCGGAGCAGGTGGCCCTCCGGCACGCCGGCGCGCAGGAACTGGCCTCCCCGTCGACCCGGTACCTCGAGGCCCCCTCCCATCCCTTGCTGGCGGTCCTGCTTGCCGCGGCCGTGGGCCTCGCCGTCGCCTTCCTTCCACGCGGAGGCAAGCACCTGTGACGGGCCTCTCCACCTCCTTTGCCTTCCTCATCCCCTGGCTAGCCCTCGCGTCCTCCGTGGCAGCCCTTGCCCTCACCAGCCTGGGCCTGCTGCGGCCCCGCCCCGCGGACCGTGCCAGCTTCCGCCTCTGGGCGCTCGCCGCCGCCTCCAGTCTCGCCGCCTTCACTTACCTCGCCACGCGCTTCCTCGCCACCGACCTCTCCTTCTCGTACGTCTTCCTGTACACGCGCGCCGGCCTGCCGTGGCACTGGCGCCTGGCGGGCACGTGGGCCGGCCGCGAAGGCTCCCTCCTGCTATGGGCCACGGCGCTCGCCGTCGCCACCGCCGCCATGGCGTGGAGCCACGCCCGGCACGCCGCGCTCGATGCGCAGGAGACGCGGGGGCGGCGGTGGGCGCGCTGGTTCCTCGGCCTCCTCTCCGCCGCGTTCCTGCTGGCGGTCGCGCTGCAGGACACCTTCGCGCCCACCAGCGCCTCCCTGCTGGCCGGGCGGCCCCTGGGCAACGGCCTCAATCCCACCCTCAAGTCGGCGTTCATCCTCATCCATCCCCCCCTGATGTTCGCGGCGTACGCCCTCTCCGCCGTCCCCGCCGCGGCGGCGCTGGGGCACCTGGCCTCCGGGACCGACCGGTGGAGCCGCATCGCCCTCCTGCCCAGCCGCCTGGACTGGCTGCTGTACACCTTCGCGATCGGCCTCGGCGCCATGTGGGCCTACTACACGCTGGGCTTCGGCGGGTACTGGGCATGGGACCCCGTCGAGGTCGCGAACCTCCTGCCCTGGCTGGCGCTCACCCTCTACCTGCACGCGCAGCTGCACCACCTCCGCCATGGCAGCTACAGGGCCCTCGGCCCGCTGCTGGCCGTCCTGCCGTTCCTGCTGACCCTGTTCTCGACGATCAGCACCCGCAGCGGACTCTGGGTCTCCGTGCACGCCTTCACGGACCCTACCGACACGTTCGACCCCGACCCCGCCGGGCGCTTCCTCGGCATCCTGCGGGTCGAGCCCAGCCTCGCCTTCCCCGTGGCCCTCTGGCTGGCCACCCTGGGCGTCTTCCTTGGCCTCTGGTGCCGCCGCCTTGCCCTGGAGGACGGTCGCTTCCGCCGTCCAAGCCAGGCGGTGGCCGCCCTCTTCGGGGCCATGGCCGGCCTTGCCGTCGCCGCTCCCGCAAGCCTGCTGTCGGGCGTCTTCGAGGCAGCACGCCTTGTGGGCGCCGGGTCCACCGGGTACGGACTGCTGGCCCTCACCTTCGCCGCCGTCCTGCTGGGCGGCTTCCCCGCCCTCGTGCGCCCCTCCGAAAGCCGGGCGTGGCGCATCGACCTGCGCACCCTGGCCGCGTACGCCATCGGGGCCCTGGGCGCCGCCCTCCTCGTGCTGTTCCTGTTCCACATGGCGGCCGTGAACGGCTGGAGCACGCGGTTCTACACGGCCCGCTTCCCCTGGCTGGCCACACCCGTCCTCCTTGGCCTTCTGGTCCTGCAGACGCACGGACCCTACGGGCGCCGCCGCAGCCTCGCCCTCACCGCGGGCGCGTGGGCCGCCGCGGCGCTGGCGGCCCTGCTCGTGCCCGGCCACGCCGGGGGCGCCTACCTCGCCGTCCTCGCCTTCGCCCTCGTCGTGGCCGGCCTCGACCGCGTCCGGCGCGCCGCCGCCGCGCCCACCATGCCCCGCTCCGTACGGCGCGCCGCCGCACTGGCCTGGCTGGGGGCCCTGCTCGACGTGCTGTTCTGGAGCGACCCTCCCACGCGCATCCCGCTGGGGCCGTGGTCGCTGCACGCGGACGCGCCGCTGCAGGCGTTCATGCTGGCGGCCTCCGTGCTGGCGCTCTGGCAAGCCACGCGCCTCATGGCCGGCGCCGCGTCGCGGCCAGGCTGGACGCTGCTGCTGGTCGGTGCCCTGCATGGCTTCTACCTGGCCCCCGCGCTGTCGCTGGCCGCCTACGTCGCCGCCCGCAAGGACGGGTTCCCCGCGCGCCCCCTCGACGCGGCAACGCGGGCGCGGCTGCGACAGGTCGCGCTGTACGGATCCCACCTCGCGATGGCGGTGCTCCTTCTGGGCTATGCACCCAGCACGTACTTCACGCACGAGGCCCGGGGCGACATCACGGTCGGCGAGGACCTCCAGCTCGGAGATCGGGCCCTGCGGTACACGGGGACCACGCTGGAGGGGCCGGCGCCTGGCGCCCCCGCCGAGGCCATCCTGCCCAGCCTCGACGTGCGCTCAGGGGACGAGACCGTCGGCCAGGTCGAGGGACGCCTCGAATGGGAGCCCCAGGCGCAGGCCCACTTCCCCCTGCCTGCCACGTGGCGCACGCTCACCGGCGACCTCTTCGTCGACGTGGAGGCGGTGCACGTCGCGGCCGGCTCGCCCTGCCTGGGCGCGAGGCAGGCGGAGGGAGCCTGGGTCGAGGCCTACAAGGGATCTGTTCCCGGCAGGGTCTGCTCGGGCGCCACCATCGACCAGGTCCGCGTGCACGCCGTGACCCTGCCCGGGCTGGGCCTCGTCTGGGCCGCCTTCGTGCTAGGGGTCGCCAGCATGGCCCTCCTGCTCCTGGGGGAACGCCGGGAAGGCCGGGGTCAGCAGGCAGGGTTGTCCGGCGGCGCGCCGCTGCCGTCCGTGCACCAGTAGAAGGTGTAGTCCTCCGTGACGCCGGAGTTGACGTGGAAGGTGGCCTTGTAGTCGCCTGCGGGCTGCTCCTCCGCGCTGGCGGTGTCGTCGCCGCCGGTGCCCGGCAGGAACGCGTTCACCTGCAGCACCGTCTGGCCGTCGTCGGGACGCTCCACGACGGCCCGGAGGCTCCCGGGGACGGTGTTGCCCGGCACGCGCAGGAGGAACTTCACGCTGCCATGCGAGCCCAGCGAGAACGGCGCCACCGTGTCGGCATTGAGCGTCGCGGTGCCCGACGCCATGCCCGCCTCGATGGGTGGAAGCTTCGGGGCCGGCGGCACGAGGACCGGGGCCTTGAGGGGCGCCACCGTGCCGTTGAGGGCGCTCACGCGCGCCGTGAACGTGGTGTTGAGGACGCCGTGCTCGCCGCCCGAGACCAGCCAGCGCAGGTTGTTGGCGGTGGAGGTCGCCGTGAGGGTGTAGGTGAGGACCCCGTTGCTGGAGGACCTGATCTTCTGCAGGGACTCGTTGCCGGCGAAGATGTCGTTGACGTGGTCGGAGTCGACCTTCCAGCGGGTGTCGTTGGCGAGATCGGGGTAGTCCCGCGCGTTGCCGGTCGTGTTGTGGTTGAACGTCACCTTGCCCGTGGCATCCACGATGATGCGCAGCTGGCCAGGGCCGTCGCGGCCGAAGGTGTAACCCCATGCGGGCAGGCGCCCGTCGGCGATGTCGTGGTCGTTCGCCGGCAGGAGCTGCGGGCTGCCCTGCTCTTCCAGCTGGCGGCGGTCGGTCCCCAGCGTCTCGAGGGCCTTCAGGTAGCCTTCCGCGTCCGCCATCTCTGCACCCCCAACGCTCACGAGGCGCGCCTGCGGGTTCCACACGCGCGCCGCGGCGACGGCAGGCGCGAGCCCTTCCCGGGCCGTGAGCGTGGAAGGTCCCGCCGTGAACGGGTGGGAGCACCCGGCCAGCATCGCGGCGAGGAGCAGGGTGACGGCCAGGAGGCGCATGGCGGGGCCAAGTCCCGGGGGGGCCTTTAAGCCTCGCCGCAGGCGTCCTGCGGGTCCGCCGCGGCCGCCGTCATGCGGGTCCCGGGGGCGCACCACGAGAAGGCGTACTGCTGCGTCAGGCCCGCGTCCAGGCGCACGACCACCGTGTACTCGCCCGCCACCGGGGTGTCGAGGTCTGCGTGCGCGGGGCCATTGCCGCCCACCACGCTGGTGAACGCCAGGCGCTGCATGCGGCCGTCCGGGGCCGTCACCGTCGCGGTGGCGGAGGTGGGCGGGAGGGCGCGGGGGAGGTCCAGCTGCAGCCGCAGGGTCGCATGGCCGGGGGAGTCGACCGTGAACGTGGTGCGGTCCTCGGGGGACACGAGGCTCAGGGTGCCGCTGGCCTTGCCGCTCTCCGTGGCGACGAAGGTCTGGTTGCCGCGGGGCCTGTAGTAGGGCGAGGCGTGCGCGGCCGGGCGGCGCTCCGGGGCGGAGGAGGAGTCGAAGAAGTCCCCGAAGGAGTCGTCGTCCACGACGGTGCCGTTGGTGGCGTCCACCATCACGGCCGCCATGCGGGGGGCTGCGCGCTCCTCGCCGTCCATCGCGTCGCCGAGGTCCATGTCGAACGATTCCATCAGCATGAGGACCCAGAAGGGCCCCTTGGGGGTCGGCGCAAGCGTCATTCCGCCGATGGCGGCGTGCCCCCGGAGCGCCGCGTACGTGGCGTTCCCCTTCGCGGCGATGTCCGTCGCCTGGTCCGAGTCGATGGCGACATCGCCCAGCGCCGGGCCGTCGTGGCCGCTGCCGCGGCCCTCGTGGCGCGCCAGCTCCTTGCCCGAGGCGTCCAGCACCAGCAGGAGCTCGCGGTCCGCCGCGCCGAACGCGAAGAGCCACGCCCCGGTGCGGCCGTCGCCGACGTCGTCGTCGCGGTACCGCATGAGCTGCAGCTCGGGGTCGTCGGCGGTCTCCTCGGCCACCTTGCTGCTGGCCAGCGCCGCCTGCACGGCGAGGGGGATCTCGTGCAGCTCGATGCCGCCGACGGCCTGCAGGGAGGCATCGGCATCCCAGGCCGCCGCGACCCGGCGGGCCTCCGGGATGAGGTCCTTGGCGGTCGCCATGGCGCCCCCTAGGCAGCCGGCGAGGGGCATCAGCAGGAAGACGGCGGCCAAAGCGAGGGCCTGGGGGCGCATGACCGGCAATCCAAGGGGGGGCATATGAACAGGTTGGAGCGGCCGTCTAACCATGTCAAAGGAGCTGGGCCCGGACGGAACGCTTTTCTCGCGGCCGGGCCCCCCCGCTGCGTGAAGGAAGCACAGGGCGGTCCGGGGGGACCCCGGCCTGGCCGCGGCGCCCGTCCGGTCGCGCCGGTCCTCCTGCTGCTGGCCGCCCTGCTCCTGGTTTCCCTCCTCCCCGCGGCGGCAGCCCACGAGGAGGCGGAGGCCGGCCTGCTGCGCAGCGACGTCCTCGAGGTGCGCCACGAGCCCGCCCGCGTGGAGCCCCACACCCAATGGCAAGGGGTCCTCGTGCTGCGGCCCGGGCACCCCGTCGTGTCGGCCCAGTACCAGGTGTGCCGTGTCGGGCAATCCTGCTTCGCCCCGCCGGCCCCCGCGCAGCGCCACGGGGACACCTTCACGTTCGACACCTCCAACTACACGGTGGACGGGCATCCCGTCGACTACCAGGCGGGCTGGCGCATCGGCGTGCAATGGATCCTCACCGAGCGCACCACCCAGGACGGCAACGGCACACAGGCCGTGGTCTTCCCCCAGGGACGTGACCTTTCGGGCCCCGCCTGCGCCGCGGACCCTCTGGCCTGCCAGGAGACGCATTACCTCGCCTTCGACATGCCTGCCGCCCCGAAGGCCTCGCCCGGCGCCGGCATCCCGACCCTTCTCGCGACCCTGTTGCTTGCGCTGCTGGCGGGGAGGGCGCGCCGCCTCCATGCCTGACCTGCGCAGCAATCGCCCCACCGGAGGCATGTGGCTGCTGCTGGCCCTCCTGCTGGCGGCGCCCGCGGCCGCCACGCTGTACCACGCCGCCCATGTGACGGACACCGCGCCCCCGTTCCGCCTCACCAGCACTGGGCACGAGGGAGGCCACCAGGGACGACCCGTCCCCTTCTCGCTGCAGGACTACCGCGGCAAGACCCTGGTGCTGGACCTCATGGCCGTCTCCTGCACGGCGTGCCGGTACGTCACCGAGGACGTGCTGCGCCCCCTCCAATCGAGGTTCGGCGCGCGCCCCGACTTCGCCATCCTGTCCGTCGATGCCTGGAGCGACCCCGCCGTCTCGGGGGACCCGCGCCTCGGCTACTCAGGCGGGGAGTCCGTGCAGTCCCTCATCGCCCTGCAGGAGGAGACCGGGGTGCCGTGGCGCCATGCCCCCGACACGGACCGCGTCTGGCAGAAGTATGGCGCCGTGGCGCTTCCGCGGGTGCTGGTGCTGGACGCCGCGGGCCACGTCCTGCTGGACCACCAGGGGGCACCCAGCCGAGCCCAGGTCGAGCGTGCCGTGGAGCTTGGCCTCGCAGGCTCCGCGACCCCGGTGCCCATGCTGCGTGCGGGGCTTGCGGGGCTTGCGTTCCTGGCCGGTGCCGCCGCGGTGCTCACTCCCTGCACGGTCGGCCTGCTGCCGGCGTACCTTGCCCTGCTCCTGCGGACGCGGCCTTCGGAGGGACCCGGTGCGACCGCCGCCGCCACGCGCGGGCCGGAGGCGGCCCCGGGCGCCGCCGCGGGCCGCCCTGGCGTGGCCCGCATCCTGGCGGGCGGCGCCGCCACGGCCGCCGGCATCGTCACCGTGTACGCCGTCCTTGCGGTCGCCTTCGCCCTGGCGGGGGGCGCCCTGCGCCCCCTCCTCGGGCTCGCGGGCCCCGCAGTAGGCGTCCTCATGGTGCTGGCGGGCCTTGCGGCCCTCCTTGGGCGGGTGCCGGGGCCCATGGTACGCGCCTGGGCAAGAAGGGGAGATGCGGGGCCTGCGGGACATGCTGGGGGCGCAAGCGGGCGCGGGTTCTACCTCTTCGGACTCGCCTTCGCCGCCGCAGGCTTCGGCTGCACGGGCCCCCTCTTCCTGCCCCTGCTGCTGGCCGGCTTCACGCAGGGCGTCGGCCAGGGCGTGCTCCTCTTCCTGCTTTACGCCATGGCGGTGGCCATGCTGGTGCTGGCGGCCGCCGCAGCCGTCGCCTACGGGCTGGACGGCCGGCTGCGGGCGCTGCTGCGGCATGCCCGCGCGGTTCAGGTGGGAGCAGGGGCCCTCATGGTCGGGGCGGGCGCGTACGTCGCGTGGTACTTCCTTGCGGCCCCGTAGCCAGCCGAAGCCTTATCTTGCGCCGAGGGAACCGGGCGGCATGCGCTGGCCCTCGGCCTCCCTGGTCCTTGCCCTCCTGTTGCCCCTGGCGGGCTGCATCACCCCTGGCACGGTGGACGACACCGTGACCGCGCCGCCGCCCCTGCCCTCCACCGAGACCGTCTGGGGTGCCGTGAACGGGGCGCTGGCGGGCCTGCCGTGCCAGGCGCAGGTCCCGGCGTCCACCACCGCCTCCTCCGAGAACCTTCGACTGCTGTCCGCCCTGGCCCTCCCCGAGGAGAAGGACGGCATCCACGCCGAGCTGGACATCCGCGGCGACCTCGTCGTGCACGCCCGCTACGACTCGGGAGGCTTCGAGGTCTACGACATCCACGACCCCCTTCACATCCAGCACCTGGGGAACTTCACGGAGGCCTCCGGCGGCCTGGATGTCAAGTTCAGCCCCGACAACAGGACCGTGCTGGTGGGGACCGGCAGCGGCATCGTGCTGGCCGACATCAGCGACCCCGACAACGTCGTCAAGGCCGGCGAATGGAAGTTCAGCGACGTCGCCGGCTTCCCCACTGGCCCCTCCGGAGGCGCCTCGCAGAACGCGCACATGATCTACACGGCCCGCATCGCCGGCGCCGACTGGGCGTTCCTGGCCCCCAACAGCAACACCGGCATCTGGGTCCTCAAGATCGAGGGCACGCCCGAGGCACGCAGGCTCACCTACGTTGCGCAGACCCTCCCGGTCGAGGGCGGCCCCCTTGGCCCCCACGACCTCTACGTCCAGAAGGACGCCCAGGACGGCCACTGGTACCTCTACTCCTCCGACGGCTTCCATGGCTGGACCGTCTTCAACGTGGACGACCCTGCCAAGCCCATGCTGGCGGGCGGCTGGACGAACCCCGCGGAGGGCGGCTACACGCACACCATCCAGGCGGCCACCCTCAACGGCAAGCGCATCGTGGCCACCATCGCCGAGGTCGGCGCCAACTTCCTGCGGGTCTACGATGCCTCCAACCTGCGCGCGCCCGTCTTGCTCGGCCAGTACCAGGCCAAGACCGAGGGCGCCTCCGCGACCCACCCGCAGCACAACTTCAACATCGTGGACGGCAACCTGTTCCTGTCGTACTACTCGTTCGGCATGTACGTGTTCAACCTGACGGAGTTCACGAAGGGCCCCAGCCTGCCGCTGGCGGGCACGCTGACGCTGAAGCCCGCCGCGCACTGGGCCGTCGGCGTCGAGCCGTCGGACGGTCCCCTTGCCTTCAACGGCTACTGGGACACCGTCGTCAAGGACGGCGTCGTCTATGTCAGCTGGATCGAGGGCGGCCTCGTCGCCCTCGGCTTCGGCTGCCACGGCGCGGACCTGCCGGACCCGCTCCTGACAAGCAACGGATAGAGCCCCCTGATCCGGGTCGGAGTCACTCCAATCCCCAGCCACCAAGGCCACCGAGACCTTGGAGCCCGCTGCATCCTGCGGCAGCTTCGGCCCGACTGAACCACAGCGGGCATGGATGGGGAGGATGCACGGTTCGCGGTGACCCGAGGCTCCGAAGCTGCGTGTGTGGCGGGGGCGGCGGGTCGTTCCAGCAAGCGAAGGCATGGGGCGCGGCGGAGCCGCGCCAGCTAGGGGCCGGTCAGAGATAGTCTGGGCCGAGGATGCGGCTTGCCTCGACCTCGGGGTCGCGCAGCCGCAGGTTGAACAGCACGACGCCCTCGATGAGCGCCAGGAGCTGCAGGCTGCCCAGCAGCAGGAGCGTGACGTCCAGCTGCGACAGGGCGACGCCGAGGCACCACGCCAGCACCGACTCGTCGCGGCCGGCAAGGCGCCCGATGACGGGTTGGGCGACGCGGTGGCGCGGGATGGCGCTTGGGCCCGGCAGCCGCCGCATCGTGAGGAGGTGCGTGCGCAGCAGGAGGGTCTCGGCGTGGGTCTCCAGCGCCTTGCGGGCCATCCACAACCCTGCCGTGGCCGCGCAGACCACGAGCGTCCAGCCGTCCGTCAGGAGGGCCAGCGGGGGAATGGGGCTTCCCGTGACGCCGCGCACGGTGAGGACGCCGAGGGCCACCACGAGGGCGACCTCGATGAGGCGGTCGACGGTCACGCCCAGGAACTGCGTCCAGGGGGAGGGGCGTCCCCTCTTCTCCGCGATCAGGAGGTCGGCGCGGTCGAACAGGAGGCCGAGGTAGACCATCGCGGCGCCCGCCATGAGGTGCGGCCAGGTGCCGTCAGCCATGGTGAACAGGGCGGCGGCGGTGAGGGTGAAGCTCTGGATGGAGAGCTGGCCAGGCGCGAAGCCCAGGATGCCGAAGAGGAACGCGATCGGGGCGGCCAGGGCCCGGTTGAGCAGCGTCAGCGGGCTGGGGAGGGCGGCGTGGCGCTCGGGTGCCCGCACTGGGCCGGCGCTGCGGTGCCGGATGGCCCCCTCCACGGACCCGATTTACGTTCCAGGAGAAGAAGAGGTCATCGGTTTGATTCGCTGCCCAGATGGCAATTCCGTCCCCAGCAGCGGTTCACGTGGAACCCGGAGAGGCCGGTTCGGGCGGTGGGGGGACGGAGGAGGGGGCCGGCTGGTCCTTGGCCGCCACGGCGGCGGGGGGGACGCGCTGGATGCGGAAGGCCACCCAGGCCAGCAGGAGGATGTGCGTCGCGGCGCGGCCCAGGGAGGCGATGGCCATGGCACCCAGGTGCGCGTCGTCCTGGTGGGCGAAGTAATCTAGGATGGCGTAGTAGGCCCAGCCGTCGGCGGCGAAGAAGGCCAGCAGGAGCCAGACGGGGATGCGCAGCAGGACCAGGAACGGCAGCAGCCACAGCGCGTACTGCATGCTCATGACGGGGTTGAGCAGCATGAAGGCGACCAGGGCGCCGAGGCAGGCCTGCATACAGTGCAGCCGGTCACGCCAGGCCGCCCAGGAGAAGAGGGCAAGCGCCAGGACGATGAGGGCGAGGCTCAGCAGCCGGAAGCCGGAGCCCTCGATGAAGGAGGCCAGCCCCTCGGCGTGCGACTTGTGGGCGTAGTAGGCGACGGCGGTCCACATGGATTCGGCGGTGGGGCCGCGGCGCGCGTGGAACGCGAACGTCTCGATGAACCTCTGCGGCGCCAGCGCCAGCAGCGGGGCCGCGACGGCCGCGAGGGTCCCGACGGAGGCCAGGCCGAAGCGCCACCCCTTCCGGCCGAGGCCGTGCTCCTCGCGCAGCAGCGCCATGCCGAGGACGGGCAGGAAGAGGGCAGGGTACACCTTGGCGTAGAAGCCCAGCGCCAGCGCCGCGCCGGCCCATCCGGGCTTGCCGCGCTCGAACAGCAGCAGGCCCAGGACGGCGAGGAGGACGGCGGCGAGGTCCCAGTTGTGGAACGCGTACAGGGCCAGCGAGGGGGCCAGCGCGAAGGCCAGGGGGCGCCATGAGGGGCGTGTCATGGCCATGAGGGCGGCGGCGGTGGCAAGGGCGCACACGGCCAGGACGGCCTCGTTGGCGTGGATCCAGGCGTCATGCGTGCTCGTGGCAAGGGCCGCCGTGTACTGGATCGCGGCGATGACGGGCGGGTACTCGTTGAACTCCTCCAGGTAGGGCACGCGGTCCTTGTCGAAGCCCCGGTCGCCCCACAGGATGCCCATGTCGGAGTAGCAGAACCACGACTCCGGTTGCTGCCAGGAGCCGTTGACGCATTGTTCCTTCAGCCAGAAGCCGCCAGCCAGGGTGAGGCAGGTGAGGAGGAGGACGACGGCCCAGGGCAGGGCGCGGCGCAGGCGGGTGCGGGGGGGAGGCAAGGCGATGGCTGCATCCCTGGGCACGTCCCGGCCAGCGGGCGTTGGGACAAGGGATTGCCGGTTCCGTTGGTCAGAGGTAGGGGCGAACGAAGAAGAAGAGTAGGACAAGGGTCCAAGCCGACACGCCTGCCACGATCCAGCCCCATGACACGAACCACCGGCCCTGCAGCGAAGGGTCCGTCGCGTACTCTCGCTGGACCGCACCGTACGCGGCGTGGGCCCGGGGGAAGGCCACCAAACCCAGCCCGGTGAAGCACAAGGCTGTCCACCCCGCCCATGGCTTGAACGAGGGGGGCAGGCGCGGCACGGACGTCAGACTTCCCTGAACAGGTACTTGTCGAACACGGCCATCTTGGTCTCCCACTCCTTGGGGTACAGGTAGCGCAGCGTCATGGCCACCGACGACAGCAGCGAGTTGCCGTCCTGCGGCGTGAAGCAGTAGCCGACGACGCGCTTGCCACCCTCGAGGACCGCGACGGTGTTGAGCGCGAGGACGGTCTGGTTGAGGATGCGGCCCATGTAGCCGTGGTCGCGCCCGAAGGCGAAGACGGTGTTCGCGGTCTTCTTGTGCGTGACGGCGAGGCCCGGCAAGGTCTGGAAGCGCTTCTTGATGTCGTCCTTCGTGACGGCCTTCTTGACGCGGATGTCGAAGTAGAGCGTGTGCATGTACTGCGTCGGGACCTTGATGGCGCTCGAGAACAGCTTGAGGTCCAGCCCCAGCGTCTTGTAGAGGTGGGCGACGTCGCGGGCGTGGTGGGTGCCGTACTGCTCGTCCTTGTGCGAGCCGACCTCGGGGGAGCCCAGCGACTTGTCCTCGTAGACGTCGGAGGCGCGGCGGATGCAGACGAACGACCCCTCGACCAGGTTGTCCTTGCCATCGTGCAGGCCGACCGCGTTGACGACGGCGGCGATGTTGTGCGTGTTGCAGGAGACGATCTGGGTGAAGCGGTCCTTGGCGGGGTCGATGACGCCGTCGTTGAGGTGGCGGGCGTACGGCTTGCCGAACCCGAACTCGGAGCCCTGCGCCATGAAGCCGCGGCCGGGGGCGTCGTGCTTGAGGTAGTGCTTCTCCTTGTTCTCGGCACCGGCCCCTTCCGGGGTGCAGTCGATGACGACGGTGGCGCGCTCGATGGCCTCCTCCATGCCGTAGGAGACCTTCATGCCCAATTCCTCGAACTTGTGCTTCTGGTCGCCCGTCGTGGCCAGCTTGGCGCCCTTCTTGATGAGGTCCTGGATCTTGGCGCGGTCCGTGTACTGGGGAGTGCGCTTGTTGAACGTGACCTCGTCGATGCCCAGCTCCTTGGCCTTGTCCGCGAACAGGGCGATGAGGGGCTCGCCGATGGTCCCGGTGCCGACGACGTGGACGATCTTCTTGGACATGGTTCCCAGGTGCGGCGACCCGGCGGCTATTCATAAACAATAGGCGCGGCCGAACGTGGCGCCTACCTGCCGAACAGGGGATTCCGGGGATTTCGGGGAACGCCCACGTTTGACCGGCGTTGTCCCCGGAATCCCCGCAATCCCTGTTGCGCAGGTGCTTTGGCGCGTGGGTAAGACGCGCTCACCATTCAGGTTAAGTAAGGCGCCAGACGCGTACAGTCCAGCACGGAGACGCCCCCATGAAGACCGCCCTTCTTGCAACCCTGATCGCAAGCCTCCTCACCGTGGCCGGCGCCGCCGTCGCCTCGAGCCAGCTGGACCCCGTGACCGGCCTCGTGGACGGCCTCCTTGGCCACCCTGGGCAGGCACCAGGCGCCGACGAGGCCCGCATGCACGAGGGCATGGCCGGCGACGCGCACGATGCGCAGCTGGGCATTGAGCGCCTGCGCTTCCCGCCCGCCGAGGGGCGCACCCCGACGGCCGAGGACGCCAAGAGCCTCGAACAGGTGAGCTCCATCACGATCCGCGGCGACAAGGGCTTCACCCCTGCCGCTGGCGTGCGCTCGGGATCCGGCACCTTGGCGGACCCCTACGTCATCTCGGGCTACGACGTGACCGGGTCGCTGTACCTCGGCGACACGGACGAGTGCTTCGTCGTGACGGGCAACTACATCGATGGCGAGCTGGCCCTGAACTGGAACGGCATCTGCGTGCACGTCCACCACAACTTCATCCGCGACCTCCGGGTCAACGAGAACATCAAGCGCGAGGGCTACGACACGGGCGGCCTCATCGAGCTCAACCAGATCAACTACGTCGGCCAGATCCGCCACTACGACGGCGAGTTCCGCGACAACGTGGTCGGCCCCCGCGACGACGCGAAGCTGCCAGGCGGGGTCTTCGACGACCCTGAGAACCTGCTGCCGTTCGCCAAGGACACCCGCGTCCTCAACGTGGACGGCTTCAACCAGGGCTACTTCCACCACAACACCATCACCGGCTCCGTCGACCTCAAGCTGCACGGGCACCACCACTCCACCGGCTTCCTCGCGACGCACAGCCACTACCACGGCGACAACGAGACCCGCATGGCCATGATGCAGCACGACCACACCAAGCGCTGGGAGTCGGTGCGCTTCGAGGACAACAAGGTCATCGACCCCGCGGGCTACGGGCTGCGCTACACGGACGAGGCGCACGCCGGCGACGACCGCACCGCCCCCTCCGAGACCACGGAGCAGCTCTCCGACGACCACACCCACCACACGAAGGTGGAGATCCGCCGCAACACCCTCGTCGGGGCCGGCGTCTGGGTCGACGTGTTCAACGCCGACGACAAGCTCCACACGACCCGCAACCCGGGGTGGTTCTGGATCACCGACAACACGGTGCAGCTCGCCGAGCGCCACGACGGCCTCCTCGGCACCCAGTTCTTCGGGCAGCCCTACGACGCCAACACGGCCATCCGCGTCGACACCGCCAAGGAGATGCAGATGGACCTCCGCGGCAACACCCTCAGCTGGCACGCCACACAGTCCAGCGACCCGCTCTCCGACCTGCTGGGCAAGTTCATGCAGGCCCCTCCGACCCCCGTCGGCATCCGCCTGAGCGGCATCCGTGATGCAAACCTCACCCTCGTCGGCAACACGGGGACCGGCTTCATGCAGGGCATCTCCGGGTTCAACATGGACGGGAAGACACACTGGGACCTCTTCGGCAACGACTTCGCGGGGGCCGCCCACCCGGTCTACTACGACTCCTCCGTCGAGAACAAGCCGACCACCGACCCGGCGGAACCCCTGGCCGACCCGGGCGCATGGGGGCCGGGAGCGGAACCCGCGGACGCTGGCGTGCATCACCATCATGGCACCTGAATGACCGTTGGACACCCTCCTCCACCTTCTCCTCCATCCGACCCCCCTTTCACGCGGAGGGCGCGGGTGACGCGGAACGTCCTCCCTCCCTTCACGCGGAGGGCGCGGAAAGCGGGAACATGGTGACCATCGGTCGGTCGAAGCGAGAGACGCCTGGTTTACCTCCCCTCCGACGGGGGGGCGTGGCACGGCCTGAACGGCTTCATGTTCCGGTTGTGGCAAGCGATGGAAGGGGGCGCGGCGAAGCCGCGCCGCCGTAACCAGCCACGGAATCCACGGAAGTCCGCGGAACCGTACGGTGTCGAGCTCCCCTCATGCGGAGGGCGCGGATGGCGCGGTCATGCACCTTCTGATAGGTGGGCCGGTCTCCGCGTGCTCCGCGGCATCCGCGTGCAGTCGGCATTGAGGGCGGAACGCCCCGATAGGCTGAAGGAGGAGATGGGTCTGGAAACCCTGTGTCGACGAAGACGCGCTGGTTCCAGGAGCGGCAGAAGGAGGGATACTACCGCCTGGCCAAGAAGGAGGGCTACCGGGCCCGCAGCGCGTACAAGCTGATGCAGATCAACGACAAGTACAGCATCCTGCGCGACGGCGCCGCCGTCGCCGACCTCGGCTGCGCGCCGGGGGGATGGAGCCAGGTGCTGGTCGAGCAGGTGGGCTCGGGCGGCCTCGTCATCGGCGTCGACCTGCAGCGCGTGAAGGCCATCCCGGGCGCCCGCTTCCTGCAGGGCGACTTCATGCGCCGCGAGACCCACGAACGCCTCACGGCCCTTCTTGCCGAGGCAGGCCGCAAGGAACTGGACACCGTCGTCTCCGACATGGCGCCCGACATGAGCGGCAACTACGAGCTCGACCAGGTCCGCTCCGTCCAGCTTGGCGAGATGGCGCTGGACTTCGCGTGCAAGCACCTGCGCGAGGGCGGCCACTTCGCGTGCAAGGTGTTCGAGGGCGCGGACTTCCAGCTCTTCCGCACCGAGGTCCGGTCGCACTTCAAGTCGGTCTACCAGTACCATCCGCCGGCAAGCCGCAGCTCCAGCAGCGAGGTGTACCTGATCGCGAAGGGCTTCAAGGGGAAAGCGCCGGACGAGAAAGTGACCAAGGCCAAGGCCACGGCGCCCAAGGCAGGCAAACCCTCTGCCGAAGATGCCTCCGAGGACGCGGACGACGGGACCTGGCCTGGACGGCGCATCGCCACAAGCTCAAGCCAATCGACCAATAGGCTCTTGAAAGGCCCCGGGGGTCCGAGCGAGTGCGCTGGCTTCCGTCCCTCCTGATGGCCCTTTGCCTCCTGGCCTCCGGCTGCCTCGCCTCGAAGCCCCCGGAGTCGGCCCCGGGGTTCGCTCCCGCGACACCGGAAGGCCTCCTCGCGCAGGAGCAGGCAGCCGCCTTCGCCGCCAACCGCACGGAGGTGTCCAGGATCCACATCGTCGAGACCGAGTCCTTCCACCGCAGCTCAGTCACGGGGATCGGGATGTCCATCGACTACTCCGGATGCGAGAACCCGCCGGCCCGCGCCTACGACCTGGCCTTCGCCGGCACGCACCCGGCCTTCGACGAGTTCGCCCGCCCCGTGCCCGCCCACGTCTTCCGCACCACGGAGCGCGTCTGCCGCATCCAGTTCGAGTTCAAGCCCGACGGGATCATCGGGAAGGGATACCTCGAGGAGCGCCCCTTCGAGTCCTTCTATGACCGCAGCGACGCGCGCTACATGGGCCTGGCCGACCTCAGGGCGGAGTCCCGCGGATTCTCGGCCCCTTCGTCCCGTGACCCGTTCGGCGGGCTGCAGTCCAGCCTCTTCCTGATCCCGCACTGGCTGCAGGGCAACCTCAGCCGGGAGACGCTGGTCTCCTCCTTCGGCGACACCAAGGTCTACCAGTCCTTCCAGCCCTACGCGGGGGCCCAGCCAGTTGCGGGGGACTGCGCGATGTGGGAACTCACTGGCCGCCTCGACCCGGCACCCGAGAAGAAGGAGGGCAAGGGCAAGGAGCCCGACCCCGCGAAGGTCGGGCACACCCTCTTGTGCATGCCGCGCGGCTCGGACGTGCCGCTCTGGGTCTGGAGCGGCTCCCAGGCGGACGGCAACCGGACCCTGCTGCGCACGTCGGAGCCCATGCTGCTTCCCCGGCTCGAGGGCACTTCGCTGCCCCCGGTCCAGTACGAGCCCGCGCAGTGGAGCCGGGTCGCATCGCCCCTCCCCGGCGGTGCCGGCGGCGACATGCTGGTGCCGCCCATCACGTCCGACGACGACTGGGCCAGCGGCATCGCGCGCCGCGTCCAGGCGCTCTACCTCAACCCGTCGTTCCTGCGATACCGCGCAGCGTCGGGACTGCCCTACACCCAGATGTCCTGGGAGCGCACCAACCTCGACGGCTACGTGGAGACGCCCATGGTGCCTCTGCACATCCCGGTGCCCGGGCCAGGCATGGCCTTCGACCGCACGACGTGGACGATCCTCTCGGACGGGAACGCCACGCACTGGCACGACATCTACACCCGCAGCGCCAGTGACGGCCAGTCGGAGCAGAACCTCGCGAGCCTCCAGGGCAACGACCTGGATGCCTTCGAGCCGTTCCCCGCCAGCAAGCTCCCCCGCCTCGTCCCGGATGCCGCGGCCCG
Source organism: Thermoplasmatota archaeon (assembly GCA_035526765.1). Lineage (GTDB taxonomy): Archaea > Thermoplasmatota > E2 > JACPAO01 > JAHFTW01 > JAHFTW01. The sequence goes on along the minus strand of DATLBS010000010.1, from coordinate 6,577 downwards.
CGCGCAGCTGGCGCCCCTGCTGCCCAAGAAGGCCGACTGGGCGCTCTTCGACGTGATCCCCATCGCCATGCCGGACGGCTACCCGCAGTGGACCTTCTGGACCGTCATGCAGATGTGCACGGCCACGGAGCCAGGGCTCTACGTCTCCTTCAACGCCGCAGAGGGCTACATGCAGGGCGTGTCGGCCATGCACGGCGACGCCGACTCCTGCTCCACGGGCGACTCGGCCGGCTCGTGCGTCGTGGTGCCGAGGGTCCTGGAGCCCCGCATCGACCCGTGCCTGCGGGCGCGCCTACCGCCAGGCCTGGCGCAGTCCCCCTAGGTCCGCGTCCGTCCGGACGCCCTGCGGCTCGATGTGGCTGCGGGCCGCCTGGAAACCGGCCGCACGCAGCCGTTCCATGAACTCGTCTCGCCGCGGCGCCGGGGGCCGGAACGCCTTCTGCAGCTGGTCCGGCTCGACCCAGAACGCGGGCGCCGAGGCCTCGCCGCGCAGCAGCGCCAGCAGCGCCGGCGTCTCCTTCGGGCGGCCGAGGGTCTTGCCTTCGCTGGCGGCGGCCATCGCGTCCAGGAGGACGGCATCGTGGAGCGGGCCCGCCCAGGAAGGGCCCGCCCACTCGGCGCCTTCCACGGGATCCTTGGTGAAGCGGCCATTGCCCGTGGGGGCATCGAGGACGGCGGATCGCAGCTGCCGCAGCGCCGCGTCTCCCTGGGGTCCGTCCGTGACCTGCACGGCCACGCGCATCCAGTGGCCCGAGGCAACGGAGAGCACGGGGACCGCAGCGCGCTCGAAGCGGGCGGCCGCGCGCACCATGGCGCCGGCCAGGATGCGCAGGCCGACCTCGGCGCGCCAGGGCGCCTTGTGCAGGCCGTGGTGGGCATCGTAGCGGCGGCGGCACACGCGGGGGAACTTGCCCGCGAGGGCGCCCGTGTCGGTCGCGGTGGCGCACACGAGGCCGCCGTGGCGGACGGCGCGCATGGCCGCGTCGAGGAAGGGGGCGGGCGAGCCGCAGGGGTCGAGGTCGACGACGTCGAAGCGCCTCGCGGCCATCAGGACGTGGGCGTCGCCCTCCGTGATGGAGAGGGCGGGAGCCGCGAGCCCATTGGCGGCGGCTCCCTGGCGGATGGCCTTCACCGCGTTGGCGTCGCCGTCGTTGGCGTGCACGTTCAAGGGGGCGTCGACCTCCCTGGCGAGGCGCAGCGCGCGTGCCCCGGTCCCTGCCAGGGCGTCCAGGACGTCGATCTCCCTCCCCTTCTTGCGGGCGAAGGCCTCGACCAGGAGGACGGAGAGGTCGCGGTTCAGGGCCATCCCGGGGTTGAAGAACGGCTGCCCCTTCTCCCGGGCCCCGGGGGCGCGGTGGGGGCGGGCGAGGTTGGTGGACGGCGGGAAGAGCCGGGTGCCGCCTTCCTGGATGCCGTCCTCCATGGGCTTGGGAGCCCCGCGACGTTTAACGGCTTGGTGTGACGCGTTGCGGCTGCTTCGAAGGCACCCTCAGCGTCGGTGTGCCGGGTCGTGGTCCTCGCGGGCATCGACGTCGATGACGTGGGGCCTGTCGGCGCGCCGGGTGGCGGCTGCGTGCTGCTCCATGGCGGTCCGGAGGTGGCCGAGGCTTCGCCGCATGCGGCGCTTGGCCAGCCAGACCAGGAAAAAGACGGCCAGGACGATGGCTAGCGTGAGGGCGAGGATGCTGAGGACGAACCATTTGAGCGTCTGGCCGACCCCGAAGGCGATGGCGAGGGCGACGAGGACCAGCAGCAGGAGCAAGGTGCGGTTGCGCATCTTCAATGGATGTGTGTCTTGCACCTTCTTCAGGCCTTGCCTTCGCCAACGGAAGAAAACGGAACGACTGGTGCCATCCCTACAGGGCCGCTACAGGAAGGGTGGAGCCTTTCATCCAGCAAAAAAGGCACAAACCACAAACAAAGAAGTGGGAGGAAAAGGGAAGAAGGGATGTTGCGACGGGCCTACGTCGTCACGACGTGGCGACGGCGCGAGTGGCCGAACAGAAGCCCGACCACCAGGAGCACGACGAGCACCAGAAGGAAGATCTTCAGCGCTCCCGTCACCACGTTCAGGAAGAGGAGGGGTCCGCCCAGCAGGAGCAGGCAGAGGATGGCCAAAATCAATAGTGTCGATGCCATGCCCTATCGTTGGCTGTCCTAGGGCTCAATGCTTGTGCCCACCCTGCCCGTGATAAGCGCCACCAAGGTTGTCCTAGTTCAGTAATAGCTGGTCTGGAGGTGGTCCTTCATCAACTTCTCGATCTTGTAGGGGAGGAGGTTCTTGTTGACAGGGGTGACCTCCAAGATGCGCACGTCGTCGCGGCGGCGCAGGTCCTGCAGGAGCGGGTTGCGGGACTTCTTGTGCAGAGTCATGATGACCGGCTTCGGGCAGTCCAGGGCCAGCTTCACGACGTCGTTGAACTTCTCGGAGTGCATCTCCATCTTCCCGACCTCGTCGATGATGATGATGTCCACCTCCTCGTCCAGCATGGAGTCCCGCACGGCCTTGACCCCGATGCGCTCGAGAGGGTCGATGTCGACGAAGTAGTCGCCGTCGTCGGTCTCCGCCTTGTACTTGGTCTTGAACTCCTTCGAGGCGAAGACCTCCTTTTCCCCGGTGCGCCAGTCCTCGACATAGAAGCCGACGCGCGTGGCCCCGTCTCCGGGGCGGTAGGCCCGCGTGATCATGCCGCCGATGATGAAGTCGTCGCGCTCGAGCTTGCGACAGATGGCCGCGAGGGTCGCGGTCTTCCCCACGTTGGGAAGCCCCGTGATCCCGATCTTCGGCATGGTCTCAAACACGGCGAACCCACAACCCCAGCGGAAGGCGCATGGCGTGTCTTTACAAAAGGGGTGCGCCCTGCGCCGCGCATGCGCATCCAAGCCGTCATGGCGGCCCTCGCCCTGTTGGCCGTCGCGGGGGCCGGGTGCTCCGGTCCGGAGGCGACCCCCCACTCCCCCGAGGTCCTGGCGGCCTCCAAGGGCGGGCTGCAAGTGCCCTCCCTGAAGGTGGGCGACTGGTGGAACTTCACGACGCCGGGCGGCGCCTCGACATGGGTCGTGGCAGGCGAGACGGGCGAGGACTACCTGATGGAGACGGACTCTCCGGGGCTTGCCTACTTCAACACCCAGAGCGACATCAGCACCCTGGGGCAGATCCGCAAGTCCGACCTCGCCGGGTCGCAGGGCAAGGACCGGGTGGAATACTTCCAGTGGCCGCTGATGGACGGCAAGGACTGGACCACGACGTGGGATGGCGCCAAGGTGTCCATCCGCGCCAAGATGGAGACCCCTGAGAAGTACAGCTTCGTCGCCAAGCGCGAGAACGGGACCCTGTACGCCACGTACACCTACGACAACCGGACCCACTGGTTCGGCGAACTCGACTTCAAGAGCCCCAGCGGGGAGTCCGGCTTCGTCCAGAAACTGCAGGCCTCGGGGACCGCCTACGCGGGCACCCTCGCCCATTGGGACCTGAAGGTCGTCGTCGACGCGCATTCCACCCTGCAGAGCCCAAGCACCAGCACCTACGACGTGCCCCTCACGGCCACGGATGTCTACGTGGACACGGAACTCCATTGCACGGCAGGCTTCGCGGGCGCCGGCACGGCTCCCTCCCCGTTCGTCGGCAACCTCGTGGGCAGCGATGACCGTGGGGCAGGCAACCCGGGCGCCCAATGCCCTCTCGACGAGAGTTTCCATGGCGTCGCGGGGACCGTCAGGCCAGGCCCCAACGGAGGACCGGAGACCTGGGGGTACGACATCGTGGGAGGCCCCGGCACCACGGGCAGCGCCGACCTCAAGATCACGCTTCGCACCCTGCACCGCGACCCCATGAAGTGACCCGGCCGCAAGCCGTCGGGTCACCGGCCTGCCCCAGCCCTTGCGTTCAAATCAGCTCCTTCGCCATCCCGTGCCATGGCCGCGACCCCCCGCAAGGCCCTCATCCTGACCGCCGACCGCTTCGAGGACCTCGAGGTCCTCGTCCCCAAGGCACGCCTTGAGGAGGCGGGCTGGACGGTCGACGTCGCCGCCCCGCGCCACGGCAACCTCGAGGGAGAGCACGGCTACACCGTCCGCGCCCGCTACGACCTCGACGAGGTCGAGCCCGGGGACTACCACCTCCTCGTCCTGCCCGGCGGCCCGCCGGAGGGCGGAGCGGGCACGGTCCGGCGCTACCGCAGCGCGCGCCGCGTCGCGCAGCACTTCATGGAGGAGGGCAAGCCCGTGGCCGCCATCTGCCACGGCCCCTACACCCTCGTGTCCGCGGGCGTCCTCGAGGGGCGCCGCCTCACCTCCGTCGACAAGGACGGCGTCCCCGACGAGATCCGGGACGAGGGGGCCACATGGGAAGATGCCGAGGTCGTCGTGGACGGCAACCTCGTCACCTCGCGCACCCCGGAGGACCTTCCGGCCTTCACGCGCGAGATGATGAAGCTCGCCGAGCGCCCGCTGGCCCGACCCGCCAAGGGCCGCGCCGGGAGCCGCAAGGGGAAGGGCAAGGGCAGGGCGAAGCCCGCGAAGGGCGCCAACGGCCTGGCCTCCGAGGATGCGGAACCTCTGGTCCACACCTCCACCGACGTGGAAGCCCCCGCCCCCAACGGGCAAGCGCGGCCGGCGCAGGTCGCCCCCGCAGCGTAGCCCGCGCCCTTATGCGCGCGGTGCCGGTGGCACGCGCATGCGCCCGTCGCTGGCCATCGCCCTCGTGCTCCTGCTTGCAGGATGCGCGGGGCCATCGGCCTCACCGGGCGCGCCGGATGCAAGTGCTCCTTCCCTCGCTGCACTGGACGGGCTTGCGATGCCGACGTGGGCCGTCGGGGACGCCTGGACCTACACGATCGGCGCCTCGAAGGCGACGTACGTGGTGGCCGCGGACAAGGGCGGGGAGTGGATCATGGAGACGGATTCCCCCGAGCGGGCGTTCCAGAACCTGCGCGAAGACGTAAGCCGCCTGGGCCCCCAACGCAAGAGCGACCTCGCCGGGTCGCAGGGCGACGACCGGGTCCTGTTCTTCCAGTGGCCGCTCACCGAGGGAAAGACCTGGACGACGCCCTGGGACCACCAGCCCCTCACCATCGTGGCCCACGTCTCGGGCACGACGGCGCAGCTGCAGGGGAAGGACCGCAACGGGACGGTGGCGTACGAGTACCTGTACGACGCCGCGGTCGGCTGGTTCCGCACCCTCAAGCACTACGGCCCCGACGGCGGCACCCTCGTGGAACTGACGCTCGACTCCCACGTCCACAACTGGACCGGCACCCTCGCGCGATGGGACCTCAAGCCGGCAGCCAGGCAAGCCGGCGCCTTCGCCGCGACCGGATTGGCCTCCTCGACGACCTACGAGGTGCCAGTCGCGGCCACGGACGTCTGGGCCTCCATGGCCCTCGACTGCGGCAGCGGGGCGGCCTCCCTGGGCACATCCCCGTTCCCGTTCGCCACCGGACTCGCGGGCACCGACCCGCGGGGCGGAGGCCTGAGCGCCCAGCCGTGCGCCGCGCCGCAGACCTTCAGCGGGACCCTGGGCGTCCCCAAGGCGCCCCCCCAGGGCGGCGCCACGGAGCAGTGGGGTTACGCCCTCTACGCGACGCCGGGGACCACCGGGACGTATTCCTTCGAGGTCATGGTGCGCACGCTCCAGAGCCTCCCCTTCCCCTGAGGCGGCCTGCCCCTCGCATGGCCCTCGCGACGCGCCTTAGCGGGCGATGACGATCGTCCTGGGCCAGGCCTGGCCAGGATACGAGGCGGCGATCTCGGTGGCGTCGTGGCCGACCGTGTCCCCGACCTGGATGTCCGACACCTGTGCCGCTCGGCAGCCCTCTGCATCCAGGACGTAGACCCGCGATGCGGCTGCATGGAGCAAGAGGGCTCCGTCGTCGACCAGCATGTCGGTGCCCGTGACCTTCCCGACCTCATGCGTGAGGGCCACGCCGTCGCAGATGGACTTCGAGGTGCATCCGCTGAGGCTGATGACCCAAAGCGCAAGCAGGACAAGCCGGGCTGGGAAGGGCACGGCATGGCAGTTCCCGCTGGGGGACTTGAGGCCGACGGAATCGTTCGGTGTGGCTGCGCTCAGAGGACGATGTCGATGTCCAGTCTCTCGGCCAGTTCCTTGTACCGGTTGCGGATGGTGACCTCGGTGACACCGGCGACCTCAGCGACCTCGCGCTGGGTCCTCCGCTCCCCGGACAGGATGCTGGCGATGTAGATGGCGGCGGCCGCGACACCGGTCGGGCCCCTGCCACTCGTCAGTTCCCGGTCGATGGCCTGCTTGAGGATGTCGACGGTCTTGGCCTGGACGTCGCCCGACAGCTTCAGCTCGGAGCAGAAGCGGGGGATGTAGTCCTGCGGGGCCGTGGGCATCAGCTTGAGCTTGAGTTCGCGGGCGATGAACCGGTAGGTGCGGCCGATCTCCTTGCGGCTGACACGGCTCGAGTCCGCGATCTCGTCGAGGGTGCGCGGCACATCGCACTGGCGGCAGGCTGCGTACAGCGCCGCGGCGGCGACGCCTTCGATGCTGCGGCCGCGGATGAGGTTCTTCGTGACGGCGCGCCGGTACACCATGGCGGCGGTCTCGCGC
>DATLBS010000009.1:0-74665 GCA_035526765.1 Thermoplasmatota archaeon | reverse complement strand
GGAATCGACGTTGCGGTCCGTGGCCATCGCGGGCATGCCGCCGCGGCGGTCGCGGTCCGACAGGCCCGGCACGTCGGCGCTGTGGGGGTTCAGGATGGTCTGGGTGGCCAGCCAGGTCTTGCCCTCGTCGAGGCTGCGGCGCACGTGGATGCCGGCGCTGCCGGTCCAGCCCGCGAAGACCTCCTTGTCCACGCCGACGTCCACGAAGGAGCCTTGGCCGGCGTCCTCCTGGACGCCCGCGATGATGCAGGGGTCGGTGTAGCTCTTGCCGCCGTCGGTGCTGCGCCAGTACATGTTGCCGGGCGCCAGGGACGCCAGCCACATGACGTGGATGACGCCGTCCTTGCTGGCCGCGACCCAGCCCTTGTCGTGGACGTCGACGGGGAAGCTGCCTTCGAAGACGGCGGTGAACTGGTCGAAGGTGTCGCCGCCGTTGTGGCTGACCGCCACGATCTGGGTGGCGCGGTTGAACGCCCAGTCGTTGACGCCGCCCTGCGGGCACTCGTTCTGGCAGGTCTTGCTGGCCGTGACGCGGTCCGCCTGGTATGCCATGAGGAGGTAGTAGAACGTCCCGTCCACCGCGAAGTAGGCGACGGGGTCGGTCGTGCACCAGAACTGGCTGGCGTAGTTGGCCTTGAAGCCATTGACGTCGCCGTTGGCGATGCGCCACGGGGAGCCGTCGAAACTGCGGTCCTGGAAGGGCTTGGCCCCGCCGTCGTGGGAGATGTAGATGCCGTCCCACACGCATTCGCCGGCGTCGGGCGGGTAGTAGTCCTTGGCGCCGCCCACGATGTTCTTGGGGTTCGTCGGGTCCACGGCGATGGTGACCTCGTTGCCCTGCCGCGTCGCGTCGGGGGTCATGAGGAAGTTGCAGCCGTTGGGGGAGTTGGCGGTGACCTGGCCCAGCTGGCACAGCTGCACCGCGATGGGCAGGCCGCGTGCGTCCACCTGCGTGAAGTTGTAGGCGGCGCCAAAGCGGGGGTCCGACACCTGCTGTTGCTGCTGCGTGGCATTGGAGTCGCCCGGACCTGAGCCGCCCAGGCAGCCAGCGATGACCACGGAGGAGACAAGCCCAGCCAACAGGAGGGCGGAGACGCGCATGCCAAGGCGACCCCCGATGCCGGGTTAAAGGGTTGCGTCGCCGGCCCTAGGGACGGTCCGGACTGGGAGGGGGTCGCCTTGCCCATCGGTTGCCAAGGACCGCGACGGCCAGGCCCGCAAGGACGAGGACCGTGCCCGCCGCCTCGATGGCGGTGAACTGCTCGCCCAGGAAAAGGGAGGCGCTCGCGAGACCGACGACCGGGATCAGCAGGGCGAACGGGGCCACCATGGCGGTCGGGTGCCGGTGCAGCATGCGGTTCCATCCCGCATACCCGACCAACGTCCCGATGTAGGACATGAACAGCACGCAGGCCCACGCCCGCACGCCCGCGTGGCCCAATTGGTTCCAGGCCTGCGGTCCCTCCGTCGACCAGGACAGCCCGGCCAAGGGCAGCGGCGCCACGAGGCTGCTCCACACCACCAGGGAGAACATGTCGAGGGGCCGCCTCTGTCCAGCGACCTTTGCGGTGATGTTGCCGACGGCCCAGGACGCAGCGGAGCCCAGCACCAGCACGAGCCCGGCAAGGCTGCCCGCGGCTCCGCCGGCCAGGCGCTCCGCCGCGAGGGCGACGATGCCGAGTGCGGCGAAGCAGGCGCCGACCAGGTGGTGGGCGCGCGGGCGGTCCTTGGCCACGGCGGCGGCCAGGGCGATCGTGAAGAAGACCTGCACCTGGATCAGCAAGGACGCAAGGCCAGGCGGGAATCCAAGCCGGATGGCCAGGAACAGCAGGCCGAACTGGCCAGCGCCGATGGCCAAGCCGTACCCGGCGACCACGGTCCAGGGAGCCGCAGGCCGCCGCACGAAGAACACCACCGGGACCGCGGCCAGGAAGAACCTCACCGCGGCAAGCAAGAGGGGCGGGATGTCGTCAAGCGCCCAGCGGATGACGACGAAGCTGAAGCCCCAGATGGCCGCCACGCCCACGAGGACCATGGCGTCCTTCGCCGGCAATCGTTCCGCGGCCACCCTCTGTGGACGGCGGCGAGAAGGAAAAAAGGGTGGTTCAGCGGGCTCCCAGGGACCACAAGCATAATAGTCCGTGTCGCACCCCTCGACGCATGCGCCTTCCGGGTCCCCTCCTCGCCGCCTTGGTCGCAGCCGCGGGCTGCCTGGCACCGGTCCCTGGTCCAGGAGCCTCGGCGCCGGTCGATGGGCCGGAACCTGCTGCATCGTATCCTTTCCAGGTGTTGACGGAATACTGCCTTGGCAACGAGACCTGCGACTTCTGGGACCAGCAGTTCCACGAAGGCGCCGTGTACGAGATGGACACCCTCACCGTGGAGGCCGTGGTGATGCCCGTGCCCGCCGGCGACCCCATGGCCGCGACGCGGACGGCCCGCATGGCGACCGCCACCTGGCAGAACGTGACGGGCCTCGCCAAGCCGTGGTTCGCCGAGGCGTTCCACCTCAACACGTATGCCGTCGGCATCGACATCCCCGCGGCGGAGGCGGTGGCCGACCCCGAGATCGTGGTCGTCAGCGAATCGGGCCAGCGCAGCACCAGCATTGGCCTGAACGCCGAACAGGTGGCCTGCTCGCTTGTCGGCGGGACCCAAGGCCCCTTGGGATCCAGGCCGGGCTCCCTGGCCACCCGGGTGTACCCTGTGCACGAGCACGGCGGGGCCGCCATCTTCGCCGCAGACTGCGTCACGGGGGGGTTCCGCTGCGTGGCCCTCAACTTCGCCGGCGTCCTTGGCGGGAGCAACGCCTTGTACGACCTGGTGGCCCACGAGGTCGGCCATTGCCTCGGCCTCAGCCACGTCGGGGATGCCCTGGACTTCAATGCCCGCTACGTGCCCGTCGCCGACATCATGTCCTACGCCGACAACCCTTCCCGCGTCAGCTGCCCCAGCAACCTCAACGCCCGCGTCATGGAGGGCATCTATGCCCACCTGGCGGACCAGCCGGTGCCGGAGTGGCTCGTGCGGGGCGGCTACGACGCCATGGACCCATGGGACTACGTCCAGGGCCAGTGCCCCCTGCCGCCGCCAGGATTGCTGTAGCCCGCCCGGATGGCCGCCCGAGGGTGAGGCCGAGGTGGCCCAGGTGCGGATGCGGCCGGCGCCTGGACCTGCGGCGCCGGGCATCGGCTAGGGGCCGGCGAGGAACGCGTCCAGCTTCATGGGCTTGGGCGCCACCAGCTCCGCCGCCGTCGCCCACGTGGCGCGGATGCCGGGCGGCAGGCAGCGCTCCTGCTCCCACCAGGCGCGAAGGAACTCCTGCGTGATCGGGTCGTGCGAGTACCCGGAGCCCAGGGGCCGGTTCACCTTGCGCTCGAGCAGCCTGCCCAGCTTGGCGACCTCGGCGTCGCGCGCCACCTTGGCGACGATGCTGGCGGCGCCGCACACGGCGTGCTTGCTGTCGGCGCGGTGCATGGACAGCACGGTGGTGCGCGGCACGGCCCACTGGATGCCCGCGCCGAAACGGTCCGCGTCCACGTCGGCCGCATCCACGTAGAGCCGCCTGGCGTCAAGGTGGACGGCGATGTCGCGGAAGGCCTCGAGCTCGATGTCGTTGAGGCTCCGGCCCTGCCGACGCTGCTCGTCCAAAGTCTCCGGCGCGATGACGCGCACCTCGACGTGGACGCCCTTGTCGGCGCGCAGGGCGCGGTCGAGGGCCTCCCGGCGGGCCGGCAGCACCATCTTGGAGTCGCGGCAGCCCAGGCGCTTGGGCAGGCCCGGGTTGGTGACCGCGACGCCCGCCACCACGAGGGGACCCATGACGGGGCCGCGGCCGGCCTCGTCGATGCCGCCCAGGGCGTAGCGGGGGTCTGGGGCAAGGAGGTTGGAGGCAGGCGCGCCCTCGAGGGGGAGGAACGGTGCCGGTGCCGGGGACGGCGTGGGGGCGTCGCGGGGCTCGGGCACGGGTGCGTCGAGGACTCCCTCCTGGTAAGAACCAACCGGCCCTCCGAGAGGCGCACGAACGAGGGTGCCCTGGGCGAACATGGCCCCGCCTGCACGCGGATGTCGCGGAACACGCGGACACACCCCCCCGCAGCGCATGGCAACTGCCAGGATTTCCGCGGTCTCCGCGCGTTCCTGGCCAGGTTCGGCGGGCGCGCTTCGCGCGCACACGCCATCGCCAACTGTCCCAACCCGTTGTATCTGGACGCCGGCGTCGGCGCCACAGCAGGTTGGACGGGTCGCGGGTTCACGACAGGCCGATGGGTCGATCGTGGAAGGTGGCTTGGACCCGGCGCCTTTGGAGATTGTTAGAGGAAAATTACCGGAGGCGTGGGCGGAAGGCCGGGGGGCACCTCTCCATCTGTGGAAAGCCAGGGAATCCTCTCCATCGGTGGCATCCTGTGGTTCCGGCGGGTGCGCCGAAGGGCCCAACGCGGCTCCCCCCATGGTTGGGGAAACCCCCGCCTGCCGACCGGGGTTGATATAGTCCGAAGGGACATGTCCACTCCATGGACCGCAAGCCGTCCGCCCTCGTCCTCACCGCCGTCTTCCTGCTGGGCGCCATCGCCCTCGTGCCGCACCCCATCGATGCGCAGGTGTCCAACTCCCTCGACGTCGACGTCTGCTCGCGCGACCGCAACGTCAACTACGTGCAGGCGCCCGAGCCCGGCGACGCTGCCGGCTGCGGCCCCGCCCTGGGCAACGTCCAGCTCCACCTCACGAAGGCCGGCGTCGGGGGCACGGGCGCCCTCGCGGTCGACAAGTCCGGCACCACCAACCAGAACGGCACCTACACGTTCTCCGGCTCCGACCTCACGGCAGGCACGTACACCCTAGAGCTCAAGCGCGTGGGCTACGAGACCATGGAGTTCCAGCTCAACATCCAGGGTGCCACCGAACGCCGCGTCGGATTGGTCCCCAGGTCGATCGACGTCAAGGGCACCGTCACCGACCAGGACGGCAAGGGCCTGCCGAAGGCCCACGTCACGGTGTGCTGCGCCAACGACTTCGGCATGACCGACACGTACACGGACGCCGACGGCGCCTTCACCGTCACGACCCAGTCCGGCGAGCGCACCTTCTCGGTCGACTCCGACGGCATGCAGCTGGCCTCGGTCAGCCAGTTCGTGGACGGCACCCAGGGGGTCGCCCTCCGCGTCCCCGAAGCCCCCAGGCAGGACGCCACCCTGCACGGCGTGGTCCGCGACCAGGACGGGACGCCCCTGCCCGGCTTCACCATCAACGTGTACAGCTACGGCGGCTACGGCGGCTGCTGCCACGCGTACGACACCTCCACCTCCTCCGGCACCGCCTCCCCCGCCTCCGCGTCCAGCCCCAGCTCCGGCATGGCGGTCGCGCGCCCCTACTACGGCAACGGCTACAACTCCACGGTCACCGACCGCGAGGGCCGCTACAGCATCCATGTCGCAAGCGGCGTGAGCGTCAGCATGAACGTGTACCACGAAGGCTACGCGAACCACTACGCGAACGTCGAGGTGACGGGCGCATCCGTGGCGCACGACATCGAGATGCAGAAGTTCCCCCCCAAGACGGCCCACATCGAGGGCCGCGTCGTGGACGCCTCCACCGGCAAGGGCCTCTCGGCCCTCTACATCGGCGTGCAGTCGCCCCGCTACGGCCTCTACGAGTGCAGCCAGGACGCCTCCCAGGCCGACGACTCCCCGCCCAAGCCCGCGCAGGAGACGCCGCCCAGCGACCCGGAGAGCCCCACCAGCAGCGATGTCTCCTACCCCTACCCGGGCGGCTACAGCAACGGCTGCGCGATCCGCGTCAACAGCGACGGCACCTTCAGCGGCGACGTCACCCCGGGCTACACGGTCCTCTCGGTCGGCCACGACGCCTACCGCGACTGCCCCCAGACCGATGGCAACTACAGGCCCTGCCGGCCCGAGCACTACGCCTGGAACCAGGTCCTCGACCTGCCCGCGGACGCCACCACCAAGGTGACGGTCCGCCTCGAGCAGCGGCCTGCCCCCGACGCCGTCGTCTCCGGCTACGTCGTCGATGCCTCGACCGGCAAGGCGATCCCCAACGCCCAGGTGAGCTTCAGCAGCCAGGACGGCTACGGGTACGGCTCCGCCACCACCGACAAGGACGGCTCCTACAGCATCAAGGTCCGCAGCGGCCACATGGACGTCTACGCCTACGCCGAGGGCCACCTCCACTGGGTCGGCATGCTGACCCTGAAGTCCGGCGAGACCCCCTTCGACATCCAGTTGACGCCGGGCCAGGAATCCAACGGCGGATGCTGCATGTACGCCTCCGCGGGCGCCAAGGAAGCGCCCATGGCCGCCAGCGCCGACGGCTCCGCCGCCTACGGCACCGCGTCGGCCACGCGCTCCGCCGGCGGCGCCGGCGGCAGCGGGAGCGGCGCCGCCTTCGAGGACCTGCACGGTGGCCTCGGGCCCTACGACGCGGCGGCGCGCGCCAAGGCCGTGGAAGGCGCCTCGCGGTCGAGCCCCGGCGCAGGCTTGCTGGCCCTGGTCAGCCTGCTGGGCTGCGCGGCCCTGCTGCAGCGCCGCCGCCAGGACTGACCAGCGAGCGCGCCACACCGGCCAGCTCGCGCAGCCCCGCCGCGGTGCGCGCCCCGAACCAGGTGAGCGCCTCGCCGTCGATGACGCGCACCCGCTCGGGATGCCCCGCCGGCCCCAGGCCGGAGGTGTCGACGGGGTGGCGGTGGAAGGGGAACGGCTCTGAGGGCAGCAGCGACCACTGGGCACCCGCTGCGGCCACCTCGCCGTCCGCGACCTGGAAGTACTTGGGTCCCGCGTGGTCCGCGAAGACGTTTCGTAGGCCGACGGCAGCCAGCATGGCGCTCGGGTACGCGGTGCGGTCGAACGTCATCCAGGGCGCATGCCAGATGGGGCAGAACACGGGCACGCCGGGCCCACCTCCGCCCGCGACCGCGACCTCGGCCATCGCGGCGCGGAGGTCCCTGGCCAGGACCGTGGCGGCCTGGTCGGCGCCGCAGCGGCGGCCCAGCGCCTCCAGGAAGCGTGCGGCGTCCTCGACGGCGTCGATCTCCGACCAAAGCACCTCCACCCCTGCGGCCTGCAGGGCCTCCACCAGCGCCTTCGGGTTCTCGTCCTTGTCCGCCACCACGAGGTCGGGGCGCAGCGCGAGGATGCGGTCCAGCCTGGCGTCCTTCGTGCCGCCGACGGCGGGCACCGTGCCGACCCAGGGTTCCGGGTGGATGCAGAAGCGGGTGCGGCCGACGACGCGGGCCGCGAGGCCGAGGGCGTGCAGCGACTCGGTGTGGCTGGGCACGAGGCTCACGATGCGTGCAGGCTCGCCCACGCCGCCGCGAGCCCAAGCCGCGGGTTCAAGCCTTCGGGGGCTCGGGGACCAGGGTGGCGAGGTCGGCCTCCACCTTCGCCAGGGCATCGCACAGGATCCTCCATTCCTCCACGAGGCCGTCGGGGGCGCGCTTGCCCAAGGGGTTGGGCGGCATCCCCCCGATGCCGAAGCTGCCGGGGTAGCGCCGCTCCAGCTCCTCCCGCCGCACGCTCATCTGGTTGAAGCGCGCCTGCAGGTCCAACCTGCGGGCATCGCGACCAAGGGGCGCCACCACGCCCATTCCAGCGGCGGCCCCAGGTTAAGGGTTGCCACGCAGCAAGGCCATGGGCAGGCGTCATGCCGGGGCGCGAGGCCGCGCGGAGCCAGGCGAATGGTCCCGCCGGGATTTGAACCCGGGTCGGTGCCGTGAGAGGGCACCATGATTGGCCGCTACACTACAGGACCGGGCGAGGGTGTCCTCAGGACACCCGATGCGGCTCCGGCGGACGCCGGAGCCAGGGAATCCCAGGGCAGAACCCCGCGCGCCCCAAAGGGGCGCACGCGCGCCGACTCGGGGGGCTCTCTTAACCCATTCGCTGCGCCGCCCCTGGGGCGCGACGCAGTCCGCCGCATGCGCGGGGCACCGGCCAAGGGCCAGGAAAATTCAAGCCAGGGCGAGGGGTTCTCCCCGCATGGCTGGCAAGGTGCGTGTGCCGTTCAGGGCGCGCTACGCGACGAGCCGCGCGATCTTCGGGCAGTCCTGGCGCATGCTGCGCACCGAGCGCGACCTCTGGGTGTTCCCCCTGCTGGGCCTTGCCAGCATGCTGGCGTTCGCGGCCGTGCTCGTGGGCGTCGTGGTCTGGGGCGTTCTTGCCCTGGGGCCCTCTTTCCTGAACCTGCTCCACGTCCCGCGGGGCGCGCGTCCCTTCCTGTTCTTCCTCGCGATGCCCCTGATGTATCCGCTCATGGTGCTGACGAGCCTGTTCAACGCAGCGCTCTGCCACGCCGCCCATGAGCGCCTGGAGGGCCGTCCCGGCCGGAAGAAGGACGCCTGGCGCCGGGCCGTGGCACAGCTTGGCCCCATCGCGCGCTACAACCTCCTCGCCATGCTCGTGTCCGGCCTGCTGGCGGTGGTCGGCCAACTGCTGGACCGGCTGCGCATCATCCCGTACATTGGTCAGGCCTTCCAGACCTTGGGCGCGCTCGCGTGGGCCGTGGCTGCCTACTTCGTCATCCCGGTCCTCGTCGTCGAGGGCGAGCGCAGCGCCATCGGCGCCTTGCGCACGTCCACCGCGTTGGCCCGTGACCAGTGGGGCAAGGCGACGGCGGGCATCGTGACGATCGGGCTCGCGGTCATGGTCCCGATGCTCCTTGTCTTCCTGCCGTTCCTGTTGTTCATGATGGGCCTGCCCCTGCTGATGGCGGCAGGCATCGTCTCGGCGAAGGCGATGTTCCCCCTCGTCCTGACGGCAGGCTGCGTCATCGTCGTCGCCTCCCTTGCCATGGGCCTCTTCGCGTCGATGGTGGGCAGTCTCTACCAGACGGCGCTGTACCGCTACGCGAGGACGGGCATCGTGTCCTTGCCGTTCACGCCGGAGACCCTCGTGGATTCCTGGGCGCCGTACCGCAACAAGTGACCCGAGTTCTTGGCAGGGCTTCGGCCCCCACTGAACTACAGATGGCACAGATTGGGGAAGATGGAGGCGCCCACCTGCTGTCAGCGCCTATGCCGGGCCTCCAAAATCCCTCGACGCGAATCGACCCATCGGTCTGTCGTAAACCCGCAACCGGTCAACACGCCTGTGACGACGACGCCGTGCTCCGGCACGACGAGACGATGTTGCGAGCGATGGCATGGGGCGCGCGAAGCGCGCCCGCCGAAACCAGCCACGGAAGGCACGGAACTCACGGGAATCGAACTCACGTCTAACTTCGTGGGCTTCCGTGGGTTCCGCGGCAAAAAACGGGGGAGTGCCTCCGCACTTTCCGTCCTATCCACGTGCAATTGGGGCCGTGCGCTTGCTCACCACAAGCATTTTCCTGGTGCTGGACGCCGCCCCCACACAGGAGTGATGGAACGTCGGTGGTCCAGAACCCAGTGTTTGTCTTGTCCCTTGAAGGGCCGCAGGCCCCTCATGTCGCGCGTGTCCGGTAAGTCAGAGGGGAATGCCATGTGCGGTCGTAGACCGCACGACGCAACGTGGTCGACCGTCGTTTGAAGGTCGGGAGCGAGCCGTCGGAACCGAACGCGGAGCGCATGACGGCCTGAGAACGCCCCGGGAGTGCTCGACAAAGGGAACCATGCGATGCAGGCCGATTGAGACGAAACACGCGGGCGAACAGCTGGAAAAGGCGAGGCTGAGGTTCAGGGCGCCGGGCCGATGCGGCCCAACCGGTAATGCACGAGGGCTGGACCCTGGCTCACGGTGTCGATGATGGGCGCCGCCCGCGGGAGGTCGCTCACGTTGATGTAGATGCGGCCCGCGCTGCCGGTGCTGACGCCGAAGGCGGTCACGATGTTGATGCCGGCGTTGGCCAGGCGCTCGCACAGGTCCGCCAGCGTGCCGGGGTGGTCCTCCAGGAGCACCTCGTGGACCTCCTGCGTCTCGTAGCGCAGGTCGCTGTCGTCGAGCGCCGCCCGGGCCGTGGGGAGGGACTGCGTCAGGAGGTTGATGCCGGCGGCGTCCACCATGAGGCCGCGCAGGTTGATGTTGTGCGCCGCCAGCAGCCGGGCGACGCGGGCGAGGGCGCCGGGCTCGTCGCGGATCTTGACGCTCACGAGGAACAACCCTCCGGTGACCGACCGCATCCAGGGGACCATCCAGAAAGCGGAGCATAAACCTGCGTTGGACGTTTTTGGGCAGCGGCAGGAGACGCTGTGCCGCTCGGCCTGCCACGCACCGGCATGTCCGTCGCTTCGCGAGGAGGGCGCAGGCGAACGCAGTGCTGCGCAGTCGCCTGTAGTCATGCGCAGCCCGCCAAGGCTCTGCGCAAGCCTTCGCAGGCCTGCACCCGCTTTCGCAGGCGATCGTGGCAGTCCGCAGGCCCACGCAGGACTCCGTTGCAATCCGCAGGACTACGCAGGACTCCGCACTTCGTGCCGACCCCCGGGCCCTTACGCCATGCCGTTTTCCTTCAGGCCTTCTTCTTCAGCCGCTTGGGGCGCGCGACGGCGCCTTCCTCCATGCGGGCCTTCGGGGTCAGCAGGGGACGGAGGTAGCGGCCCGTGTGGGAGGCCTCCACCTGCGCGATCTCCTCGGGGGTGCCCTCGGCGATGACCCGGCCGCCGGCGTCGCCGCCCTCGGGGCCGAGGTCGATGACCCAGTCGGCGCACTTGATGACGTCGAGGTTGTGCTCGATGACGACGATGGAGTTGCCGGCATCCACGAGCCGTTGCAGCACGCCCAACAGGTGCTTGATGTCGTGCACGTGCAAGCCCGTCGTGGGCTCGTCGAGGATGTAGAGGGTGCGTCCCGTGCCGCGCTTCGACAGCTCGGTCGCGAGCTTGACGCGTTGGGCCTCTCCCCCGGAGAGCTGGGTGGCGGGCTGGCCGAGGCGGATGTACCCCAAGCCGACGTCGACGATGGTCTGGAGCTTGTTGCGGATCTGGGGGAGGTTCTGGAAGAACTCGAGGGCCTCCTCGACGCTGAGGTCCAGCACCTCGCGGATGTTCTTGCCCTTGAACTTCACCTGCAGCGTCTCCTTGTTGTAGCGGGCGCCCTTGCAGACCTCGCAGGGCACGTAGACGTCGGGCAGGAAGTGCATCTCGATCTTGACCACACCGTCGCCTTCGCACGCCTCGCAGCGGCCGCCCTTGACGTTGAAGCTGAAGCGGCCCGACTTGTAGCCGCGGTTGCGGGCGTCCTGCGTCATCGCGAACAGGTCGCGGATCGGGGTCCAGGTGCCCGTGTACGTGGCAGGGTTGGAGCGGGGCGTGCGCCCGATGGGGGACTGGTCGATGTCGATGACCTTGTCGACGTGCTGCAGGCCCGTGATGCCGGAGTGCTTGCCGGGGTGCTCGCCGCCGACGTAGCCCAACTGCTTGAGCGCCGCCTTGTAGAGGGTCTCGTTGATGAGCGTCGACTTGCCGGAGCCGGACACGCCCGTGATGGCGACGAACTGTCCCAGCGGGATGTCGACGGAGATCTTCTTCAGGTTGTGCTCCTCGGCGCCGAGGATGCGGATCGTGTTCCCGCTGCCTTCGCGGCGCGAGGGGGGGACGGGGATGGTGAGCTTGCCGGCAAGGTACTGGCCCGTCAGGGAGCCTGGGCTGCGCGCGACCTCGTCCGGGGTCCCGAACGCCATGAGGTGGCCGCCGTGCTCGCCGGCGCCGGGGCCGAGGTCGATGATGTAGTCGGCCTCCCGCATCGTGTCCTCGTCGTGCTCGACCACGAGGACCGTGTTCTCCAGGTCGCGCAGGCGGCGAAGGGTGGCCAGCAGGCGGTGGTTGTCGCGCTGGTGCAGGCCGATGGAGGGCTCGTCAAGGACGTACAGGACGCCCTGAAGGCCGGAGCCGATCTGCGACGCGAGGCGGATGCGCTGCGACTCGCCGCCCGACAGGGTGCCGGAGGAGCGGTCGAGGTTGAGGTAGCCGAGGCCGACGTCGTCGAGGAACCGGAGGCGCTCGTTGATCTCCTTGAGGATCTCCTTGGCGACCTTGTTCTCGCGCTCGCTGAGGTGCGCCGGGAGGTCGCGGAACCAGGCCAGGGCGTCCGTGACGGCCAGGCGCGTGGACTCGATGATGCTGCGGCCATGGACGGTGACCGCGAGGACCTCGGGCTTGAGGCGCCAGCCGCGGCAGGTGCCGCACGGCCGCTCCGACATGAACTCGGCGATCTTCTCCTTGGCGCGCTCGGACTCGGATTCCTTGAGCAGGCGCTGCATGCGGTTGGAGAGGCCTTCCCACGTGGAGTCGGTGCCCCACTTGGTCGGGATGGGCTCGGGGGTGCCGTACAGGACGATGTCGCGGTGGGCCTCAGGGAGGGCCCGCCAGGGGGCATCGAGGCTGACGCCCATGACGTTGCAGATGTGGGCGAGCCAGCGGCCCATCCAGCTGCGCATGATGAAGACGTCCGAGTGGAACGCGCCGGCGCGGATGGACTTCGAGCGGTCCTTGATGATCTTGTCCTCGTCGGGCTGCATGCTGAAGCCAAGGCCAGAGCACGAGGGGCATGCGCCATGCGGCGCGTTGAACGAGAACATCCGGGGCGTGAGCTCGGGCAGGATGGCGCCGTGGTCCGGGCAGCCGAAGGATTCCGAGTAGAGCTGCTCCTGCGACTTCGCGGTGGGATCCCGGCCCGCGCCTGCCGTGTCGGCCCACACCGTGACGAGGCCCTCCGCGGCCTTCATGGCGGTCTCCAGCGCGTCGGTGAGGCGGCCGTCGAACTCCGTGCCCTCCTCGCCGCCCTTCTTCACGACGAGGCGGTCGACGACGATGTCGATGGAGTGCTTGTACGACTTCTCCAGTTTCCAGGCGTTGTCGATCTCGCCGAACTTCCCGTCGACGCGGACGCGGGAGTAGCCCTGGCCTTGCAGGTCCTTGAGGAGGCGGATGAACTCGCCCTTGCGGTCGCGCACGATGGGGGCCAGCACCTGGATCTTCGTGCCCTCGGCCAGGCGCTTGGTCTCCTCCACGATCTGGTCGACGGACATCTTGCCGATGCCGCGGCCGCACTTGGGGCAGTGGGGGATGCCGACGTGGGCCCAGAGCAGGCGAAGGTAGTCGTACACCTCGGTGGTGGTGCCGACGGTGGAGCGCGGGTTCTTGCTGGTCGTCTTCTGGTCGATGGAGATGGCGGGGCTGAGGCCCTCGATGTGGTCGACCTCGGGCTTCTTCATCTGGCCGAGGAACTGGCGCGCGTAGGCGGACAGGGACTCGACGTAGCGGCGCTGGCCCTCGGCGTAGATGGTGTCGAACGCGAGGGAGGACTTGCCTGAGCCGGACAATCCGGTGACGACGACGAGCTTGCCGCGGGGGATGGTGACGTCGATGCCCTTCAGGTTGTGCTCGCGGGCGCCGCGGACGATGATGGAGCCGGTCATTCGGACGTGTTCCTCGTCCCACCGGCCATTGGCGCGGGGGACCCCCGTCTGGGGTTGTTTTCACTTGACTCCACGGGGGCCTTTAGGGTTTGGGCCGGGGCGGGGTGAAAGTGCCGTAGATTGGGGGTGGACCTTCTCCCAAAGAACCGCCCCAACCGCGAGGCCAGGCCAGCCAAGATCCCCATCGGGACGAGCCCCACCCAATCGGGGATGCCCCGCGGCAGAGGGCAGCATCCGGGGGACAACGCACGGGCGCCCATACAAGGCGGACCCCCTCGAGAAGCCCAAGAAGGTGTCCCAATGCTACCCCACCACGGCGAGGGAAAAAGGCGAGGACAGCGTCTCCCACAAGGTTGAAGTCCTTGCATCCACATACACAGATGCATGGCCTCGAAGACGATCAGCCTGGAGGAGGGCGCCTACGCGATCCTGCTGCAGGCCAAACGCGGGGACGAGAGTTTCAGCGAAGTCGTGCAACGGCTCCTGCGCCCCCAGGAAGACCCGATGCGCCGTCTCAGCGGGCTGGTCAGTCCCGCCAAGGGCAAGGCCATGCGCGACCTCCTGGACAAGCAACGGGCCCTCGAACGCGAAGCCGCCACGGACCGGTACCGCCGTCTAGGCCTCCTGTGAACGTCCTCCCGGACACCTCGTTCCTCGTGGACCTCTTGCGCGGCCGCAAGCAGGCCGTCGACCTGTGGGAGCAACTTGCCGGCGCAGGCGCAGTCGCCCATTTGTCTCCCCTGGTGCTCTTCGAGCTCCGTTTCGGCTTCCTGTGGCGAGGCGACCGGCTCGAGGAAGCGGAGTTCGAGGCCGTCGCAGCCAGCATGCCCCTGGCGGAACTCAGCGAGCACGCCGCCAGCCACGCCGCAGAGATCCAGGTGCAGATGATGCGCAAGGGCATCCCCCTTGGCCAACTTGACGCCTTGATCGCGGGGACCGCCGCGGCCGGACGCTATGTCCTCGTGACCGCCGACCAAGGGCTTGCCCGCATCCAGCAGGCTGGCATCCCAGTGCGCGCCTACGGGCCCTGAAGCAACCCGGCTCAGCCCTCCATCGGTTCCCTCTTTCAACGGGGATGAAGTCCCCTGGTCGTGCCTCAGCCGGTTCCCTACGTCTCCCCAGACGATGAGGTCGCGGCGGCCCTTTTCTTCAAGGACCGCCCCCAGGCCGCCGCACTCTTGGCGAAGTTCGTGGACTCCATGCGACCGGTACGCGCATTCACGGTCACCGCCACGAAGAGCCGCGTCGCGCTCATGGGCCGAACCCGGTTCCTGTGGTGCAACGCCGCCAACCTTGACGGGAGCATCGTGGTGCGTTTCCTGTTGCCCTGCGCCGTCCCTTCCGATCGCGTGCGGCACGATGAGGCGGGGAACCGGTATTCCATCCGCATCCACCTGCGCACGGCCGCCGACCTGGATGCCGGGACCATGGCCTGGTTCCGCGAGGCGCACCAATGGGACGCGAGGGGAGAATGAGGCTGCGCACGGCGGCTTCAGCCGACCTGGACCGGGCCCTGCCCCACATTGCAGACTTTCACCTGCATGAGCAGTTGGCGACGACGCCGGAGGGGCGCCGGTCGGCGGTGGCGAGGTTGCTGGCCGAGCCGGGACGTGGGGGGGTCGTGCTTGCAGAAGAGGAGGATCAAGTGATCGGGTACGGTGTCTACGTGTTCGGCTACAGCATCGAGTTCGGCGGAATCGACGCCTTCGCGGATGAACTGTACGTCGTCGCAAGCCACCGCGGCCAGGGCATCGGGACCGCCTTGCTTGAGGCGATGGCGAAGGAGGCGGGGAGAGGAGGCGCAAGGGCCATGCACCTAGAGGTCGACATCGGCAACCCGCGTGCTTTGGAGTTGTACAAGCGGCTCGGGTTCGGGGTCCACAACCGCCGCCTGATGACGAAGAGTCTGGGTTGAGGTCACGGGCGGCATTTCCTAACTTGTGATGCCTCCAGCATTCTGGGTGGTCGGCCCCTCCGCGTTCGGTTCTGGATCATGTTGAGCCTAACACCCCTTGGACGGCGGCGGGGGCGCGGAGGTTGAAAAAATTGTTCTTGGTGCGCGGGGCGCACGGCTCCGCAGCGTTGGATTGGTTTCGGCGGGCGCGCTTCGCGCGCCCCATGCCATCGCTTGCAGGAACAACCCGCCGCCGCCCACACACACCCCTAGGACCTGAGCCTCGGGTCTTCACGGCGACCGATGCGTCAAATCAGAGGCAGGTGGCTTTGGAGACTCGAAGTTGAGATTCTGGGTCCAACGTTGAGCCTGAAGGGACCTGTATCTGCGTCCATCTGTGGCATCTGTGGTTCAGTGGGCAGCGAAACCCGGCCATATGGTTGACTGGTCACAGCTTGTCAAGCAAATGCCCCATCTTGTCGCGCTTCGTCTCCAGGTACCCGCGGTTGGCCTCGCCAGGGTCGATCTCCAAGGGCACGCGCTCGAG
Source organism: Thermoplasmatota archaeon (assembly GCA_035526765.1). Taxonomy (GTDB): domain Archaea; phylum Thermoplasmatota; class E2; order JACPAO01; family JAHFTW01; genus JAHFTW01. Next base: position 58,880 of record DATLBS010000009.1, on the reverse strand, counting down.
GCAGTTGAAGCCCAGCTTCTGCAGGGCCGTCACCTTGTCGGGATTGTTCGTCAGCAGCTTCACGCAGTGCACCCCGAGGTCGTCGAGGATGTCCTTCGCGGCATCGTACGTGCGCGCGTCGGCCGGATGCCCCAGCTCGAGGTTCGCCTCCACCGTGTCCAGCCCCTGCTCCTGCAGCTCGTAGGCGAGGATCTTGTTGGTGAGCCCGATGTCACGCCCCTCCTGGCGCAGGTACAGGATGACGCCGCGCCCCGCCTTCTCGATGCGCCGAAGGGCCTCGTGCAGCTGGGGGCCGCAGTCGCACCGCTTCGAGCCGAAGATGTCGCCCGTGAGGCATTCGCTGTGGATGCGCACCAACACGGGGTCGGGGCAGTTCTGCTCCGACACGAACCCCTTCACGATGGCGGCATGCTCCTTGCCGGTGGGCACGTCGCGGTAGACATGGATCTGGAAGGTGCCGAACCGGGTCGGCAGGTGCGCCGCCGCGGCATGCACCGCGGCCTTGCGCTGGGGGGCGGCCTTCATGGGTGCTCTTGGCAGGGGCCTCTCCGTCAAAGGGGTTGGGGTCGGGACCGCAGGGGCTTTGGGGCGCGCGGCGTTCGGCGTGGCGTGGCGTGGCTCAAGGACCGTGCGCCGGGGCTGCACCGTTTCCTCACGCGGGGCGACCGGCCCTATCCCCTCGTGCGCGAGGTCGTGGGCGGCGCCCTCGTCATCCTGGTCCTGCTGGCGCTCCTCTATGGCGCAACGGCGCAGCCCCTGGCCGGCGGGCGGCCGGTGGTGGTGGTCACATCCGGCAGCATGATGCATTGCCGCAACGCGGGCACGCTCGAGGCCAACTACGGCAGGACCTGCGAGTCGGGGAACTATGGCCGCATCGGCACCATCGACCCCGGCGACCTGGTGTTCGTGCGCAGCGTGGATTCCGTGAGGGACGTCGCCACCCTGGCCGGTGATGGGGACGCGACGTACGGGAAGGCTGGCGACGTGATCGTGTACCACCCGCGCGGCTCCCTGACGGCCACCGCCATCATCCATCGCGCCCTTTTCTTCGTGCAGGCGGAGAGCGATGGCACCTACTCCGTGGCGGACCTCGGCATCTCCCATGCCTCCAGCCTCGACCAGGCCCGGCTCGTGGCGGTGACGGGCTGCATCCTTCCGCTGACGAAGGACTCCGGCTTCGTCACGCGCGGCGACAACAACCTGGCCGCGGACCAGTGCCCCGGCAACGCTTCCGGCCCCGTGCGGCTGGAGTGGGTGATCGGCAAGGCGCGCGGCGAGGTGCCGTGGGTGGGCCTCGTGAAGCTCTTCGTGGACGACCTGCGGAGTCCCCCCGGTGCGACGAAGAACTTCGCCAACGCCTCCATGGACGCGAAGGTGCTCCTCGTCGTCACGCTGGGCGTCCTGCTGGCGGCGCCGTCCCTCGTCGGCCTGGCGCGCCGCCTTCGTGCGCCACGCGGGCCGTAGCGGCGGGACGCGGCGGCACGGGAGAGGCTTTGTGCCCCGCCCGAATCGAACGCCCGTGTCCCGGGTCGCCTGGCTGCGCGAGAGGGCGCCCCGGCTACACCGGTTCCTCACCCGCGACGACTCCCCCTACCCCGCCGTCCGCGAGGTCCTGGCGGGGGCCTTCGTCATCCTCGCGCTCCTGGGGGTCCTGTACGCGGCCACCGGGCAGCCCATCGCCGGCGGCTACCCCGTCGTCGTGGTCACCTCGGGCAGCATGATGCACTGCGCCGACGTCGGCCTCGACGGCGTGGGCCCCTCCTACGGGAAGGACTGCAAGCCCCTGCGCTACGGGCGCATCGGGACCATCGACCCCGGGGACCTCGTCTTCGTGCGCCACATCACGGACCGCGCGCAGGTGGCCACCCTCGCGCAGGCGGGCGCCACGCATTACGCGAAGGCCGGCGACGTCGTCGTCTACCGCCCTGGCGGGAGCACGCAGGTGACCCCCATCATCCATCGCGCCCTCTTCTACGTGCAGGTCAACGACTCCGACCACACGTACTCCGTGCCGGACCTGGGGATCTTCCACGTCGCGACCCTGGACCAGAAGGCGGTGACGTCGCTGACCCACTGCACCCTCGGGGGCACGACGGGCCCGCACCGCTGGACGATGGCGGACTCCGGCTTCATCACCAAGGGCGACAACAACCAGGTCGCGGACCAGTGCGCCAACGGGTTGGCCACCGGTCCTGCCCGGTTGGACTGGGTCCTCGGCAAGGCGCGCGGGGAGCTCCCGTGGTTCGGGCTCATCAAGCTCTTCGTCGACGACCTGCGCGGTCCCTCCACGAACTTCAGCAACGCGGGCGGCGACACGAAGGTGATGCTGGTGGTGAGCCTCGGCGTCCTGGTGGCCCTGCCCTACGGTGTCACGGCGGCGAGGAAACTGGCGGGCAAGGGCAAGGACGAGGGGCTGGAGCCCTTGCAGCCACCGCCGCAGCAATAGTCGATGCCCAGGACTTCACAGCGGATGCCGCGGCCACGCGGCCGCCCTCCCCCTTCCTGGCCACGGAAGCCACGGAAACCGCAAAGCCAAGCTTGAGTCTCGGTTTCCAAGGTTCCGTGGGTTCCGTGACAGGTTTGCGCGGGCGCGCCTCGCGCGCCCCCTTGCAACAGAGCGATGGGTCAATTCCGGCGAGTGGGAGCATCCGCCTCATCGGTGCCATCTGTGTTCGGTGGGCGCCGAAAACCAGGGGCCAGCCAAGACTCCCCCTCTCTGCGCTCTCTGCGGACGGCAGGCCGAAGCCTCAGACGAGGCGGTTCTGCTTGCGTGGCCGGAAGTTCACGACGGTGCGGATCAGCTCGTCCTCCTCCAGCACGCGCTTGGTGGAGTCGATGGGGCAGCTCATCTGGATCTCGCGGGTGCGGCCGTAGCGCCCCTTCGAGATGACGCGGGCCGTGAAGATGCCCAGCATGTCCAGCTCCGAGATCAGGTCCGTGATGCGGCGCTGCGTGAGGATGTCGGATCCCGTGCTCTTGCACAGCTCCTTGTAGACGTCGAAGACCTCGCCCGTGGTGAGGGTGTGGACGCCCTGGTCGCGGTTGTTCTCCTCGCCGAGGATGGTGGCCAGCAAGACCAGCTTGCTCTGTGTCGGCAGGGTGCGCACGACCTCGGAGATGCGGTCCAGCTCGATCTTGTTCTGCGCCATGCGGACGTGGGCGTCCGTGACCTTGGGGTTGCGGTCGCGCTCGGCCAGCTCGGCCGCGACACGCAGGAGGTCGAGGGCGCGGCGGGCGTCGCCGTGCTCGCGGGCCGCGAGGGCGGCGCAGAGGGGGATGACGCCTTCCTGCACGACGTTGGGCTTGAGGGCCATGCCGGCGCGCTGGCCCAGGATGTCCTCGAGCTGCTTGGCGTCGTAGGGCGCGAAGATCATGGACTCCTCGCCGAGGGAGCTCTTGACGCGGGGGTCGAGGAACTCCGTGAACTTGAGGTCGTTGCTGATGCCGATGACGGAGACCTTGTTGTGCTCCAGGTCGGAGTTGATGCGGCTGAGGTTGTAGAGGACCTCGTCGCCCTTGAGCTTGTCCACCTCGTCCAGCACGATGATGGTGACCTCGCCGCCGGTGCGGGAGGCGTCGCGCACCCACTGGGTGTCGTCCTGCTTGAGCCAGCCGTCGACGTAGCGGCGCAGGGCCTCGTAGACCTCGTCGGTCGGCCACCCGGTGAAGGGGATGCGCTGGCTCCAGTTCTCGGCGGGCACGAAGGCGTTGGCGATGTTCTGCAGGACGCGGTACTGCGTGTCGACGATCTCGCAGTTGATGTAGATCAGGTTGACGCGCTTGCCCAGCTCGGTGCCCTTCGTGCTGAGCTCCTTGCCGACGTACTTGACGCACGCGGTCTTGCCGGTGCCGGTCTTGCCGTAGATGAAGACGTTGGAGGGGGTCTCGCCGCGCAGGGCGGGGACCAGCAGGGAGCCAAGGGCCCGGATCTCGGAGTCACGGTGCGGCAGGTCGTCCGGCGTGTACGAGGCACGCATCACTTCCTTGTTCGTGAAGAGCGGTTCGACCTGAAGCAGCTGCCCAAAGAGATCGTTGACGGCCATCTGGAGCCTCCCATCCTCGATTCGCGCGGCCAGCCATGAAGTCCGCCTCCCAGCGGTTCCATGGGTTGCATCGGTCCTGCACGAAGCGGGATTTCGACCGAAGTGGCCAGGGGAAATATAGGTTCGCCCCCGGCCTGCCTCGTTCCTGTTGACCCCTTCATTTCGCGTGGAAGCCCCTGCCTCCAAGGAAGTTCCCTTCCCGAGGCTTCACGTGACGGGTTTGTGGGTCGATGCGGGCCTGCGGGGGCCCTCGTTTCGCGTCGAGGCTCCGCGCGCACCCCAGCCAGGTTCGGGGAGTGCAGCGCCTTAAGGCGTGGCCGTGCCTGCGGGGACCGATGCCCTCCCCTGCGCGGCCGGACGGAGGGCGGGCCATGACGGAGGCGGCCCGCGAAGCCCTCAAGGCCCACCTGCGGGACCACCGCAAGAGGTACCCGCCGGTCCTGCGGGTCTCCCTCCTCGTCTCCGCGGTGTGCTGGGCGGCCATGGCGGCCATCGTCGTCGTCAGCTTCCTCTTCGACCGCGCCACCTTCTTTTCCCTGCTGTGGTTCATCGGCATCACCACGGTGGCGGGCGGGCAGGCCGCCGCCTTCTACGCCTTCGGCCCGCGCGTCGACCTCAGCCTCTGGCTCGTCATCCTCATGGGCGTGCTCAACATGGCGGCGACCCTCTTCCTCATCGTGCCCCTGGCCTGGCGCGCGGTCGAGGGCCTTCGCGATGCCCGCTTCATCGGCAACATCCTCATGGCGGCCGAGCAGATGGCTTGGCGCCGCCGCCACTTCCTCGCCCGCTGGGGCCTGCTGGGCCTCGGAATCATCGCGGTGGCCCCCGTGCAGGGCGCCGGCGTGCTGGGCGCGGGGGCGCTCGGGGTCGTCCTGCGGGTGCCGCTGCCCCGGCTCCTCGTCGTGCTGGGCATCGTCGGCGCCATCGTGAACGTGGCGTGGGCCATCATCATCAAGGTCACGGCCAGCGCGCTGCCCACCGGCGGCCTGTGGGACCTCCTGCCCTGGGTGGTCATCGTCCTCCTCGTGGTCGTGGGCATCGTCGCGGCACGCATGGGCAAGCGCGAGGCGAGCCGGGTGAGCATCGAGTCGTTCGGGTGGATCGACGAGGCGCAGCGCAAGCGCCTCACCGCCCTCGGGATCAAGGGAGGCTTCGAGTTCATGCACGTGAACCTGAAGAAGCTGGCCCAGAAGCTCGACATCCCGGCCTCGCAGCTGGGCCGCTGCCGCAACGTGGCGGGGCTGCTGCGGCTGTCAAGCCTCAAGCCCGAGGCCGCCGTGCAGCTCACCGAGGTCGGGGTCGCCCGCATCCGCGACCTTGCCCAGACCCCCCCCGCGCTCGTGCAGCGCGCCCTGGAGGAGGCCGACCCCAAGCACGCCCCCACGATGGAGGAGGCGAAGGCTTGGCACACGGAGGCCAAGGCCTTCGTGGCGGAGACCCGGCTGCAACGCGAGGCGAAGGAAGACGAAGCCGGGCCGGGCAAGGCGTCGAGCTGAGGGCCGGTTCCCGAGCAAGCGAAAAAACGTCGAATTCAGGGAGGCCGTCGGCACGGAGCCAGCCCCAGGCTCGCGCGGATGCGCGGAACACGCGGAGATTGCCCTAGGGCATTGGGGGTTGTGGCGGGCGCGCTTCGCGCGCCCCATTCCATCGCTTGCCCTTCCAACACGTTGTCCTGGACTCCGGCGTCGGCGCCACGGCAGCGTCTGACTGGCTGCGGTTTTGCGACAGACCGATGGGTCGAACGCACGACCGGGTGGATTTGGAGAACGCACGTCCCAAGGACACTCGACGCGATGGAACCAATGACGGCATCCGCCCCATCGGTGCCATCTGTGGTTCAGGGGAGGGCTCGTTCGCGCTCCCCTACGCGGCGATCCCTTCCCGCACCTTCACGGCCATCCCCTTCTGGAAATCAGCCATCTCCTCCGCGTTCAGCAGCACCTGCCCCACGGCGACCAGGGCGTCCTTCTCATCCACGACGAGGCATTCGTCCCCAGGCCGCAGCCCAGGGTCGCATGCGAGCACGAACTGGCTGAAGACGGATTTCCCCACGCGGTTGAACGGGACGCTGTCGGCCTTCACGACGACCCGGTTGGCGGGGGAGGGCAGCGCCTTGTGGAGGGCTGCGGCCCCCGCGGCCTTGAGGGTCCAGAACCCGTCGCCGGCGCGCAGGCTCAGGATGTGGGCGCCATCGAGGTGCACGGTCCGCACCTTGTCGGTGTTGGCCGATTTCTCGATCCGCAGCGCTCCCTGCGTGAGGGCGGCTCCGGCGCCAGCCCCGAACTGCCAATCCGCCGTGCGCGTGATGCGCAGCACGTCGAGGTCCACTTTCCCGCCGGGTCCCGGGCCGCCCGGGATGGCGGGGACGAAGCCGTGCGCCTCGAGGAAACGGTCCTTCGCCTGCCCGACCCACCCCATGTGGCCGCGGTCGAGGCCGTCGAGACGGGGCAGGACCGATTGCGCGAACGGGTAGGCTTCATCGAGGCCCAGGGGCACGGGGCCGAGGGCGCAGATGACCGCGTGGTCCATGCCGGCGTCGAGATTGCCGAGGCGGCCGCCGTAGGGCTTGTTGTCCGGCTCCTTGTGGAGGCCGAGCTCCCTCTTCATGTCGCCCTTGGCGGCGTACGGGCCATCCGCCTCGACCTCTACGGGCTCCCCCTGCGGCACGACGCGGGCCCGCAGGCGCTCCGCGATGCGGCGGAAGATGGGGCGGTTGTGCGTGAGGGCGCCCGTGTAGCGCAGGGCCCGCGTGCCGGAGACCGGTTCGCGCTCCTCCAGCCACCCTTGGTAGGCGGGGTCGCCGAGCCTCTTCGTGGCGGCGGCCAGCATGGGGTGGCAGGCCGCGCGCTGCTCCACGAGCTCCCAGAGGTTGCCTTCGCGGATGGCGGTGCGGATGCGGCGCAGGTCCTGGAAGGAGACGTAGAGGTTGTGCTCGGCGAGGGCGCGTTCCTTGTCCCGCGGGGGGAGGGCCTTCAGGCCGTCGGCGCCATGCCGTGCGCAGGGAGGACACGAGCAGGGGACCTCCACGAGCTCGGACAGGTGCGCGGTGCCCCACTCGAACATCATGCGGCCGTCCTTGGCGTACTTGGCGTAGGAGGAGGAGTCGAATAGGTCGCAGCCCAGGGCTGTCGCCAGCGGGAACACGAGGGGATGCCCCGCGCCGAAGAGGTGGACGGGCCGGTCCTTGCGCAGGCCCGCCTGCGACCACAGGATCATCTCCACGAGGTCGGGGTACATCTGGCGCTCCATGACGGGGACCACGCCACCGATCGTGTGGTAGTCGATGTCGAGGCTGCGGTAGGCCTGGGCGCAGGCCTTGCGCAGGTCGAGGTGGATGCCGCCCTGCACAGTGGCGTTGAGCAGGCTCTTGCCCTTGTGGGCCACGGCTGAGCGGGTCCGCTCGATGGTGGTCCGCACGGCCTCCTCGGCTTGTGCGCGGGTCATGTCAGGGGTCACGAAGAGGTCGAGGCAGGTGGCCACGTCGACGCCGACATCACGCTGGAACTGCACGATCTCGTCCGCGCCCACCTGCACGTCGCCGTAGACGTACATCTGGAACGTGCCGGAGTCGGTCATGAGGGCGCCCTCCCAGCCGATGACCTTGTGGATGCCTTCGGCCAGGGCCTGGGTCCGCAGGGCGTCGTGCTTGTGCGCCACGTAGGAGTTGGTGATCACCATCTCGGCGCCGAAGAGTTCCTTCATCTCCTGCGGCCGCACCAGGGGAAGGTTGGGGTTCACCACGGGCATCAGGGTGGGGGTCGTGACCTTGCCGTGGGGGGTCGTGAACCTTCCCAGGCGGCCCGCGGCGGCCCGGTCCATGATCTCGAAGCTCATCGGCGAAGCGCCGACCTGCATGCCTCACATGAGGCCGCCGGTGCACCGAAGCTTGCCCAGGATGGTGGGACTGGGGCTTCCTGAGGTCTCCGGACCGTGAACAGACCCCAAAAGGACCTGGGGCGTGGCCAGGGACAAAAACTAAGGAGGAAGGAAGGAGGAAAAGCCGGCAGGAACGCGGACTAGAGGCGGCGGCGGGTCGTCTCGACTTCCTCGTAATCCTCATCGTCCTCGAAGCGGCGCGAGCGGGTGGCGCGGCTGGGGCGGGAGCGGCGCTCGACGCGGCGCTCCTCGGTGATGGGGCGGTCGATGACGGGGCGGTCGACGACGTCGGGGGTCTCGTACACGGTCGCAGGTTCGCGCACGACGCGGGCCCTGCGGGTGCCCTCGAAGAGGCGGCTGCGGCGCGCAGAGGCGCTGAAGGCGAGTGCGCCCAGCGTCGCAAGCGCGACCACTGCGGCGATGACGATGACGGTCATTGCGGTGTCCATGGTCTTGGTTCGTCCGCCGAGGGGCTAAGCTGCTCGCCGAGGTTGTCCCGGACGGCCTATATGCAAGGAATCCCGGGCGGACTGGGCCTGAAATCCATCAAGGTCACGCTTTTTGCGGCGTCCACCTGGCCCCCCCGTGTCGCTGTACGCCCCCGGCCAGCTTCCCTTCGACCGGTGGACCCTCGTCCATGTCAGCAGCGGGGTCGCGCTCGGCTTCCTGCTGGACTCCTTCGTGCTGGTGCTGGCCCTCCTGATCGGGTACGAGGCCCTGGAGGCCGTGCTGCGCCACATCAAGCCGGACCCTAATGGCAAGGGCCTGTTCGAGTACGAGTCATGGCCCAACATCGTGGCGGATGTCCTCATGGGGCAGGCGGGCTTCGTGGCGGTGCGGCTCGGGTTCCTCCTTGCAGGAAGCCGGTGGTCCGTGTGGTCCGCCTGGACGGGATGACGGCCGTCACACGAACCGTTTAGTACAAGGTCAAAGTGAACAAGGAATGGGAGCGCGCTCCCCCCTGGAATCTCGATGGCCACTGTCCTGGACCGCCCCGCCGCCCCCCTCCCCGCCCACTACGTCTGCGCACGGAAGTGGACCCCGGCCGAGGTCGAGGCGGAGGCCCGCCGGCTGGAATCCCGCATCGCCCAGCCGCAGCGGTGGGGCCTGGAGATGTGCCGCCTCATCGCCCCTCTGACGCTGGAGATCAACCACCTCAAGCGCGAGCGCGACTGCATCATCCTGGCGCACAGCTACCAGACTCCCGACATCGTGTACGGTGTGGCCGACGAGGTCGGCGACTCCTACGGCCTCAGCAAGAAGGCCATGGCGGCCACCCAGGGCACCATCCTGTTCTCGAGCGTCCGCTTCATGGCGGAGACCGCCAAGATCCTCAACCCTGGAAAGACGGTCCTCATCCCGGAGCCAGGCGCCGGGTGCAGCCTGGCCGACGGCATCACCCCGCAACAGGTCCTCACCCTCAAGAAGGAGCATCCCGGCGTCCCCGTGATGTGCTACGTGAACACGACGGCCGCCGTGAAGGCGGCCTGCGACGTCACCTGCACGAGCGCCAACTACCTCGCCATCGCCCGCCGGCTCCCGGGAAAGGAACTCATCTTCGTGCCCGACCGCTTCATGGGGGCGCACCTGCAGAAGGAGCTGGCCGGCGAGAAGACCGTCCACATCCACGAAGGCGAGTGCGAGGTCCACGTCCAGTTCACCGCCGAGAGCGCGCGCGCCTGGCGGCAGCAGGCCGCCTCCGAGGGCCGCAAGCTGGTCATCCTCGCCCACCCCGAATGCGACCCCAAGGTGCTCTTGGAGGCCGACTACGTGGGCTCCACGGAGAAGATGATGGAGTACGCGCGCAAGCTCGAGGCCGACGGCCGCGTGGACATCATGCCCATCACGGAGTGCGGCACGGCGGACCGCATGCGCGCCGAGATGCCTGCGCTCAACATCTACGGGGCATGCGTGCAGTGCCCGCACATGAAGAAGACCGGCCTCGCCAGCATCCTGCAGGTGCTGCAGGCGCCGCGCGCGGACCAGGTCGTGCAGATCCCCGAGGTGGACCTTGCAGGGGCCAGGCGCACCCTGGACGAGATGTTCCGCCTGACCGAGGCGTAGCCGAGGTCAGGAGGGGCTCCGGCGCATGCCGGATCCACCGACCGCGTAGCCGAGGTCTGCAGGGCCGTTCGCCTAAACGTGTCGGCGGCGGGCCACGAAGGCGGCGCCCAGGATGGAGGAGACCAGCACCCAGCCGCCCAGCGGGGAGGACTTGGTGTCCTTGCAGTTGCCCGCCTCGGCGTTGGTGAAGTCCCACGAGTAGTGGCGCACCTCGTGGTAGGAGCCAGCCAACTGGCTGAGCGTCAGGTAATGGGTGGCGGTCGTGAACTGCACGGTGGCGTTCGTCCAGCACTTGGCGGGGGCCTTGAACACGACGGGCAGCGTGACGGTCTTCGGCGGGTCGTAGACCTCGGAGCCGAGGCCGGAGAAGGCGCCCGTGGAGGCATGCATGTCCTCGACCATGATCATGTTGCGGGAGTTGCCGGTGTTGGTCAGGGTGACCGTGAAGTTGGCCTGGTTGCCGGTGACCTTGAGGGGGAACTGCACGCTGGGCGTCAGGGTGTAGTTGCCGTGGAACTGCACCTTGAACTGGAGCTGCTTTGGGGCGGACTCGGAGTCGTCCACCCCTTCCAGGCTGGCGGTCAGGTTCACGCTCTGGGGGAGGATTCCGGGAGCCCCGGGCCCCAGGCCGATCTTGTACTCGCCCGCGACGGTCTGGTAACCATCGATGGAGCCGATGCAACCCTTCGGGTCCATCTCGATGTCTTGGGCCTCAGCGTTCATCCAGGCCGGGGGGTTGACGACGGCGACGTCGATGTGGTCGATCTCAGGGTCAGCGGCCACGGCCCGCGCGATGGCAGCGCAGCCTGCCCGCACCTCGACGGCCACCGTCAGGTTGCCCTTGTAGGGGACGACGCCGAGGCTGTCCTCCGAGATGACGCCCTTCACGGCCCCGAGGGTCAGGGTCAGGTCGTCAAGGGCCTGGGCGTTGGCCTGCCCCAGCGGCAGGAGCGCCAGAAGGAGCAGGGGCAGGAAGGCGAGCTTGCGGCTCATCGCGATTCCCACGAAGGTCGTTCATATATTGCCTTTCTGGACGGGACCTGACAATGCCTGGGTTGTCGTGGGGCCTGCGGCCCCACATAGCGGGGCGGAGGCTCCGATCTCGATGGGAGACACGATCCCGACCTTCAAACGAAGGTCGATCACGTTGCGTCGTGGGGCCTGCGGCCCCACATAGCGGGGCGCTAGGCTCCGATCTCGATGGGAGACACGATCCGTCGCAGCAAGGCGATGGCCGACAACGACGCAAGGTAGCTGGTGGCCGGATTGGCGGGGCTGGGCAGGTTCTCCACCTCGATGCGGGCCCGGCCGAAGGTGCCCTCGATGATGACCTTGTGCGAGTTGCGCGTGGCCAGAGGATCGATGGCGACCTGGACGTGGGTCTGGTCGAAGCCCAATCCCGCCAGCGAGAGCGTGGCGGCGACGTTGACGTTCTTGGGGAACTTCTCCACCGCCTCGCGGGCCGGACCCGAGAACAGCAGCGTCCAGCGGTCCGTCTTCTTGTCAAGCCCGGCCGGCGGCTTGGTCGTGACCAACGTCACGGACTTCAGGTCCGCCTCCGCCGCCGCCTTCACGCCGTCCACGCCCATGACGGCGCCACTGGGCAGGTAGATCTTGCCGCCGGTCTGCGTCGCAAGGCCCACGAGTTCGGCGCGCAGCGCGTCGTCGGCCAGCGCCCCGATGGTCATCAGCATCGTCTTCTTGCCCGCGGCCAGGGCGTCCCGCACGACGGTCTGCACGACCCCCTTGTTGGCGCACTCGATGACCAGGTGCGCCTTCTCCACGAGGTGCGCCGCGGTGGGCGCGACCTTGGTGCGGGGCAGCCGGGCGAGGAGGCGGGTGGCGTCGGGGTCGATGTCGAAGAGCCACACCGCATCGATGCCGCCCATCGCGCTTGCGGCCCTCGCGACCTCGGAGCCGATGGCCCCGCAGCCCACGATGCCGACCTGGAGTCCCATGGCGCCGGCGACCCGTGCCTTGCCCTTAAGGGCGGCGGCGCGCGCGGGCGCAGGCCAGCAGCGCAAGGCCGGCCAGCACCAGCGGGGAGGCGGGCGAGGACTTCGGCGGTGCCACCTCGTTGCGGAAGAACTGGTCGGCGCGCACCTGCGTGTCGGGGGCGCCGCCCTCGATGGCGTGCGCGACGATGTCGAGGTGCCCGGTGAACTCGGGCAGCTTGTCCATGGTGGGGGCCTCAAGGGAGAACCTGAGGTCGGCGGTGGGGGACCCGGACCCGGGGATGGCCTCGGTGCCGAGGTCCGTCTCGGCGGGATAGGACCGGACGTCGGGCGAGGAGAAGGCAGGGGTCACGCGGACGTGCACGGGCGTGTTGCCCTTGTTGGCCAGGCTCAGCAGGAACGTCTGGTTGGACTGGGTGAGGTGGAGGGCCTGCGGCACCTGCACGACGACCACGAGCACGATGGGTTTCGCCTTCACGGAGAGCGGCACGGTCTTGCTCTCGGCGGTGGCGAGGGTGGGGACGTCGGAGGGGAGCTCGGCCGTGATGTTGAACCCCAGGGGGCGGTTGGCGGGGGCGCCGGCCAGCACGCCGACGGCGTAGCCCGCGGACACCTCGGTGGCCTGCTCCCCTTTGCGGCAGGGCTCCAGGGGGAGGTTCACGACCGGGTTGCCGCTCACCACGACGGCGGGGGAGCCCGAGGTCTTGATGGGCACGGGCAGCGAATCCGCGGTCCCGCGGGCCCGCAGCAGCGCCTGCTGGCAGTCCAGTCCCACGCGCACCGTCGCCGTCGCCTGGTCGGTGCCGGGCTTGAGCTCCCCCGCGGACAGGTCCACCGACAGGTCCAGGGCCGCCTGTGCCATGGGGAGGCAGAGGAGGAGGGTCCCGGCGGCAAGGAGCCAGCGCACGCCCCGCACTCGGCCTGCCTGCACAAAACCGCTGTGGCGCGACCGTTTGACGGGCAAGCCGCAAAATAGCCAGCAACTGTGCCCCCGGCGTGCCCTCGACGCCGGACTGGCTCGGCCTCTACCTCCAGGAGGACCTCGGGCCCGGCGACCTCACCGCGGCGGCGCTGCCCGCAGGCGAGCAGGGGAGCGCCCGCATCGTCGCGCGGGAGCGGCTGCTGGTGGCCGGTGCCGCCCACGCCGCCGAGGTGTTCCGCCGGCTCGGCGCCACGGCCACCCCCTGCGCCACCGAAGGAGCCTGGGCGTCCCCCGGCGCCCCCCTGCTGGAGGTCCGCGGCCCGGCCCAGGCCCTCCTTGCGGGCGAGCGGCTGGCCCTCAACCTCCTGGCGCGCATGGCCGGCATCGCAAGCCTCACGCGGGAGCTTGCCGATGCCCTGGCGAAGGCAGGCGCGCGCGCCCAGGTGGCCGCCACGCGCAAGACGACGCCTGGCTTCCGCGCCTTCGAGAAGGAGGCGGTCCGCGTGGGGGGCGGCGACCCGCACCGCATGGGCCTTTGGGACGCGGCGATGGTGAAGGACAACCACATCGCCGCCTGCGCCGGCGACGTCGACGCCGCCGTTCGCAGGGTGGTCGCCGCCGCCCGCGGCAGGACCGTGACGTGCGAGGTGGAGAGCCACGAGGACGCCCGCGCCGCGGCCGCCGCCGGCGCCGACTGGCTGCTGATCGACAACCAGGCTGGCGCCGTCGGGGAAGCCTGGGCGCGGGCGGTGCGGGCCGAGTTCCCCCATATCAAGGTTGAAGCCTCGGGGGGCATCCGGCCGGACAACCTCCTCGAGTACGGGTGGGCGGACCGCGTCAGCCTCGGATGGCTCACGCAGAAGGCCCCCGCCAAGGACCTCTCCATGGAATGGGACGCATGACCCCCGCGACCAAGGCCAAGGCCCCGCGCGCCCCGCGGCGCGCCTCCAAGCCAGCCGGGGTGCCGGCGCAGGCCCCGGCCGATGGCGACGCGAGGGAGGGGGCCGTGGAATCGGCCCCCCCGGCCGCGGGCACCGGCAGCAACATCCCTGCCTCGCATCCGCGCTACGCGAGCCTGCGCGTGCGCGAGCGCATGAAGGACGCCGTCACGGCCGGCTGGGTGCACCCCACGGGCCTGATCGCGCATGGTCGCGGCGAGGCGTTCGATTATCTCCTGGGCGAGAAGACGCCGCCCGAGGCCGTGGAGGCGATCCAGGAGGCCGCGCGCCGCATCCGTGCCGCGAAGCGGCCAGTCCTGTCCCTGAACGGCAACGTCGTGGCGCTGGCGGCGGGGCTGTGCGACTCCATCGCGCGGGCGTGGCCGTCCATCACGCTGGAGGTGAACCTGTTCCACCGCTCCGAGGAGCGGGTCGCGAAGCTGGTGCGTGCCATGGAGAAGTCCGGCGCCATCAAGGGCACCGTCCTGGGAGCGAAGCCGGACTTCCAGATCCCCGGTCTCGACTCGGACCGCGGCAGGTGCTGCAAGGCCGGCATCGGCACCGCCGACCTCGTCATCGTGCCCCTGGAGGACGGCGACCGCTGCCAGGCGCTCAAGAGGATGGGGAAGACCGTCGTGACGATCGACCTCAACCCGCTCAGCCGCACGGCCCGCATGGCCGACATCACGATCGTGGACGAGCTGACCCGCGCGCTGCCGCTGCTGGACAAGGCGATCCGCGCGCCGAAGAAGGCGGAGCGGGCCTACGACAACGAGGACGTCCTCACGCGCGTGAAGGCCCGCATGGCGGCGCACCTGGCGAGCGGTTTCTGACGCGGCCGGACGGCTTCCGGTGCGCTCCAGCCGTCCGGTGTCCTACTTGATCACGAACGGCTGGTCCACCATGGGCAGGTGCACCGTGGCGAAGTCGCTGAGGTCGCCCACGAGGGCCTCGCGCTTGTCCCCATGGAAGAGGACGATGTCCTTGGCGCCGGTGCGGCGCGCGAAGTCGACGAGGTCCTTGTGGCCGGCGTGGGCGCTGAAGTCGAAGGAACGCACCTCGCAGTTGAGGCGGTGCACCTTGGTGCCGGGGGCGCGGGGGTCGAAGTCCAGTTCCCCCTTCTCCAGAAGGCGGCGACCATTGGTGCCTTCGGCCTGGTAGCCGGTGATGGCGACGCCGCAGCGGGGGTCGTTGCGGACGGCATCGAGGTAGAACAGGATGGGGCCGCCGTCCATCATGCCGCCCGTCGTGATGATGACGTCGGCCTCCTTGAGGGCGACGCTGCGGCCGCGGTGGTTGTGGATCATCTTGACGCGGCCCATGGCGCGCTCGTAGGCGGAGCGGTCGTTGAGGTACTGCGGGTGCTGCGAGAAGATCTTGGCCACCGTGCGGCCCATGCCGTCCAGCCACACGTTGAGGCCCTCCTCGGCCAGGACCATGGCGATCTCCTGGCTGCGGCCGACCGCGAAGGCGGGCACCAGCAGGACGCCGCCGCGGGCGACGACCTCGTGCGCGTAGTCACGGAAGTCCTGCTCCACCTGGTCCCGGGGCGGGTGCTCCTTGCCGGCATAGGTCGCCTCCATGAAGAGGACGTCCGCCTTGGTCTGCTTGGCCGCCATGACGACGCGCTGCGGGCGGGTGTAGAGGTCGCCGGTGAAGACGAGGGTGCCGTTGGGGCCCTGCAGCTCCATCTGGCTGGCGCCGGGGATGTGGCCGGCGGAGTGGAGGCGAAGGGTGTGCTTGCCCATCGGCTTGGGGTGCGTGAAGTCCTGGTGGTCGTACAGGCCGATGGTGGCCTCGATGTCGGCGTCGCCGTACGGCTCCGGGAACCCTTCGCTGCGCGCGATCTTGAGGGAGTCCTTGTGCATGAGGGTGGCCACCTCCGCCGTGGGGGGCGTGCACAGGACGGGGGCGTCGTAGCGCGCGGCCAGCCAGGGGAGCATGCCGGAGTGGTCGAGGTGCGAATGCGTGAGGAACACGCGGTCGATGGCCGGCGAGGGCAGCGGGTAGAGGGGCGGCTTGTCCGGCTCCATGCCGTAGTCGAAGAGGAAGCGGGAGCCTTCCGTGTCAAGGACGAAGCCGAGGCGACCGATGTTCTCGGCGGCCCCGAGGAAGCGGCCATGCCATGTCATGGGCGACGGCAGAAGGGTCCCCCAGATAAGCGGGACGCAGTGCGTGGTCCGGCGGGTTTCGGTTCCCCCAACTGAACCACATACGGCACAGATGACCTTGGATGCTTGCCGGTCAAGGATTGACCCATCGGTCGCCCCGAAGCGAGAAAATCCATGACACTGGCACCTCCGGCGGCGGCGCGTGGCACGGCCAGCACGGCTCGCTCCGTGCACACGCGCGACACGAGGGGCCTGCGGCCCCTCAAGGGACAAGACCTTCGCCACCAAACGGCTTGGGGTTGCTGTTGACGTAAGCGATGGAACGGGGGCGCGCAAAGCGCGCCCCTCGAAGCTCGGGGACGCTTCGAGACCCGTGCGCTCCGCGCACCAAGAACAACTTCTCTGGTGCTCCACGCCGCCGCCCACACAGGGGGTGTACGATAGTCGATGATCCAGAACCGAACGCGAAGCGCTCGGCCGTCTGGAACCGAACCCGGGCCGCTGTGCACCAAACGAGCTCGCGCTAGGTTCTGTGAAATCTGTGCAATCTGTGGTTCGTGCGGGCCGAAAACCTACGGGTAAATGCCGCGCTTCGAGATCGCTTCCGCCACGCGCTTCACGGCCAGCATGTACGCCGCCTGCCGCATCGTGAGCGGTTCCTTCGCCGTCTCCTTGACCCAGATGTCGTGCACCTGGTGGAACGCCTTCGTCATGATCTGGTCGAGGCGGTCATTGACCTCGTCCTCCGTCCAGAAGAACGACTGCAGGCCCTGCACCCACTCGAAGTAGGAGGCGGTGACACCGCCCGCGTTGCAGAGGACGTCGGGGATGACGAAGACGCCCTTCTTGAGGAGGACCTGGTCCGCGTCTGGGGTCGTGGGACCGTTGGCGCCCTCGGCGAGGATCCTGCAGTCGATGCGGGCCGCGTTGTCCTTCGTGATGACGCCCTCGAGGGCCGCGGGGACGAGGATGTCCACCTTGATCTCGAGGAGCTCCTTGTTCGTGATCTCCTTGGCACCCGCGAAGCCCTTGACGGAGCCGGTCTGCTTGACGTGCGACATCAGCTTCGCGATGTCCAGGCCCTTGGGGTCGTGGATGCCGCCGCTCACGTCGCTCACGGCCACGATCTTGCAGCCCATGTCGCTCAGCAGGGGGGCGGAGTTGCCGCCGACGTTGCCGAAGCCCTGGATCGCGACGGTCGCGCCCTTGAGGTCCATCTTGATGGCCTTCGCGGCCTCGCGGACGCAGAACGTGATGCCGCGGCTGGTCGCCTTCTCGCGCCCCTCGGAGCCGCCGATGTCGACGGGCTTGCCGGTGACGATGGCGGGGACCGCGTAGCCCTGCCCCATCGAGTAGGTGTCCATGAACCACGCCATCGTCTGCGCGTTCGTGTTGACGTCGGGGGCCGGGATGTCGATCTGGGGGCCGATGATGACGGAGATCTCGGAGAAGTAGCGGCGGGCCATGCGCTCGAGCTCGCCGTGGGTGAGCTCCTTGGGGTCGACGATGACGCCGCCCTTGGCGCCGCCGTACGGGATGCCCACGACGGCGCACTTCCAGGTCATCCACATCGCGAGGGCCTTGACCTCGTCGAGGGTGACGTTCTGGTGGAAGCGCACGCCGCCCTTGGCGGGGCCGCGCGCCATGGAGTGCTGGACGCGGAAGCCGGTGAACACCTTCGTGGTGCCATTGTCCATGCGGACGGGGATGCAGACCTCGAGGCTGCGCATGGGGTGCTTGAGCACCTCGTGGATGTTGGGGTCCAGCTTCATGCGCTTGGCGACGGCCTGCAGCTGCGACAGCGCCATCTGGTACGGGTTGAGGTGGGTCTCCGCCATGCGACCGTCTGCGCGGAAGGGATGGCCCTATAAATCCGACGGGAGGGTGCAGCGGCCGTGCTGCCCTTCGACCCTGGGCATTGGACGTTCTGGACGACGTTCCTCTACTGCCTCGGCGCGGTCTACCTCGGCGGCTTCTTCGTGTACCTCGTGGTGTTCGCCATGGCGGGGCGGCGCTTGCGGGCAGGCGGCTCGGCGGCTGCGTACAACAAGGTGCTGCGGGGGTTCCCGAACGGGTTCTATGCGAAGATGATGGGCAAGAGGCCCCAATGAGAGGCGAGCGCAGCGAGCCAAGCATGGCCTCTTGCCCAAGCCGAACGAACGCGAGGCGCCGGATCGGGGCTGCCCAATGAGAGGCGAGCGCACCGAGCCAACGACGCCGCTTGCCCTAGCCTAGCGAAGGAGGGGGCCGGGACCCGTAGGGGAAGCGAAGCAATCTGCGGAACGGAGGTTATGGAGCGCCCGCTAGGTCGTGTTGGCGGCGATCAAAAGAGGCCCCATGGGGGTCAGGTCGATGCGGTCAAGGAAAGGCGCCAGGTTCCAGTGGAACCGGGGCCTCGGGTGGAGATTACCAGTAGATGTATTCGTGAGTGTCCGTCGTGCAAGGGGGTCCATTCATAAGGAAACCAGCAACTAGCATTGGGTCTGGGCATATTTGTAGATTGTAGGTTTGTGCGCAAACGGACACGGACAGGTGTGGTTGAAGCCTACCCACGAACGGGTCGGATAGGAAACCATGGCCCCTGCTTGGCCCCAGCGCTTCGCGTGGAGGCGGTTCTGTTCAGGCAATCGCGATGCCAGGCTTGAAGGGGGCTGCCAACCCCTTTTTGGGGTGATCGGGGGCTTGGGGGTCGTCCGCCGAGAAGACCTGGACGGCGGGAACGCCCAATTCCCGGGCGAGGAAGGGAGCCGCCTCCTGCAGCACCTGGCGCTCGTCGGTGCCTGCCTCGAGCAGGATGCGCTGCCACGGCGCGGTCTGCGTAACGGCCTGGGGCAGCTTGCCGGTGAAGGCCTGCACGGCCTTGCCCTGCTCGCGCATCGTGGGGTCGGCCATGACCTGCTGCATGAACTGCCCCATCGGGAACTTGCCCCCCGCCGCCGCGGCCATCGCCGCGGCCTGCGCCAGCAGCCTGCGCTTCCACGCCGCCGTCGTGTAGAGGGCAAGGCTTTCCGGCCTCTCGATGCCGGCCAGCTTGCGGACCGTCAACATGTCCTCCAGCACGGCCCGGAGGTACTCCTCGCTCGCCAGTGCCGCGGGCCCGGGCTCGGGCAGGTCCGGGAAGGCCGAGGCCGTGCAGAGTCCCTTGCCGCCCGCGCGCTCGTGCATCTCCTCCGCCAGGTGCGGCAGCATGGGGCAGAGCCCCTGCGCCCATTCCCGCACCGCGCGGCGCAGCAGGGCGCCATTGGAGCCGCCGCGGCGGTGGTACCACCGCAGCAGGTCCGGCACGGTGTAGACCAGCTCCGTGGCGGCGGTGCGCAGGTCGTGCGCCTCGTAGGCGGACCGCGCGGCCCCCAGCGCCTTGGCGAAGGCGGCCTCCAGCCAGGCGTCCATGGGGCCGGCGGGGCCGGTGGCGGCCAGCGCCTCGTCGCACAGGCGCGCGACACGTTCGACGCGCACCTTGTAGCTCATCACGAGGTCGGGGTCCCATTCGATGTCGACGTGGGGGGAGCCGACGTGGCAGTAGTAGAGCCGCATCGCGTCGACGCCGTAGCGCCGCGCGGCGCCGGGGATGGGCTCGGCGCCGCCCTTGCTCTTGCTGATCTTGGCGCCCGCCTTCTGCGTGACCCACCAGTTGACGAAGATGCCCTTCGGCCACAGCCTGGGGTCCTCCATCAGGGCCACGTTGTTCATGACGTAGACGGGGAAGTGGACGGTCTGGTGCTCCTTGCCGCCGAGGTTGATGTCGACGGGGCCCCAGAACAGGACGTCCTTGCGCACCTCCTCCCACAGGGGCTTGGCGGGGGACCCCCTGCCGTTGAAGACGAACTCGAAGAAGGCGTCCGTGAGCTCCTCGACGGCCAGGCCGCCGCGGGGTGGGCTTGGGTTCCATTCGCTTCGGACGTATCGCTGCACGAGGTAGAACCAGGAGTAGAACGTGGAGTCGGCGATGGGCTCGACGATCCAGCCCGGCTTGAACGGGAACTCCGTGCCCAGCCACGCGCCACGGCGGACGCAGGCGCGGTCCCCGAACCAGTCCAGCACGTTGGGGAGCTCGTCCTTGTAGCGTTGCGGGAACACGGCCATCGACGCGGCGTGCGCCTTCGCCTTCTCGGTCCACGGCTTGTCCGCGTAGTGGATGAAGTCCTGGTCGGGGACGCGCTTGATGTCGACCATCTCGCCGGCGCGGCTCACCACGGGCTCCGAGAACTGGCGCAGGATGCGGCCGGCCGGGAAGTGGCCCTTGAGCGGGGCGGCGCTTGCCACACTGATGAAGTCCGCCTTGATCTGGTCCTTCACGGCCTTGATGCGCTTGCCGGCGTACGGGCCGCAGGCCTCCGTCAGGACGCCCTTGTTGAACTCGTCAGAGTACAGCTCCTCGGTGGCCGCGTCAAGCTGGGCGCGGTCGCCCTGGTTCGTGACCTTGTGGCGCCTGCACGCCTCCGCGGCGGGGATGCCCTTCTGCCCCTCGACGGTCACGATGACGGGAGGCGCGCCCAGGGTGTCCAGCAGCCCCGCGTCCTTGTAGGCGGCGTAGTCGAAGGGCGCGTGCCCGGGCACCGACATGACGACCCCGGTCGCGATCTGCGGGTCGACGAAGGAACCGGCCACGACGGGCACGCGCTTGCCCGTGACGGGGGCGACGACGTTCTCGCCGACGAGGGTGCGGCCGTCGACCTTGATGTGCAGGGACTTGGCGCGCTCGAACTGCCACTCCAGCTTCACGACGCCGCGCGCGGAGACCGCCCACACCTCGCTGGGGTCGGAATCCTTCACGAAACCGTCCTGCCACACACGCACGAGGTGGTATTCCTGGTCGGGGTGGACCCAGACGTTCGTGCAGCCGTACACGGTCTCGGGGCGCAGCGTTGCGCAGGGGAGGATGACGGGCTCGGCGTGCACGGTGCCGGCGGGAAGGGTGAAGCGGAGGGCGACGAACTCGAGGACCTCGGCGGACCCGCCCTGCTTGATGTCGGTCTCCGACTTGTCCACCGCCACGGGCCCTGCGACAGGGCAGTAGGGCGCGTAGTGCGGCTTCTGGATGAGGTACCCCTTGGCGGACAGGGCGCGGAACTGCCACTGGATGAACCGGTTGTAGGCGGGGTCGATCGTGGTGCAGTTGCGGCGCTCGTCGATGAGGAATCCGAACTTCTTCCAGTAGTCGTTCGTGTAGATCCGCGCGAAGTAGCCCACGACGGCCTTGGGGTCCGACAGCGCCTCGATGGGCCCCTCGTAGCCGTTGGTGCGCAGGTATTCCGTCTTCTCCCCGCGCTTGACCTCGGAGGCGAAGGCCACCGCGGGGATGCCGGAGGCGTGGAAGCCGGCGGGGAACAGCACGTGGTGCCCCGTCATGCGCTTGTAACGGGCGAACACGTCGGTGTAGGTGAAGCCCCGCATGTGGCCCACATGGAGGAACCCTGAGATTCCCGGGTAGGCGAAATGGATGAAGAAAGTCGGCTTCGCGACTCCGCTCCCTGGCACGGTCCCGATCCAATCCGTGGGCCTTTCCGCATGCTGGACCTTCGCGGCCCACCAACGCGCCTGCCACTTGGCCGTGATGGCCTCCAGGTCCCACGCGTCCTCCGCCATGCGCACGCGCGCACCTAGGGTGGGTGGCTTAAGATTGGGGGTCAGGCAGGTGCGGTGCCGCGGCGGCGCGCCGGGCTGCCACAGAAGGAAACCGGTTTGTACCCAGGCGGCGGTGGAAGGGCGTGTTCAGGTCCCGGGTGGCCGACTTCTACCGCGCCCGGGGCTACGAGGTGCGGGAGGGCGTCAAGGTCCGCGGCGCATCGCAGAACGTCTACCACCTCGACATGGTCGCCGAGGGGCCCCTGGGCGCCCTTCTGGTCAGCTTCGGCGACGCGGCCGGCGTCGATGCCGCCGAGGTCAGCCGCGTGCGCACCGTGGCCCGCGACATCGGCGCCACCCCGGTGGTGGCCTCCGCGACCGCCAGCGCCGACCTGCGCCGCCTGGCCGCCCAGCTCGCCGTCGTCGTCCTGGAGGAGTCCGCGCTGGACGACCCCGCCCCGCGCCTTCCAGGCCCCGCCCTCGCAGACCCGGCCGGGAAGGACCTGGCCGCGCATCCCTGGCCCGCCTCCGGGCGCGCCGGGCCCGTCGCCGAGCCCGCGCGCCTCATGGAGGCGGAGCAGGTCGTGCCCGCGGCGCCCGTCCCGGCCGCGTGGCAGCCGGAGGCCGCCCCGTCTGCGACGCAACCCAGGCCAGCGGGCACCGCGCGCTTCGCGTGGCTCGACGCCCCCGCGCCCGGCCCGGAGGGTCCCCGCCCGCCGCTGCCGCCGCCTGCCCCGCCGCGCCCCCTCGAGCACGAGGGCACCGTGGAGACCCGCATGCCGCCCAAGCGCATCAGCATGGGGCGACTTGCGCTCTATGTCGCCGGCGGCATGTTCGTGCTCTACCTTCTGAGCAAGATGCTCGGCTGAGCCTGCAGGCGGCTTGGACGGTTCAGCGCTGGCCCGGGTCCTTGGGGGACACATCCCCGCTGGGGGAGCCCTTGCGCTTGCGGGCCGTCAGCTTGCGCGCCGATGCCGTCGCTGGAGCGGGCGAGGCCGTGCTGGTCTTCCCCTTCAGCAGGGCCATGCGGTCGAGGCCGGCGCCAGAGACCTGGCCGCCGACCTCGGCGCGCATCTGGGCGACGGCCCAGTCGCGGAAGCGGTCCGACATGGCGAAGCTGTCGCACGGCAGGACCGTGGCGGGGAACGGCTCGCCGGGCGTCCTGGAGATGACGGCGTCCTCGTAGGTCGCGCATTGGGGGCAGTGGGCTCCGACGGGGGCCTGGGCCATGCCGGGGCACCTCGGCGGGAGCACAAAGCGGCGCCGGTCGCGCCTAGGCCTTGCCGGCCTTTCGCAAGCCAAGGCTCCAGGGAAGCATGGAACGCCACCTGCCTTTCCGAACGTGGTCCCATGTGCGGCGTGGCTTGGGACGCGTTTCACGCTGAAACGGATCGGGCCGGTCCGCCACCGGTGGCCTGGTCGGCGTGGCTCGCGAAAACCGACCAGGAGCGCAGGAGCGCAGGAGCACTTCACCGGACCCGAGCGCATCCCTTTCAAACCCCCTGGCGCTCCAGGAGACGGGATGCACGGGAGCACGAGAGCGTGAGCGCAGCCAAGAACCAGGCCACCCTCGACGGCGCCAAGGACGCGGCGTCACCTGCCAAGCGCAAGGGCAAGGGCCCCATCGCGGAGGAGCTGGCCCTCGGGCAGAAGGAGATCTCCGTCGCGGAGTTCTTCGAGCGCAACCGCCAGATCCTGGGCTTCGACTCCCCCATCAAGGCGCTCATCACGGCCATCAAGGAGGCCACCGACAACTCCCTCGACGCCTGCGAGGAGGCCGGCATCCTCCCCGACATCGACGTCCAGGTCCACAAGGGCACCCACCCGGACGAGCTGAGGGTCGTCGTGGAGGACAACGGCCCCGGCATCGTGCAGCGCCAGATGCCCAACATCTTCGCCCGCCTCCTCTACGGCTCGCGCTTCCACGCCATCCGCCAGTCGCGCGGCCAGCAGGGCATCGGCATCTCCGCCGTGGTGCTGTATGGGCAGCTGACGACCGGCCACCGCGCGACGGTGGTGTCGAAGATCGGGGTCGGGCATCCCGCCGTGCGCATGGAGCTGGGCCTGGACACCAAGAAGAACCAGCCCGAGATCCACTCCACCACCATGGACGAAGCGTGGCAGAAGGACCATGGCACCCGCATCGAGGTCGTCATCAAGGCGAAGTTCCAGGGCGGCCGCCAGTCGGCCTACGAGTTCCTGCGCGCGACCTCCATCGTGAACCCGCACGCCAGGATCACCTTCCTCGACCCCACCGGCCAGGCCACCGTGTTCGACCGCGTGACCGACGAGGTGCCGCCGCCCACCAAGCAGATCAAGCCCCACCCGCACGGCACCGAGCTGGGCACCATCCTCAAGATGGCCAAGGACGCCAAGGAGCGCAAGCTCACCACGTTCCTCACCGACCAGTTCTCCTCCGTCGGCAACGACACCGCCAAGAAGATCCTCGAGGCCGCCGACCTCGACAACATCGACCCCAAGGACCTGAAGCACGACGAGGTGCGCCGCCTGCACGAGGCGTTCCCCAAGGTCAAGATCATGGCGCCCCCGACCGACTGCCTCTCCCCCATCGGAGAGACGCTGGTGCGCCGCGGCCTCAAGAAGGAGACCGAGGACGTGAGCCCCGAGTTCATCACCACCGTCACGCGGCCTCCCTCCGTCTGGGGCGGCCACCCGTTCCAGGTGGAGGTCGGGATCGTCTACGGCGGCACCCTGCCCGCGGAGGAGCAGGCCCGCATCCTGCGCTTCGCCAACCGCGTGCCCCTGCTGTATCAGGGCGGCGGCTGCGCCAGCACCGTGGCCGTGCAGGACGTGGACTGGCGCCGCTATGGCCTCGAGCAGCGCGGCGGCAAGGGCATGCCGGTGGGGCCCGCCATCGTGCTGGTGCACGTGGCCAGCACCAAGGTGCCCTTCACGTCGGAGGCCAAGGAGGCCATCGCACCCATCGAGGAGATCCACCGGGAGGTGAAGCTGGGGCTGCAGGAGGCCGCGCGCCACCTGGGCCGCCACCTCGCCAAGAAGGCCAAGCGCGCGAAGGTCTCGGAGAAGTTCACCCTGGTCACGAAGATCCTGCCGGAGATCAACAAGAAGGCCTCCAGCGTCCTGGGGAAGCCGGAGGCGGACCTGGCCCCCATCGTCTGCAAGATCATGGACGTGGTGTGGATCGAGGACCCCGTCGTGGAGTACAAGAAGCTCGAGGGCCAGGTGCTTGCCCCCGAGTCCCCGCGCATCCAGGCGGAGGACGCAAAGGCGGAGGACTCCCAGGAGCCGCCCGCGAAGAAGGCGAAGGGGAAGCAGCCCGGCATCGCCGCCGAGAAGGTGGCCGCGGTCAAGGGGAAGAAGGCCGCGACCCTGGATGCCTTCGAGGAGCCGCCGGCGGAGGCGATGGCGGAGGCCGGCGTCGTGCCCCCCATGGATCACCCCAAGCCGCGCCAGGCCTACCTTGCGTCCTCCAGGCTGGGGCTCACCAACTACATGATGGGATCCAAGAAGTTCCGGCTCTACATCGTGCTGCCCGACCGCGCCGTGTTCGCCGAGGCCGACCCGGCCCCCAAGACCGTCACCGAACGCTACGTCATGTGGGAGGTGCCGCCGCTCAAGCCCACGGAGAAGGTCACGCTGTCCTACCAGGTGGCTGGCGTGGACAAGGGCGGGATGGACGACGTCGAGACGTTCGTCGAGGGCATCAACGAGATCCATGTGGTCGGGGCGGACCCGTGGCATGGGGGCGAGTGAATGGTCGGTCACTTGCCCTGCTTCGCGCCCCAACGAACCACAGATTCCACAGATTTCACAGAACTAGCCAGGCTGGCCGAGGGCGAACGGTCAGTCTCTGTGGGATCGGTGCAATCTGTGGTTAGGTCGGAGGGGGGCGTGTGATGGCAGAAAAAAAGGAATCCGGCAAGCGCGACACGAAGGCCCAGCGCGAGGCGCAGGCCACGAAATCCCTGGACGGCATCGCGGACACCATCTACAAGCACCTGAGGTCGGCCAGCATCCCCGAGGTGCAGCTCAGCTCGCGCAACAAGGGCAACATCGTCTTCGACGACCGCCACCGGGTCTGGAAGTACGGCTCCGAGTTCACGACGCGCTCCGCCAAGTCCCTCGATGGCGCCTACATGCTGCTGCGCACGATGTTCCTCACGGACTTCATCAAGCAGATGATCGGCGAGAACAAGTCCTCGACGCTTCGTGAGATGTACTACATCTCGGAGGGCTGGGACCTCGCGAAGTTCCACTCCCAGGACGAGTCGGACTTGCTGGCAGAGGACCTAGAGGTCATGACGGGGTCGATGCGCGAGGACTTCAAGCTGCGGCCCGAGGAGAACGGCGCGGCGATGATCGGCGACCTCCAGGTCGTGGAGACGACGCGCAACGGCGAGAAGCGCACCATGCACTGCCAGAACGATGTGGGCGACTCGGGCTACAACATCCCGTACAACGTGGAGCCGGACCGCCTGCAGTTCAAGAACGTCAACTCCGATTTCGTGATCGCCATCGAGACGGGCGGCATGTTCGCGCGCCTGGTGGAGAACGGCTTCGACACGAAGCACAACTGCACCCTGGTCCACCTCAAGGGGCAGCCCGCCCGCAGCACGCGCCGCCTCATCAAGCGCCTCAACGAGGAGGCCAACCAGCCCGTCATCGTGTTCACCGACGGCGACCCGTGGTCGTTCCGCATCTTCGCGAGTGTGGCGTATGGCGCCATCAAGACCGCCCACATCTCCGAGTACCTCGCCACGCCCACGGCGCAGTTCCTCGGCGTGACCCCGTCGGACATCATCAACTACGACCTGCCGACGGACAAGCTCACCGACCAGGACGTCGACGCCCTCAAGGCCGAGCTGGACGACCCCCGCTTCGACGACGACTACTGGCGCGGCGAGATCAACCTGCAGCTCGAGATGAAGACGAAGTCGGAGCAGCAGGCGCTGGCCAAGTATGGCTTGAATTTCGTGACGGACACCTACCTGCCGGAGAAGCTGCAGGCCATGGGCATCCTGAAGTAACAGGCCGGTGGGTCGTGGCCAATGGGGGGGTGTCCTCCGCCCATTCCGCGGCATCCGCGTGGAGTCCGGGGGCGCCGAGGCATCATTGGCCCCGCCCCGCGCACGATGCGCAGCCCCTCCCGGTCTTGCGCGGTTTGCGTGCGAAGTTGCGGGTCAGGCCGAACTGACTTGCCCGCACGCCGGGCACTGGCCTTGCGCCTCGCCGGGAAGCCACTGGGTCCCGCAGGCGCGGCAGCTCTGCGGCAGCGACGAGGTCCATGGCCGCCACCCGTTGGCAAAGGGCCACACCGCCATCATGGCGACGAGGGCGGCCGCCGGGGCATAATGGATGGGCGCCATGGCGTGGTCGGCCGTGGCCACCATGTAGGCGGTCAGCGCCACGGTGAGGGCGGTGAGGCCCAGCAGGCCGTAGCCCACCTGGCGCGTGGTCAGGGACACTGGCACCCAAGGCGGGGAGCCCCCTATATGAGATTGTGGTAGCAGCACCCCCTGGGGCGGCTTCGCGTGCTGCGTCAGCCCATGGAGGGCGCCTTCGGGTAGGCGCCGCACCGGATGCAGAACTGCAGCGCCGGGACCGGCAGGGTGCCGCAGTGGCGGCAGGGTCGCAGGAGGACCATGTTGCCGGAGCCGGCGCGGGCGCCATGCAGGAAGGGCCACGAGAACACGAGGCCGGTGATGAGCACCGCCGAGCCGATGCTGAGGAGCGACACCTTGTGGACGATGGTGGCCTCCGCCAAGACGACGGCCCATGCCACGAGGGCCAGCAGCAGCAGGATGGCGCCGGTCGTCTGCGCCGACATGCGGGACCGCATCGACCCGCTGTCCCACGTCCCCTTACTTAAGGGCTGTAGCGCAGTCATCGCATCATCGCTTCGTCCCTGGACCCGCTTCGCGTTTCCCGTGCATCACACGAACCGTTGCATGCCGGGCGTCGCAACCCTTAACCCGTGGCCCCGCCGTCGCACGCGCGTGTCCCTCAAGCTCCTGGCCGCCGCCTCCCTGCTGGCCGCCCTGCTGGCCGGCTGCATCACCGGTCCTGCCCCGGCCGCCGAAACGCCGAACCTGCCCGTGGGAGGCCCGGCCCTTCCCGGCCCGCTCTACTCCGGTGTCGGCAGGCTGTTCGCCGGCCCCGCCCTCTACGACGACCCCCAGAACACGCCCCACCCCGGCTTCAACTGGCCCACGCTTGCCCATCCCGCCGTGGGGGCCGCCGTCCCGAAGTACTGGGCCCCGATCGAGCCCATCGCCCTGCCGGCCGCCATCCGCGACCTCGAGCACCTCGTGCAGGCGCCCAAGGTCCCCTCCGGTGCTGGCATCGCCATCTTCGGCAGCCTCGTCGTCGTCCCCGGCTTCGGGCAGCCGACCTCCATCGTCGACATCTCCGACCCCCTGCACCCTAACGTCCTGTCGCAGATCAAGCCGCAGGAAGGCCTCGGCACCCACCGCGGCGCCGCCTTCATCCCCTACCCGGACGGCCGCCTCGTCACCGTCATCTCCACGGGAGCGGGCATCGACGTCTGGGACCTCAGCGACCCCACCGCCCCCACCGCTCTGCCGCCCCTCACCGACGTCGACGGCAAGCTCGTGCGCAGCCACAAGGTCGGCGTCATCCCCGGCACCCCCATCGTCGTCAACGCGGCCTCCGGCGGCGGCGCCTCGAGCGACCCTGACACCTCGCCCGCCATCACGAAGATGTGGGACCTCAGCGACCCCACCAAGGCGGTCCCGCTGCCCGACTTCAAGAACGGCTACTCCTGCCACCACGTCTACTTCTGGAACAACCTGGCCCTCAACAAGACGCGCGGCGTCTGCGCCGGCATCCAGTACACGCAGATCTGGGACACCACCGACCCGTACCACCCCAAGGTCATCGTGAGCGTCCCCTTCGGCTCCGGCGGCACCCCGCTGGACGCCACCGACCGCAGCGCGCAGATCCCCCTCTCGATCAGCCACTACGCCGGCCTCTCGCGCGACGGCAAGGTCCTCCTCATGGGCGACGAGTCCGGCGGCGGCAGCACCCCGCCCGGCTGCGTCGTCCGCGCGGACATCCCCGGTGTCGGCGCCGTCAGCATGCCCATCGGGGCGGTCTGGTTCTACGACGTCTCCGTGGAGACCCAGCCGAAGCTGCTGGGCTGGTACTCCGCCTCCCAGGCCGACAAGGCCACGACGGGCGGCGACGCGCCCACCAGCTGCACCGCGCACCACGGCCGCCTCATCCCGCACCTGGAGCGCGACATGCTGGCCATGAGCTTCTACGGCTCCGGCGTCCTCGTCATCGACTTCACGGACGTCCGCAGCGAGGGCGGCGGCCTCCCCAGCACCGTGGCGCAGTGGGCCGACCACTCCGACACGTGGGAGACGTGGTACTACCAGGGCTACCTCTTCACGGGCGACCTGAACCGCGGCATGGACGTCCTGAAACTCGTCTGACCAGGTCGCGGTTGGGGCGGGGCGGACGCAACCCTTAATCCACTCCCTGGAGTCGGTCCACCCATGTCCCTGAGACTTCTGGCCGTCGCGGCCCTGCTCGCGGCGGGCCTCTCCGGTTGCATCGACTCGCCCGTCACCCCGGACGCTGTGACCCCTCCCGTCAGTCAGGTTGCGGCGGTCGCCGGCCCGCTCTACAAGGGCCTTGGCGCCCTGTTCGCAGGTCCTGCCCTCTACCTGGACCCGCAGAATTCGGCGCACCCGGCCTACAACTGGCCCACCCTGGCGCAGCCTTCGAGGTCCAGCGGCACCCCGGCATTCTGGGCCCCCATCGACCCCACGACGATCCCTGCCACCATCGCGGACCTCCAGCACCTCGTCAAGACCCCCGGCGTCACCAAGGGCGCAGGCATCGCGCTGTTCGGCAGCATTGCCATCGTCCCGGGCTACGGCGCCCCGAGCTACACCGTGGACATCTCGACGCCCACCGCCCCGAAGATCCTGGGGAACTTCACCTCGCAGCTGGGCAGCCACCGCGGCGCCACCGTCATCGCATACCCCACCGGTCGCCTGGTCACCGTGATCAGCACCGGCTCCGGCCTGGACGTCTGGGACATCTCGGACCCAAGCAAGCCCAGCCCCCTCCCCCCCATCGAGGTCCCCAGCCACAAGGTCGGCGTCGTCCCCGGCACCCCGTTCGTCTACAACGCCCGCTCCGACGGCGGCGGCTCCTTCCCCGCGGCCGGCCCCGGCAACGTCGACCCCGCGCTTGGCACCGGCATCATGGACATCTACGACTTCTCCGACCCCGAGAACGTGATCACCCTGGAGCCCTTCCACAACGGCTACGGCTGCCACCACGTCTACTTCTGGAATTCCGTCGAGAAGAACAAGTACCGCGGCCTCTGCGCCGGCATCGAGTACACCCAGATCTTCGACACGGCCGACCCCGCCAAGCCGAAGCTGATCGTCAGCGTGCCGTACGGCCACGGCGTGAACGGCCTGCCCTCCGGCAGCGCCTCCCTCGCATCCTTCAGCCACTACGCGGGCCTTTCCACCGATGGCACGATCCTCCTGGTGGGGGATGAGTCCGGCGGCGGCCTCGGCCCCATCGGCTGCACTGCCGCTGCCGACACGCCCGCCGGCCGGGTGGGCCCGCCCGTCGGCGCTGTGTGGTTCTATGACATCTCGACGGAGACCGACCCGCAACTGGTCGGCTGGGTCTCGGCAAGCCAGCTCGAGAAGGCGGGCGTCTCCGGCGCAGCCGCCTCCTGCACGGCGCACCACGGTCGCCTCATCCCGGTCCCGGGGCGGGACGTCCTGGCCATGAGCTTCTACGGCGCCGGCGTCGTCGTCGTGGACTTCACGGCCCTGCGCGAAGGCCCCGGCCTCACCAAGGTCGTGGCCCAGTACGCGGACAACTCGAACACGTGGGAGACCTGGTACTACCAAGGCTACCTGTTCACGGGCGACCTGAACCGTGGCATGGACGTCCTGAAGATGATCTGAGCCGCGACAAGCAAGGCCGAAGAGACGGCGCTCCCGCCGCTTCCCGGCGGCTTGAAGCGCATCGCTCGGACCCCCGCTCCAGATGGGCATCTTTGGTGGACACTCCATGTAGCTCCTCGAAGACACCCTGGGGCATGCCCCAAGCCGCCCAGCCCCAGCCAGAACAAGCCACTCCCTCCCCCGACATCCCCAGCCACGCCGCAGCCCCTGCCGCGCAGCGGAGTCGTCCCCCCGGCGAGGTGGGAGGCCACACCGTGATGCCCTGGGAGCAGGGGGAAGGCGACACCGCCTCGAGCCCCACGCCCGCCGGCGCCAACCCGACCACGACCTCCTCAGGCGGCTCCAGCAAGAACGTCCCCCCGCCAGCCCAAGGCACCGCCGACGGCCTGGGACAGGGCTCGGGGTCCACGACGGTCTCCGCCGCCGACGGCATGACGCCACCCGCCTCGCAGGCCATCACGGGCCAGCAGCCCGCCGAGGTGGGCCAGTCGCCCGCCCCGGGCAGCGCCGGCGCCCTTGCGCGGCAGGCGCAGCCCACCGTGGTGAGCCCGCCGGAACCCGAGTCCCTGGAGGCGGCCCACCCCGAGGGCGCGGAGGGCCCCAAGCATGCGATGCGGTCGAAGGAGGCGGCCCTTGCCGGTGACAGGCAGGCCCCGGTGATCCAAGTGGAACGTGAGGCCGCGGGCTCGCAGGTCCCGCCCGAGGCAATCTCACCCCCGGACGCAACGCAGTCCCCCCAGCGCACGCCGGCTGCCCCCGCTGCAGCCCAGGGTCCGGCCATCGCCGCTCCGGCGGGACGGACGACCGCGGGGGCCGGCCAGGCGCCCTTGGCGAAGGTCGGGACGCCGGGCATGGCGGGCATGCAGGACGACCAAGCCTTGGTCGAGGCCGTCACGCAGCACCTGGCCGCCATGCTGGCGCGCGCATTGCACGAGAGTGTCGCTGCCGCGGTGCGCGAGGTGCGCGCCCGCGAGGCCAGGCCCGCAGCGCCTGCCAACGTGCGCGACCAGGCCAAGCCCGACCAGGCCTGAGGCACTCCAGAAAACCGTGGGCGCGCAGGCCCCGCCGGAAAGCCCCTTAAGGAGGGGGACCCTGCAAAACGCATGGCAGGGATGACGCTCCCCCAGAAGATCCTGGCCCTCAAGGCGGGCGCGGCCTCCGTCACCGTGGGCGAGGTCGTCGACTGCAAGGTGGACGTCGCCATGGCGCACGAGGCGCTGGCCCAGCTGGTCAAGCCGTTCAAGGAGATGGGCGCCACCAAGGTATGGGACCCCAACCGCATCGTCGTCCCCATCGACCATTGGATCCCCGCCTCTTCGGAGTCCTCAGCCAAGATGCACCAGAGCATCCGGAAGTTCTGCGAGGAGTACGGCCTGCCCCACCTCTACGACATCGGGCGCCAGGGCATCTGCCACCAGATCCTCGCCGAGGAGGGCTTCTGCCTGCCGGGCGACCTCGTCGTCGGCACCGACTCCCACACCAACATGGCGGGCGCCCTCGGCTGCTTCGCCTCCGGCATCGGCCCCACCGAGATGGCCGCCGTCTTCGCCACCGGCGAGCTCTGGATGCGCGTGCCTCCCACCATCAAGGTCGAGCTGCAGGGCCAATTGGTCGAGCCCGTCGCGTCGAAGGACATCGTGCTCTCCCTCATCGGCCAGATGGGCGACGACGGTGCCCGGTACCAGGCCGTCGAGTTCACCGGCCCCGCCATCGACTCCCTGCCGATGTACCAGCGCCTCACCCTCACCAACATGACGACCGAGATGGGCGCCAAGGCCGGCGTCATCCACTGCGACCAGGAGACCCTCGGCTACCTCGACGCGACCCCGATGGCCTCCGGCCGCCGCAGCGAGGTCCGCACCCACGCGGACCTGCGCAGCGACCGTGACGCCAAGTACGCCAAGACCTACACCCTCGACTGCAGCAAGCTCGAGCCCGTCGTCGCCATGCCGCAGAGCCCCGAGAACGTCGTCCCCGTCCGCGAGGCCGCCCCCAAGGTCACCAAGGTCGACCAGGTCTTCATCGGCAGCTGCACCAACGCCCGCTACGAGGACCTCGAGACCGTCGCGCGCATCCTCAAGGGCAACCACGTCAAGAAAGGCACGCGCCTCGTCGTCTTCCCCGCCTCCACCTCCATCTACAACCGCGCC
Organism: Thermoplasmatota archaeon; assembly: GCA_035526765.1. GTDB lineage: Archaea > Thermoplasmatota > E2 > JACPAO01 > JAHFTW01 > JAHFTW01. Next base: position 26,311 of record DATLBS010000009.1, on the reverse strand, counting down.
CTCGACTCCGGCGTCCTCAAGACCATCGTGGAGGCGGGCGGCATCTTCAACCCCAGCTCCTGCGGCGCCTGCTTCGGCGGCATGGGCGGCGTCCTGGCCGAGAAGGAAGTCTGCGTCAGCACCTCCAACCGCAACTACAAGGGGCGCATGGGCCACCCCGACTCCCTCTCCTACCTCGTGAGCCCCGCCACGGCGGCCGTCACGGCGCTGGAAGGGAAGCTGACGGATCCCCGCCAATACTTCTCCGAGGGCGAGCTCAGGCCGAAGCGCACCGTCGCGGCCTAGGCCAAGGACGTCCAAAGCGCACGGTCAGGCCAACGGGCGTCCGGTTCCACCCGGCTCCCTGCAAGACTCAACCGGGGGTCCATCCATGGACAGCCACGGAGGTCCGCGGAAATCCATGGACGTCCGCGGAATCCCATGGTCGCCACCGATTGCACCGTCATCGAGGTCCCAGTTGTCCTGCGCGATTTGATTCGCCGCCGAACGACTCCATCCGCGGCAACCTTACTACGAGGTCATCGAGGAGGCGGTGCTGTTCTGGCTGGAGAGCGGGGGTTGGGTCGGGGTGGACCTGCCGCCACGCCCAAGGCCTTGAAGTGGTGCGTCTTGGGGGCCGCATGCGCGTCCTGTTGACGGGGGCGACGGGGACCGCCGGGTCGGGTGTGCTCCGCCAAGCCATCCAGGATGAAGCCATCGAACAGGTCGTCGTGCTGGCACGGCGTGCGCCCCACACGGTGCACCCGAAGGTGGAGTTCGTGCAGCACGAGGATTTCATGGACCATGGCGCGGTGGCCGACCGCTTCGTGGATGTCGATGCGGCGCTGTGGTGCCTGGGGACGTCGCAGTTCCGGGTGTCGCGGCCGGAGCTGCACCGCATCACCGTGGACTTCGTGGTGGCGGGCGCCAAGGCGCTCAAGGAGGCGAATCCGGGCGTGAGGTTCCTTCACCTGTCTGGAGGGGGCGCAGACCCCACGGGCCGGTCGCGCATGCCGTTCGCCGTCGAGAAAGGCCAGGCCGAGAGGGCGTTGGACGCCTTGGGCCTCGCCGGGTTGTGGCATCTGCGGCCAGCGTACATCCATCCTCCGGCGCAGGTGGGGTCGCCGCTCCTGCAGGACCGGCTCATGCGTGTGCTGCAACCCATCGTCCGCGGCGTCTACCCTGCCGGGATGGTCACGGCGACGAACTGGGCAAGGCCATGGTGGAAATCGCAAGGCACGGCCACGCCAAGCATGTCCTGGAGAACCGGGACATCCGCCGGGCGGCCGGCCTCAAGCGCGGCGTCTGACGGCCTTCGCCGCGGCCGCGGGCACGGGCGAGGCCTGCTTCGCCCTGGCCTTCCTGCTGGCCGGTCGCTTGGCAGTGTCGGGCCTGCCCGCGGGGCGCAGGTGCTCCATCCTCGGCGCGCGCGGCCCCATCGTCATCTCCGCGACCGTGATGGCCTCGTCGCGCGTCATGCCCTTCTCCAGGGCCTGGCGGATCAGCAGCGCGCGCTCGAGTTCCGGGTGCTGCGGCAGCCCGGGGAACCGATCGGGGTCGACCTTCAGTTGGAGGGGCCGGAGCTTTTGCGGCCGGGAGGGCGGCGGCGGTTCCGCGGCTCCGGCACCGGGCGCGGCGGGGCCTGGAGCTGGGGGCGGGCCACCCCTCGGGCTGCGTGGCGCCTTCGGCATGCCCCAGGCTCTGGCGGCCCCGCTACTTGAGGCGTCTGGGGCGAGGGCTAAATCGTGGGCCCCCGTGGCGCAGGCGTGGCCGCGCCGCAGCTGCATTTCCGCACCCAGTTCTCGGGCCGCGCCTGGGCGTTGCCGGACTCCGTCGACACGGACATGATCACACCCGGCAAGTACCTCACCATCATCGACCCGAAGGGGCTGAGCGAGCACATCCTGGAGGGGTGGCGGCAGGACTTCCCGCAGCTGGTCAAGGCGGGGGACATCCTGGTGGCGGGGGACAACCTTGGGTGTGGCAGCTCCCGTGAGCACGCGCCCCTTTCCATGCTGGGCGCCGGCATCCCCGTGGTCATCGCCCGCAGCTTCGCCCGCATCTTCTACCGCAACGCCATCAACGTGGGCCTCCCCGTCATGGAGTGCCCCGACATGCCGAAGGACTTCGTGCGGGACGGCGAGACCGTCACGGTCGACCTCGAGAAAGGCGTCGTGCGCAACCAGGCCCGGGGCATCGAGACCAGGGGCATCCCCCTGAGCGCCAAGGCCATCGAGATCCTGGACGCTGGCGGCCTCGTCAACATCGTTCGCCACAAGCTGCAGAAGCGCGGTGGCGCCATCCACACCGCGCCCGGCAATCCCGCGGAAGCCGATTTCAAGCGCGACTAGGCGCTTTTCACGCACAACGCGCTCACGCCTCGCGGCACCACCAAGTCCGCCCCGTGCCACCAAGTTCGTCCCTGCGTCTCCTTCCTGTTGCCGCCGGTTCCGTCCCTGCCTCGGTATCTAGCCGCAAGACCGATGGAAAGGCCATGCAACGCATCCCGACCATCGTCCTGGGGGTCGACTTCTCCCCCGCCTCAAGGCGTGCCTGCGACACCGCCATCCGCATGGCCAAGGAATGGGGCGCAGACGTCCTGCTCGTGCACGCGCTGAAGCCCCTGGGCGCCCCGGGCCTGGACCTCATGCACCCACAATACGATGCAGAGCGCAACGAGTCCACGGATGTCACCGCCTCGGAGGCCACCGTGGCCGAGGAGTGGCTGCACCGCGTCCGGCGCGAGGTCGCTGCCGAACTGGTGAGCCGCCCTGGGCGGCCTGCGGACGTGCTGATCGAGGAGGCGCAGCGCGTGAAGGCGCGCGCCATCGTCGTGGGCAGCCACGGCCACACCGGCGTCAGCCACGCGGTGCTGGGCTCCGTTGCCGAGGGCGTGCTGGCGCGAAGCTGGATCCCGGTCCTCGTGGTCCCCGGGCGCACGATCGGGCGGGCGCGTGGCCTGGAGGCGCGCCTCGAGGAGGAGCGCCACGCGGCCAGGGACGAGCGGCCCAGGTGGCTGCAGTAGTCACGCCGGCGGCCAGAGTCGCGCGGCGTCCAGCGCAGCGGCCCCTGGGGGGGCAAACCTTTCCTGGCCGGCGCCGGTGCGGCCCGCGATGGCCCATGTGCAGGAGATGCCTGTGCGGTTCCGTGACATCGATGCACTCGACCATGTCAACCACGCCGTGATGCTGACGTACGCCGAGACGGTGCGGTGCGACTGGTTCCAGGCGCAGGGGTACCCTTCCATGGCGAACCTGCCGTTCATCATCGCGTCCGCCCACATCGAGTACAAGGCGCCCATCGCGAAGTCCGACCCGCTGGAACTCGTGATGTGGACCAGCCGCATTGGCGGCAAGTCGTGGACGTTCAGCTACCAGCTTCGGCGCCGCACGGACCGGTTCGTGTTCGCGACCGTGGAGACGGTGCAGGTGGCCTACGATTACAAGGCCAAGCGCACCGTGGAGATCCCGGCCGACCTGCGCGCGAAGCTCGAGGCCATCAAGCCAGAAACCTGAGCCTTGCAGGCTTGACCTTTGTTTTCCAGCTCCCAGCCACCGAGAACACGGGGCCCCCGGGCTGACTTTGTCCGCTTCCCACTGCATTCCGGTTGGACACCGGCGGATGGTGTTCCCGACCGTCGGCCCATCCGTCGAAGGATTGTTGGATGGGAATCGATCCAGGGCCGGACGCGGAGCGCCCGACCACCAATCGGCGAGCCCTCACTGCTGCTGGTCTTCAGGCAACGCAGGCGCGCGCATCGCCGCTTGGCCGCAGGCACCAACCTTAACTCCACGGCGATGGAATGCCGGTCGAGCCCATGGCATCCTGGTTGACCTTCCTGCTGATCGCCCTCGCCGTGATCCTCGTCATCTGGATCTTCTCGGCCATCAACCGCTTCACCCGCTACGGCAACGCCATCGACAATGCCTGGGCACAGATCGACGTCCAGATGCAGCGCCGCGGGGAACTGATCCCCAACCTCATCGAGACCGTGAAGGGCTACGCCTCCCATGAGAAGACGACGCTCGCTGCCGTCTCGGACGCCCGCGCCCGCATGGTCGGCGCCTCCGGTCCCCAGGAGAAGATGGATGCCAGCAACCAGCTGGGCGCCGCCCTCGGCCGCCTCTTCGCCATCAGCGAGGCCTACCCCGACCTCAAGGCCAACACGAACTTCCTGCAGCTGCAGGACGAGCTGTCGCACACGGAGAACAAGATCTCCTTCGCGCGCCAGAACTACAACGACTCCGTGCTGCGCTACAACAACGCCATCCAGACGTATCCTGGCAAGTGGTTCGCCGGCAACCGCCAGGCGCGCCCCATGCTGGCCGTCCCCGAGGCCTCGAAGGCCGTCCCCGTCGTGAAGTTCTGAAGGCGATGCCCCCCAGCCGCGCGGCAGGTGCCTGATGGCCATGATGCTGGACGAGCAGGTCCGCCACAACAAGGCGGCCACCGTGTGGCTGTTCGTGGTCGTGTTCCTGATCCTGGCCGCCCTCGTCTTCGCCGTCGGCGTCGTGCTGGGCTACCCGCCCATCTTCACTGGCATCCTGGCGCTCGTCATCGGCCTCGTCTACCTTGGCATCGCATCCTCCACCGGCGTGGACACCATCCTCCGGGCCGCGCGGGCCCGCCCTGCCAACCCTGCGGTGCGGGAGGAGAAGCTCCTCATCTACGCGGTCGAGGAGATGGCGATCGCCGCCGGCATCCATCCCATCCCCAAGGTGTACGTGCAGGAGGACGACGACATCAACGCGTTCGCCACCGGACGCGACTACAAGGAAGCCATCGTGTGCGCGACCACGGGCGCCCTCAACTCCCTCACCCAGGAGGAGCTGCAGGGCGTCATCGGGCACGAGCTGTCGCACATCCGCAACCAGGACATCAAGGTCACCACGTACGCCATCGCGCTCATCGGCCTCATCGCGATGCTGGGGGAGATCATGTTCCGCTCCATGCTCTTTGGAGGAGGCCGGCGGGGCGGCAGCCGCGAGGGCGGAGGCTTGCTCCTCATCTTCGCGATCGTGTTCATCATCCTGGCCCCCATCCTTTCCAAGATGGTCTACTTCGCCATCAGCCGCCGCCGCGAATACCTGGCCGACGCCTCCGGCGCCGAGCTCACCCGCAACCCGGAAGGCCTTGCCGCGGCCCTCGAGAAGATCGCGTCCCGGCAGCCCCACCCGGACAAGGGGGACCGCACCGTGTCGGCGCTGTACCTTGACAATCCCTTCCGGCGGCTCAAGGCCAACACGGTGTTCTCGACGCACCCTCCCCTGGAGGAGCGCATCCGCCGCCTGCGCGGCCAGGGAGACCCCTAGCCCGCCCCCGCGAGGATGCTTCGGCGTCCCGATAGCCCCCTATTTGGTCTTGGGGGGCACGCTTCATATGCGACGGTGGCGGACAAGGCGCTGATGTCGAAGCTCTCCCGCCCCCTCTCCTCCGCGGTCGCCATCCTGGTCGTGGACGACGAACCCGATGTGCTGGACTCCATCGTGGACCTCCTGCGCGCCGAGCTGCCCATGGTGCAGGTCTTCTCCGCTCCGGGCGGCCCCCAGGCCCTGGAGATCATGCGCCGCGAACGCCTCGACGCCGTGCTCTCCGATTACCGCATGCCTGGCATGGACGGCCTGGAGTTCCTCACGCAGGCCCGCCAACTGGCCCCCCAGACGGCGCGCATCCTCGTGACCGCCTACCCCGAGCTGCAGGTCGCCGTGCGCGCCATCAACGAGGCCGCCATCCAGAACTTCCTCACCAAGCCCGTGCAGCCCAGCCAGCTCATCGAGGTCGTCAACGCCGCCATCATCAAGGCGCGCGCCCAGGTCGCCAATCTCGTGGACCGTGCGCGCAGCCCGCAGCACAAAGCCGCCTGACAGCAAACCCTGCATCGTAAGCCCTGCGGGCTTCCATCACGGCCGCAACCTCGCTCCGTTGACGCGCGCGACACGAGGGGTCAATCGCCCATCGAGGGACAAGACCTCCGTGAACTTTCCCCCGCACCTGTCCCCCCTGCGGGGGCCTCCGGTCCCCGCGACCCCCTGCGGGCTCGCACGACGTGCTCGCTCGGAATCATGGGGCCAGCCCGCACGGGTCCGGCAAGGCAACGCTTTTGCCGGGCAGGATGCCTGGACCGGCCATGCAGAAGGCGTGGCTTGTCGCATTCGTCCTGACGGCGGGCGTCCTGGCGGGATGCACCGGCAGCAAGAGCGGCGGCACGGACCCGGCAGCGACTCATGGCCCGGACCTCACCGTCCTCTCCCCTGCCAAGTACGCGATCAAGGACCCGGAGGAGGTCTGGATCCCCTCCGGCGTCGACGGCAAGCGACTCAACAACGCCGTCTACCGTCCCGACACCACGGAGAAGGTCCCCGTCTTCATCAACTTCAGCCCCTACCACGGCGACCAGGCGATGACGCGCGACGACAACTTCGCGAAGTACATGATCTCCGAGTACGTCCCCCGCGGCTACGCCGTCGTCCTCTCCAGCGTGCGCGGCACCGGCCACTCCGAGGGCTGCTTCCAGGTCGGCGGCGACCTCGAGCTCAAGGATTCGCGCGACGTCGTGGACTTCTTCTCCAAGCAATCCTGGTCCACGGGCTCCATCGGCGCCGGCGGCAAGTCGTACGACTCGACCACGCAGAACGGCCTGGTCGCCAAGTTCCCCCACCCTGCTCTGAAGACCCTCTTCCACGTCTCCGGCATCACGGACATGTACCGCTACAACGGCAAGGACGGCGTCACCTACACGAACGGCCTCAGCTTCACACCTCGCTACGCCGTCGGCGAGGGCACCGAGGAGTACGGCAGCCCAGCCGGCGTCGGGTCCGGGGGGTCGGAGGACGAGGACGCGCAGTCCCTGGCCCGCCTCATCGATGACGTTGGCTGCCCCGAGCTGGCCAAGCACGTCCAGAGCGGCGAGGGCACGGCCGCCAGCGGCATCAAGGACACCTACTGGCAGGAGCGCGACTGGACCCGCTATCTCCCGCAATCGGAATGGAAGGGCTCAATCTTCTTCGTGCACGGCCTGCAGGACTGGAACGTCAAGCCCGACCACATCGACCCCTGGGTGGACATCGTGCAGCAGAAGGGCCTCCAGGTGAAGGGCTGGCTGCACCAGGAGACCGGCAACGGCGGCCACCTGTACCCCATGCGCACCGACTGGAACGTCACGATGCTGCGCTGGCTCGACCACTACCTGAAGGGCATCGGCACCGGCATCGACCGCGAGCTGGGCTTCGACGTCATGGGCTCCGACAAGGTGTGGAGGCACTCGGCCGCATGGCCTCCGGCCTCGCAGGAGACGGTCGTCCCCGGAGTCTCCTCCGGCGCGGCCGCGACCCCCCTGTTCACACTCACCCTGCCCAACGCGACCTCCACGATCCGTCTCAGTGGTGTCCCCCACGCCAAGGTCACGGTCGTGCCCGCTTCCCCCGACCCCATCCTCCACCTGAACCTCTACGACGTGGGCGACGGCAACCGCACCTGGGTCAACGAGGCCGTGAAGCGCCCCGCCCTCAAGGACGACCTCAGCGGCCCCAGCGCCTACACGCCCGGGCTCCCAACGACGTTCGACCTGCTGTTCTTCCCCATGGACCGCGAGCTCAGGCCCGGCCACCATCTCGAGGTCACGACGGGGTTCGACAGCGCCACGGAGACCAGCACCGGCACCAACGCCGACTTCGTGTACACGCCCTCCCAGAACGGAGCCACCGTGTACCAGAAGGTCGACCTGCACCTCCCCGTGGTGGCACCAGGGGGGGAGCTCTCCCCGCAACCCGTGCGCATGACCTGCTTTGCCTGCTAGCGGCTGCTCCGTTGGGTTAAAACGGTCCTTGGGGTCCCCGCCGCAATGGCGAACGCGAAGGTCATCGCACTCCCTGGCGACGGGGTCGGCACCGAAGTAACCGCGGCGGGGCTCGCGGTGCTCGAGGCCGTGCAGGAGAGGCATGGCTTCCATCTCGACGTCCGCAAGGTGGACTGCGGCGCGCAGTACTACCAGAAGACCGGCAAGGAATGGGAAGAAGGCGGCCTCGCCGCCTGCAGCGACGCCGACGCCGTGCTGCTGGGCGCCGTCGGCTGGCCAGGCGTGAGCCTCCCCAACGGCGACATCGCGGGCGCGGGCGTCGTGTTCGGCCTGCGCTTCGGCCTCGACCTCTACGCCAACGTGCGCCCCTGCAAACTCTACCCTGGCGTGCCGCACAAGGTGTCGGAGCAGTTCATGCAGGTGTGGAGGCCCGAGAACGTCGACATGGTCATCCTGCGCGAGAACACGGAGGGCTCCTACACCCCCACGCGCGGCATGCTCTCGCGCGGCGGCATGGACGAGGTCGCGATCGACACCCGCGTCATCACGCACAAGGGCAGCACGCGCCTCGCGAAGAAGGGGTTCGAGATCGCGGAGGCCCGCCGCGCCGCCCGCAAGGCCGCAGGCAAGGCCCATCCCTCTGCCTCCGGCGACAAGGACTTCGCGAAGGTCACGTGCATCGACAAGTCGAACGTGCGCGCCGGCTGCCGACTGTTCCGCGCCTGCTACGATGAGGTCGCAAAGGGGCACCCTGGCATCAAGACCGACTACGCGTACGTGGACGCCTTCACGCAGTGGCTCGTGCGCAACCCCGAATGGTTCGACGTCGCGGTGACGACGAACATGCTGGGCGACATCGTGACCGACCTGGCCGCCGTCCTGCAGGGCGGCATGGGCATGGCGGCATCAGGCAACATCGGCGACCGGCATGCCATGTTCGAGCCCATCCATGGCTCCGCCCCCAAGCACGCCGGCCAGGACATCGTGAACCCCTACGCCACCATCGGCGCCATCGGCATGATGCTAGATCACCTGGGGGCCAAGAAGGGCGACAAGCGGATGGTGGCGGGTGCCGCCAGCATCGAGGCGGCGACGCAGCAGTGCCTGCAGCGGCGCGTCTTCACGTACGACCTCGGGGGCACGCACAAGTGCAGCGCCGTCGGCAAGGAAGTCGCCGCGACCATCAACAAGCTTCCTTGACCTAAGCGGGCTGCCCGCGGACTGCCCGCATCGTCGCGGAAGACTCCGTGACCTTCCCCGGGCGATCCGCGGCTTCAGCGTGAGGGTCAGTGCCCCTCAAGCTGCAGGCAGCGTGAACCAGAACGTGGACCCGAAGCCGGGGCCAGGGCTGCTGCAGCCGACCTCGCCGCCGTGGTGCTCCACGATGCCCTTCGTGATGAAGAGCCCAAGCCCTGTGCCGGGGACGTTGGCGGCCCTTGGGTCGCGCACCTGCGCGAAGGGACGGAACAACCGCAGGGCCTCTCCCGGCGGCAAGCCGAGGCCGTTGTCGGTCACCTCGACGCGGACCATGGGGCCCTCCCGCCGCGCCGCCAAACGCACGATCCCCCCCGTCGGCGTGAACTTGATGGCATTGCCCAAGAGGTTGTCGAGCACCTGCTCCAGGCGGAGGCGGTCCCCCTGGACGATCGTGTCGAGGGCCTCCACGGTCAGCCGGATGCCGGCCGCCCGCCCCGTGTCCTCGTGGTCCGCGACCGCCTGCCGCATCAGGGCGCCCAGGTCGATGGCGGCCGGGACGAGGGAGAAGCGGTCGGACTGCAGGCGGGCGCTGTCGAGGACGTCGTGGAGGAGCGAGTTCAGGCGACCCACGTTGCGTTCGAGGATGTCGAGGGAGCGGGCCTGCCGGGGGGTGAGGTTCCCTTTGGGTTCCTTGCGTAGCATGGCCAGTTGCAGCACGATGGGGGTCATGGGCGTGGAGAGCTCGTGCGCGGCGGTGTTGATGAAGCGGGTCTTTGCCTCGTTGACCTGGCGCACCGTCTCCACCTCGCGGGCCGTGACCTGCACGCGTTCGAGTTCTTCGCGGCGCGCCTGCTCGGCCAGGCGCAGCCCTTCAAGGCGGCGGATGGTCCGCAGCCGGACGCCGTGCGCAACGACCGAAATGGTGGTGGCGGTGGCCAGGACGAAGCCGTATTGCTGGAAGGCGGGGTCGGGCGGGAGGGCCAGCACGGTCCCGATCCACAACGCGTTCGAGACCAGCAGCAGGCCCAGCATCCAGGGCCAGGAGAGCATGACCAGGCTGAGGCAGATCTGCCAGAGGGCCCAGCCGGCGCTCTGCACGGGATCGTGCGTGACCAGCAGGTTGGCCACAAGATAGGGGAGGACCGCCAGCACCACGATGCCCATGCCGGCATGCGTGGCCTGCGGCGGGATGCGACCCGAACGGACCAGGACGAACACCAGCGCGAAGAACAGGCCCAGGGCGACGTCGAGGGCGGCCAGCGTGTGGCCTGCCGGGGCGGGGCTGAAGAAGTAATCGAGGGGCGCGAAGGCCAGCAGCAGCGGCCCCAACCATGCCGTGACGGCCCGCAGGGTCTGCCCGACGACGGTCTGGATCGCGAGCCTGATGGCGGGCTCGCTTGGTGTGGCGGGGACGGTCGCTGCGGGTCCTGGGCCGGCGCCACGGGGGGAGAGTGGCCGCGGCCTATTCAACCGCTCTGGGCAGGGGGCCCCATCATGTCGTGGCCCGGCGCAGGGAGCCCGTGACGAGGTCGCCCAGGAACACGCCGATCACGAAGAAGAGCGAGAACACGAACGCGGTCACCATGATGCCCACGATGAGGGCGATGCCGGCCAGCTTGAGGATGATGGGCACGTGCAGGAAGATGTCCAGGACCACGAGGACGGCGGACAGCAGGAGCCCGATGAGGATGCCCTGCCAGAACAGTCTCGCCTTCGGTTGCCTGCCAGGCTTGAGGGCACCGTACGCGAAGCCCAGCACGATGGTGATCAGAAGCCACGGGACGGCCATGCCCGGTCATCCGGTCTCGTCGTCTAGGGCCTTGCCGGGGCCTGACATGTTCTCCCAGGCCCGCGCCTCCACGAGGGAGCGCAGGAGCCGTCCCAGGAAGGCGGAGTCGTCGGAGCCTTTCCCCTCCATGACGCCCTGGATGTCGGACCACTTGCCCTCCAGGACCTCCATCATGGTGCGGTCGATCGTGTTCGTCGCCACGAAGTACCAGGAGTTCACGGGGTCCTCCTGGCCGATGCGGTGCAGGCGGCCCTCGCATTGCTCATGCTTGGTGGGCGTCCAGTCCAGCTCCAAGAAGGCGACGTGGCTGGCATGCAACTGGATGCCGTCGACGCCGTACCCCGTGGAGTCCATGGTGGCGACGAGGAAGTCGTAATGGTCGAGGGCATCGAGGATGCCGCGACGTGCGAGGGGCGGTGTGTCCCCCGTGATGGTGGCCACGCGTCCGGGCAGCTGCTCGGCCAGGCGCGCCACGACGTCCTTGTGGTAGGCGAAGAAGACGACGCGTTCCCCCGACTCCACGAGGGGCTGCACCCACTCCTTGGCGAACGGCACCTTCGCCAGCGCCGCCTCCCGCCGCAGGCCCGTCAGGTGGGAACGGAACTGCAGCGTCATCGCGGGCTCCATGGCCTGCGCCTGCGCGCCGTACTTGTCATGCCACTTCCGGACCCAGTCCAGCATGGCGCGCTCCTTCACGTGGTACGCCTTGAGGTGTCCTGGCACGACCTCGACGCGGGTGCGGGTGAGGGCGGGAAGGTCGGGGGCCACCTCCTCCTTCGTGCGGCGCACCATGCAGACCTCGCGCAGGCGGGCGTTCAGGGTCCGCGCGTCCAGTCCCTGCAGCACCTGGACGGCGTGCCGCTCCGCAAGGGGACCCATCGAGGGCTTGTACCAGTGCGGCAGCAGACCCCTGTAGATGGCCAGCACGTTCTCCAGCTGGTCGAGGATGCGCAGCTGGTGCACCAGGTCCTCGCGCCGGTTCTTGATGGGCGTCCCCGTCAGGGCCAGCCGGAGGGGGACGCCGCGTGACAGCTCCAGCGCGTTGCGGCTGCGCTGCGAGTCCGGGTTCTTGAAGAAGTGCGCCTCGTCCAGGAGCAGCGACTGCGGCCGCATCGCCTTGAGGTCCTCCAGGTGCGCCGGCAGGAGCTCGGGGTTCAGCACGGTCACGTTGCAGCGATGCAGCTTGTCGCGGCCCGCCATGACGACCTGCGCGCTGCGCCAGGGCACCCACTTCACCACTTCGCGCTGCCAGCCCAGCTTCACGGCGCTCGGGCACACGACGACGCACGGGTACGCCCCCGCCTTCTCCACCGCGACGAGGGCCTGCAGCGACTTCCCGAGCCCCATCGAGTCGGCAAGCAGGATGCGGCGCTTCGCCAGGGCGTAGCCGACTCCCTCGCGCTGGTAGGGGCGCAGCAGGGATTCGAGGTGGACGATGCGGGAGTCCTCGCCGGGCCCATGCAGCAGCCCCAGGTCCCCCAGGCGGGCGGCGGCCTCCTCGTCCGGCTCGATGGCCTTCGTCTCAACCAGGAAGCGGACGGCCAGGAGGGATTCCTCGTCGTCGCCGTACGCCCACGTGCGCAGGTCCAGGTCCCATACCGGGGACGGCAGCTCGCGGTCGCGCAGGGAACGCAGGAGGGCTTCGCTGGGGGCCCGGGCGAGGCGGAACGCGTCGGCGGCCCACGTGAGGCGCAGCGGGTTGGCCGGCCTGGACATTCAGTGGGCCTTCGGCGGCCACTCGTACTGCTTGTTCTCGATCGCGTGCAGGAGTTCCCGTGCCTGGTCCTTGAGGAGGTCGGGGACCCCTTCGTACACGTCGTAGAACATCGACTCGGGCCCCGGCAGGGCGGCGACCTCCGCCTCCTTGATGGCGACCTCCACCTCGAGATCGAGGGCCGTCTGCAGGTCGGATTCCCACTTCTGGCTCCACAGCTTGCGGGCCTTGAGGTGGCGGCGGAAGATCTCCACGGGGTCGCGCTTGAGCCACTTCTGGTAGGTGGCCTCGTCGCGGTACCTCGTCGGGTCGTCGCTGCTGGAGTGCGGGGTGAGGCGGTAGGTGAGGGCCTCGATCAGGGAGGGGCCTTCGCCCCTGCGCGCCCGCTCGGCAGCCTGGGTGACGGCCTGGTGGACGGCCAGGATGTCGTTGCCGTCGACGCGCACGCCCGGCATCCCATAGGCGGCCGCCTTCTCGGCGTAGGTCTTCGTCGCGGTCTGCTTGTCGTGCTGGACGGAGATGGCGAACTGGTTGTTCTGGCAGACGAAGACGACGGGGCTCTTCGTGACGGCCGCGAAGTTGAGGGCGCTGTGGAAGTCGTTCTCGCTGGTCGCGCCGTCCCCGAGGAAGCCGACCGCGATGGTGTCGTGCCCCTTCAGCTTCATGGCGTAGGCGGCGCCGGCCGCGTGGGGGAGCTGGGTGGCGATGACGCTACTCCACGAGACATGGTTGATGCTGCGGTCCATGTAGTGGCAGGGCATCTGGCGGCCCTTCTGCAGGTCATGGTCGTTGCCGAGGCACTGCGCCACGTAGTGGCTGAGCCGGAACCCGCGGTAGAGGGCCGCGGACCCTTCGCGCAGGGCAGGGAACACCCAATCCTCCGGGCGGAGCGCCATGGCGGTGCCGATGGGGGTCGCCTCCTGCCCCGTGCAGGCGCCGTAGAAGCCGATGCGGCCCTGCCGCTGCATGTTGGTGAGCTTCACGTCGAGGGTGCGCACCAGCAGCATCGTGCGGAACGCCCTCTTCAGCATCTCGGGGGCCAGCCTGGGGGCCTCGACGCCGTCCACGCCATCGCCGTCCCCGAGGATGCTCAGCAGCGGGACCTCGGGTTCCGGCTGGTTCACCTGACCCAGGACGGCGCCGCGCTCGGACACGCCCAGAGGACCCCACCCCGGGGCATAAAGGGTACGGCGTGCCCGTGGCCGCCGCCAGCAGCAGAAGCCGCGCGCAGCCCGCCTCCGCGACGGCGGATTTCAGGCGCAGACGAGGGAGACGATGTCCTCGAAGGTGGCCGTCCCCCCGCCCTCGTAGACGACCTTGCCCCCGCCGGACCACGAGCAAGGCTCACTGGCGGCGTCCGTGGACCGGGTGTCGATCCAGAAGGTCCCCGGGCCTGGGAGTCGCAGGACGAGGCAGCCCCGGGCATCCAGCTGGCCGCTGCCGAGCGGAGTGCGCGCGTCGTCCCACGTGCTGAGGTCGGCTCGGACCGTCGTAAGGCTGGGCGGCGCCTTCCCCTGCTCCTTGTTGAAGCCGCCATGGACCACCAGGGTGTGCGGCCCGGCGCGGTAGGACCCTGCGCAGGGTCCCGAGCCCAGCCGCTCACGCGCGTCGCCACCGGACTGCAGGCACCCGGTCAGGAAAAGGAAGACCGCAAGCCCGGCGATGGCGAGGCGGCCCTGGCGATCCATGCGCAGCAAGCGGGCGGTGCACAAAAAAGCCCATGGCGTCGACCACGCTGCGGCTTCGCGCTCGCCATCGCCGCATGGGGCGCGAAGCTAATGGAACCGCTTCACCCAGCGCTTCTCCTCCTTCCTGAACCCTGCCGCGTGGAACCAGGACGAGTGGCCCCGGTGCGTCGAGGAGATGCCCATCGTGTCCCAGGGATATCCTTCCACCGCCAAGGCGCCGTTGGCCTTCGCGTACGCGACTCCGCCCTCAAGGAGCCGCAGCGCCACGCCCCCGCCTCGCCCCGGTCGCGCCACGAAGAAGCACAGCACCGCCCACGTCGATGCCGCATCCATCTCGGCCAGGGGCATGGTGCGGGACCGCTCCAGCTTGGCATAGGTCGGCCGCGGCGCCACGGAGCACCAACCCACAGGCTCGCCGCCCTGGTACGCCAGCACCCCTACGGGCGTTCCCGCCTGGATGAGCCCCTGCATCGCCTCCTTCCGCTGAGCCTTGTCGAACGTGTGCGCGTCGGCGAAGCGGTATGGCACGCACCAACAGTAGTGGGGCGATCCCTTGGCCTCGAAGAGCGCCTCCATGTCATGCCAGCGCGCCGCCGTGACGGGGTGGACGGCCAGGCCCCCGGACATGCCTAGCGGCCCGTGAAGTTGGGGGTGCGGCGCTCCACGAACGCGTCCAGCCCCTCCTTCTTGTCCTGGGTCGCGAAGAGCAGCACGACGGAGTCCTGCTCGATGGCAAGGCCGCGCGGCAGGTCCGCCCCGAGGCCATGGTCGAGGGAGCGCTTGGCGCCAGCGACGGCGAGGGGCGCCTTCTGCGCGATGGTGCGCGCCACGGCGAGGCAGTGGTCCATGAGCTGGTCCGCCGGCACGACGGCGTTGACGAGGCCGAGGGCCTGCGCCTCCTGCGCGGAGAGCGTGCGGCCGGTAAGGACGAGGTCCTTGGCCGCCCCCAGGCCGATGCGGCGGGGCAGGCGCTGCGTGCCGCCGAAGCCGGGGTGGATGCCCAGGCCGACCTCGGGCAGGCCCAGCTGCGCCTTGGCGCTGGCGTAGAGGAGGTCGCCGGCGAGGGCCAGCTCGAGGCCGCCGCCGAAGGCGAACCCGTTGATCGCGACCAGGACGGGGCACGGGAGGGCGGCGAGGCGGTCGATGACCTGGTTGCCCTGCCTCGTGTACGCGGTGGCGGCAGCCATGTCCATGGCGCGCATCGCCTGGATGTCGGCACCGGCGATGAACGCCTTGCCCTCGCCGGTCAGGATGAGGGCGCGGGGCTTGCGCTGCTCCACCTCGCCGAGGCAGTGCGCGAGGTCGGCGAGCACTGCGGGCGAGAGGGCGTTGAGCGCCTCGGGGCGGTCGAAGGTGACGAGGCTGATGTTGGGCTCGATGGCCTCGTGCACGACGGCGGGCAGGCGCCAGGGTGCCCCGGTCTTGCCTTGCGTCTCCAGGCTCTTGGGCATGGGGAACGCCTTGCCCCACTTGTCGGAGAGGGCCTTGACCTCAGCGGCTGCCTCCTGGGTGCCCAAGGCGTTCATCATGGCGTAGGGTCCGTGGGCCCAACGCAGGCCGATGGTGGCGCCGCGGTCGGTGTCGCGGATGGTGGCCACGCCGTCCTCGACGAGGTGGCACGCGATGCCGAAGGCGACGCCGCGCAGGCGGCCCGCGACGGCGTCCTGCTTCTTGGGGTCGGGCTGGCCCGCAAGGTCCCAGTCCGCCTTCCTTTCGACCTGGGCCTTGAGCGCCTTGCTGGGCCCGTAGAAGGCCCCGAGGCGGCCGTGCAGCGTCGTCTGGGCGTGGAGGCTGATGGGGACGCCGGTGACGTTCATCAGCTCGAAGGGACCCATCGAGATGCCGAAGGCCTGCTTGGCCGCCGCCTCGATGGTGGGGATGTCGGCCAGGCCCTCCTCGAGGATGCGGCAGGCCTCGTTGACCCAGGGGACGAAGAAGCGGTTGACCGCGAAGCCGGGGGCGTCCGCGGTCTCGATGGGGACCTTGCCGCTGCGCTTCACGGCAGCGAACGCCTCGGCGAAGGCGGCGGCCCCCGTGCCGGGCCCCTTCACGACCTCGACCAGCTTGTTGATGGCCGCGGGGAAGAAGAAATGCAGCCCCAGGACTCGGCCGGGGCGCTTGGTGACGCCGGCAAGGTCCGCCACCGTGAAGCTCGACGTGTTCGTGGCCAGGATGCAGGTGGCGGGGGCGTGCTTGTCCAGCCTGCTGAAGAGGTCCTGCTTGACCTTCAGGTCCTCGAAGACGGCCTCGACGACCAGGTCGGCCTTGGCGACGGCGGCGGCGAGGTCGGGTTGCGGGTGGAGGCGCGAGAGGAGGGCGTCGAGGTCGCCCTGCGGCATCTTCTGCTCCGCCACGCGCTTCTCGAGGGGCTTGCGGATGCGGTCGAGACCCTTCTGGATGGCCTCGGCCGTGACGTCGTTGAGGGTGACCTGGAACCCTGCGGAGGCGAAGCTCTGCGCGATGCCGGAGCCCATGTTGCCTGCGCCCACGACGGTGACGGTCCGGATGGCCATGCCGATGGCAAGGAAGGGGGTGTGAAAGCCTCTGTGCCCATGGCAGGCCTCCCACACGGGACGCGGCGACCGCGGAACGCGCGGGAAACCTCCCAGCCTCCCGCAGCTCAGGGTTGGTTCCGCGGGTTCCGCGAGCCCCGCGTGAAGTCGGCCGGCAGCCAGCTAGGGTCCCGTGTAGCGCAGGATGTGGAGTCCCGTCGCCTCGTCGCTCACGAAGAGGTAGCCGCCCTGCTGCTGCACGCCCCACACGTCCGGCTGCAGGACGGGAGAGTCGGCGCGCGGCATGGAAGGCATGTAGAACGCCACCGACTTGGGGGACTCGAGGTTCTCGCGGTCGTGCACGTCGATGACCCAAAGGCCGGCGTGGTAGTGCGCGAGGGCGACCTTGCCGTCCCAGACGTCGAAGTTGTGCGGGCTGAAGTCGAGGTCGCGGACGCCCAGCGGAGGGTCCTGGGCCGGCAGGGTCCAGTTGGAGATGCGGCTGGGGCGGGACACGTCCGTGGTGTCGAGGAAGGTGATCTGGCCGGTCTCGTCGCTTGCGTCGATGATCTCGGGCTCCGTGATGGTGACGGGGGTGCCGGCCACGAGGAGGCGGCGTGCGAGGTGGATGTTGTTGTAGGCGCTGGGCGAGAAGTCCGTGAAGGCGCCGACCTCGCGCAGCATCGGCGTCCGGGCCGGGTCAGGGATCCCTCCGGGCGCGGGCGGGGCGGGCGGGTCGCTGAAGTCGAGGATGCGCAGCCCCTTGTCCCAGTAGGCCAGCGTGATGTACACCTTGGCGGGGTCGGCGGGGTCGACGGCGACGCGCGAGTCGTGCGGGAACACGAGGCCCGGGTAGCCGGGGTCCAGGATCTGGTACTGCGCCACGGGGGTGAGGCCGACGCGGGGCCCGGTCTGGATTCCGGGGACCTGCCCGTAGAGGGGGTTCGGGCTCACGAGGTACACGACCATGCGCTGCGTCGCGGGCACCGCCCCCGTGATGGCGCCGGTGCCGGGGTCCGTCATGAGGTCGTACGTGCAGACCAGGAGGTACTCGCTGCCGTTGGGGTGGCGGTAGTAGGTGAGCGTGTGGGGGCCGTTGACGGGCAGGGGGACGAAGGAGTCCAGGCGGGGGGCGCGCTTGTCGGCGATGTCGACGATGTAGATTCCGCGGGGCAGGTCGGACTGGGGGTCCTGGTTGGCCTGGATGCCGGCGGCCACCTGCTCGACGCTGTTGCGCTGGGACGCCATGAAGGCAAGGGTCTCGTCGCCGCTGACCTCGATGTCGAAGGCGTTCTGCGCGTCGAAGTGCGAGAGCACGCGGGGATGCGCCTTGTCGGTGGTGTCGAGGATGCTGAAGCCGCCGTACGCGCCGCTGCGGGACTCGGCCGCGAGGTACGTGTGGGTCTGCGTCACCAGCAGCTCGTTCCAGAACGCCGTCGCGGGGATGTGGTCCGGGTCGCCGGAGTCGTCGACGCCGTTGGAGTAGCCGACAAGCTCCAGGTTGTAGGCCCCCTTGTGCAGGGCTGCCTTGGAGTGGCCCGCGGGGTCGTCGTGGTCCAGGCGGAGGGCGGGGGAGGCCGCGGTCTCCAGCTCCGTCTGCACGCGCGCGTAGTCGGTGCGGGGGGCCGGGGACTGGAAGCATCCGGCGAGGACGAGGAGCGCCACGGCCGCCAGCATCCCGAGGGAGCGCATGTCGCACGTCGACCCGCCCGCGCGCTAAAAGGGGTTATGGTCCACGAGCCACGCCTCGGCAGGGGGTGCCTTGCATGGCACACGGTTGCGCGACAGGAGGGCATGCGCCACACCCAGGGGCAACCCGACGACGTTGCTCCACGGCCCCGCCATGATGCGGACGTAGGGCTGCAGCATGAGGTCCTGGATGCCGTACCCGCCCGCCTTGCCTTCCCACAGCCGGGATGCCACGTAGGCCTCCACGACGTCCTTGGGCATCTTGTCCAGCCGCACCGCCGTGACCGCGTGCGCCGCGTCGACCGCCTTGCCGCCCCACACGAGCGCAAGGCCCGTCCACACCTGGTGCGTCGTCCCCGAAAGGACCGCTAGCCTCTCGCGCTCCGTCGCCTCGTTGCGCGCCTTGCCGATGAGCTCGTCGCCCAGCACCACCACGGTATCCGCACCAAGCACCCAGGCATCGGGATGCCGCGCCGCCGTCGCCAACGCCTTCTTGCGAGCAATGACCTCGAGGGCCTCCCCCACCGGCAGCCCCCGCGGCGCCACCTCGTCCACGGGCACGGGGTCCACCGTGAAGTCGTCCAGGAGGTGCCGCAGCAGCACCTCGCGGCGCGGCGATCGGGACGCAAGCACGAGGGGCTGGCTCATCGCGCCGCACGCTCGATGCCCAGCCGCAGTCGCTCGGAGACCAGGGCGCCGTCGGCCTTGCCGCGCAGTTGCGCCATCACCGGGCCCATGAGGGGGCCCATGGCGGCCAGGCCGCGGGCCTTCACGAAGTCCGCGCGCTCCGCCAGCACGGCGGCCACGACGGCGTCGACGGCAGCGGCATCGGCCATGCCAGGGCCGGCGGCCTTGGCGATGGCGGCCTCCGCGTCGAGCCTGGGGTCGGCGTCGAGGGCCTTCAGCAGGTCGGGCAGGGCCTCCTTGGCGAAGCGGCCCGCGCGCAGGGCCGCCACCAGTTGCGGCAGCGAGCGGTGGACGCGGTCGGCATCCGCCAGGGCGGGAAGGTACTGCAGGAGGATGCGCGCGGCCAGGGTGGGTCCCGCGGTCTCGGCCAGGGGGGCGAACTCGGGCTCCAGCCCCTCGGCCACCAGCTGGGTCGCGATGTCCTGGCTGAGGCCGTGCCGCTGCACCAGCGCCGCGATGCGGTGCTCCGGCTTGGCGGGCAGCTGCTCCAGGGCACGGCGCCACCGCTGCAGGTCGAGCCGGGTGGGCGGCACGTCCGTCTCCGGGTACATGCGGGCCGCACCGGGCATGGGCCGCAGGAACCTCGTGGAGTCGTCGGGCTGGGCGCCGCGGACCTCCCGCTGCGGTCCCGCCACGGCCTGGCGCAGCCGCTCCGCCACGGCGTCGAGGGCACGGCGGGCCACGGGCTGTTGCTCGATGCAGAGGGCAAAGCCGTCCGCGGGCCCGGCATGGAGAAGGGCACGGACCGCGTCGACCTCGTCCTGCGTGATGCCGTAGGCGGGCAGTTCGTCGGAGTGGAAGATGCCCTTGACGCCGGCGGCCACCTTCGCGTGGTCGGCCAGCTCGCGGCCCAGCCGCGGCGCCTCCTTCCTGGCCCCCTTGAGGAGCCCCGCGCACTTGGGCAGCCGCAGGCCCAGGACGCGGTGGCCCTTGGCCAGGGCCTCCTTCACCATCTTGGCCTCGCTGCGGGCGAAGGCAGGGCTTGCATCCGTTGGCGCGGGGATGGCTGCGGGGTCGAAGCCGCGCGCGGCCAGCAGCCCGGCGACGTGGTGCATCCACAATTGGCGGCGGCACTCGGCCTCGATGACGCGGGCGACGGCGCGCAGGTCCTGGCATCCCTTGATCTCCACGCGGGCGCCGACGCCGACGCTGACGTTGAGGTCCTGGCGGATGGTGCCCAGGCCGCGCTTGACCTTCCCCGTGGAGCGCAGGAGGGCGCCGATGCGCGCCGCCGTGCGCTGCGCGTGCGCGGGGTCCCGGATGTCGGGGGCGGTCGCGATCTCCACCAGGGGGATGCCCAGGCGGTCCAGGGTGTACGTGGCGAGGCCTGCCTCCTCCTTCAGCGGTCGCGCCGAGTCCTCCTCGAGGGCGATGGTCCAGACGCCCACCTCGCCGCCCTCCACGTCGATGCGGCCGCCGGTCCCGATGAGGGCGGTGCGCTGGAAGCCGCCGGTGTTGCTGCCGTCGATGACGGTCTTGCGCATGACGTGCACCTCGTCCACGGGACGCGACGACAGCAGGCCCAGCAGGGTGAGTCCGACCCCGTAGGCGTCCTGGTCGAGGGGACGGGGCGGCTCCTCGTCCAGCTCCACGAGGCTCGTGAGCCCCTCGATGGCGAGGTACTGGAAGGAGCGCTGGCGGCGCGCCTCGGCCGCGGCGGCGGCGTCCAGTTCCCCCGTCTCGCCGCCGGTGGCGCGCAGGGTGCGGCGGACGGAGCCGATGGTGCGGCGGCGCAGCTCCTCCTCGCCGTCGATGACCTCGCTGGGCACGCGGCTGAAGAGCTTGCCCGTGTCGAGCTGCTGGTGGATCTCAAGGCCGCAGCGGAACCCGATGGCCTTGTAGTCGAGCTGGGGAGCCTGCGAGTGCCTCTGCGCGTCTTCAGGCGTCAGAGTCATGCGCCGGCCTCCGCCGCCCAGCCGAACAGGGATTCGGGGGATGACGGGGACGGCCCTCCGGTCGGCTTCCCCGAAATCCCCGGAATCCCTGTCTGGGGGGGAGTCACGTGCCCTCCGCAGGGTGCGGCATGGCGGCGGACACGAAGGCGCGCAGGTCGACAGGCTGGTCCATCTCGCCGGCCATGTCGGTGAGGAACATGCGGCGGACCTCCTTCGGGTCCGCGGTGTGGCCCAGGATCCACATCATCTTGATGTACGCGGCCTCCGGCGTCATGTCCTGCGCAGGCAGCACGCCCATCTGGAGGAGGTCCCGGCCGGTGCTGTACACGTTCATGTTGACGGCGCCGTGGATGGCCTGGCTTGCCATGACGACGAAGGCGCCGCGCGCGGTGACCGACTGGATGCCCGGCAGGCATCGGCGCGCGATGTGCCCCAGCCCGGTGCCCACGATGACGGTGGCCTTCCGGACGACGTCCTGGATATGCTCGGGCCAAAGGCCGGGATACGAGAGGATCATGCTGACCTCCTCGTCCCAGGCGGCGTCGCAGACGTTGGGGCCCTTGGCGCGGGCGCGGTGCGGCGCCGACCACACGACCTGGTCGCCGACGACGTGGCCCAGCGGGGGGACGTTGACGGACTGGAAGGCGTCGCGCCGGCTGGTGTGCATCTTCCGGACGCGGTTGCCGCGGTGGATGGCGCAGGCGTCGTCGCCGGGGCCGGCATGCATCACCACCACGACCTCGCCGAGGTCCGCGGTCGCCGCCACCCGGGATGCGGCCAGGAGGTTCATGGCGGCGTCCGAGGAGGGGCGGTCGCTGCTGCGCTGGGAGCCGACCAGCACGACGGGTCCCGTGAGGTCCCTGAGCGCGAACGACAGGGCCGTCGAGGTGTAGCTCATCGTGTCGGTGCCGTGCGGGATGACGACGCCGCGCGCGCCGTGGTTGAGGTGCCAGGCCGCGCGCTCGGCGATCCTGGACCAGTGCTCCGGCTGCATGTCCTCCGAGAACATGTTGAACAGCACCTCGGCGCGCACGTTGCAGAGGTCGAAGAGGCCGGGCACGGCCGCGGCCAGCTCCTCCGGCCGCGTCGCCGGCTGCACGCCGCCGGTGCGGTAATCGACGAAGGAGGCGATGGTGCCGCCGGTGCCCAGCACCGCGATGGTGGGTTTGGCGGGGTCCACGGGGGGCTCCTTCCAGGTCCGCGCCGTGGCCTTGCCGGCCTCGAGCACCTCCACCTTGGCGCCGTCGGCGAGGAGGCCGACATTGTAACCGTTGTCGAGCTTCAGGGTGAGGATGTCCGCGGCGGAGAAGGTGTGGCGCGGCATGAGGATGCCCTCGAAGGAGGACCCGTCGGCGGTGGCCAGGCGGACGCGGTCGCCCGGGGCGGGGTCAGGCACGCCCTCGGGACCCTCGGGGCGGTTTTAAGGGGCTGGGCGCACGGGCCCGGGCTCTGCGGCAACCACCAGGGGCGGCTGCGAGGCGGGTCGGCGGCGGGGGCTCCGCCTAACCTCGTCTAGGATGTCGAACTCCAGGTCGCGCAACATGTCGCGCAGCTTCAGGGCCTCGGTGCGGACCAACCGCCCCGCCGCCCCGGCCTGGAGCGCCGCGGACAAGGCCAGCGCCACAAGTCCCGCCGTGCACAGCGCGGGCGCCAGGAGGGCGAGGCGGAGGCTGCGGGCGGCGGTGGGGGTGGTCCGGCCCGCGAGGTCCAGCATGGCCAGGCCCGCCACGGCCAGGGCGGCGGCCAGGAGGGCCCACAGGCCGGCCAGGAGGCCGAGGCCTAGGGCCACCTGGGGGCCGTGGTGGCTCTCCGCCTGGCGGTGGAGGCGGTCGCGCGTGGCCTGGAAGGCCTCCGCGCTGAGCGTGCCCGCCATGAAGTGGCCCTTGGCGTCGTCCAGCAGTTGCCGGCCCTGTGCGTCGAGGGTGCCCTGCCGGCGGACCAGGCAGGCAAGGCCGGCGGCGGCGAGGACGGCGCCCGCCCCTCCGGCCAGGGTCGCGGCCAGGATGAGCCAGGCGGACTTCGCAACGGTGGGCGCGCAGCCTGGCGGGCCCGTCTGCTGGCAACGGGAGGCGGCCGCGACGCCGTCGGACACCTCGTCGAGGGCCAGCGGCACGGTCGCCAGCAGGACGAGGCCGGCAAGGGCCACGGCGGCCGCAGTGGGCCGGCCGCGCGTGCCTAGCCATCGGGAGGGCGAGGCCAGCAGGCTCACGGCAGCAGCCCCTTGACGAGGTCCTTCAGCTTGCCGTCCAGCTGGTCGGACTTCTCCAGGGTGTAGTCGTAGGCCACCTGCACCGTCTTGCCGGTCGCGTAGAGGATGCCGGTCTTGGCGTCCTTGATCTCGTAGTCGAAGTCCCAGGACTTGCCGCCGATGCGGGCCGTCCACATCTTGACCACCGGCTGCGAACCCATCTTGATGGGGGCCTTGTAGTCGAGGGCCGCCATGGCGAGGATGAAGGGGAAGTCGCGCTCCGAGCGGGAGCCGGCCACCTGGGTGAAGAACCGCATGCGGCAGTGCTCGAGGTACGTGAGGTAGAGGGCGTTGTTGACGTGGCCGAGGCCGTCGACGTCGTTGAAGCGCACCTCGACGGGCACGGAGAAGGCGGGCATCAGGCGCTCCGGGGCAGGGGGCGGCCCTCGAGGCGGGACTGGACACGGATGGCGAGGTCGTGCAGCTCCTCGGAGCCGGGCTTGCGGGGCCCGCGCGGGAACAGGGCGTGCACGGGTCCGGCGCCGTCCCCGGCCTGCCGGGGCACGATGTGGAGGTGGAGGTGCCGGACCTCCTGGCCGGCGGCGGGGCCGTTGTTGAAGGCCAGCGTGAAGTCGGGGCAGCGGGTCTCGGCAGCCAGGACGGGGAGCAGCCGTTGCGCGGCGGCCATCACGGCGGCGGCGTCGGATGGGGCTGCGGTCTCGAGGCGCTCCGTGTGCGCCTTGGGCACCACGAGGGTGTGGCCAGCGGCCAGCGGGTTGATGTCGAGGAAGGCGAAGACGCGGTCGTCCTGGTAGAGCTCGGCGCTGGGGATCCGCCCGGTGGCGATGGCGCAGAACAGGCACTCCACACGCGTCCAAGAGGTTCCCTGGTCTTAGCCATGCCCGTCCGTCCCCCGGCGCCATGGCTCCCCTGCGTGGACGGAGGGGGCTCAGCGGGGCCGGTCCTTGCCGACGTAGGGGCCCATGTCCGTGTACCCGTGCCGGCGGTAGTAGGGCTTGACGCCGGGGCCCGCGATGACCAGCAGGCGGCCGACGCCCCATTCCCCGAACGCGACGCGCTCGGCCTCGCGCAGCAGGGCCGCGCCGTGGCCCTTGTGCTGGAAGGTGCCCTCCTCCGGGTCATCGTCCCCGACCGCCTTCGACAGCCCGTACACCTTGAGCTCGCGCACGAAGGCCGCCCCCCCTGGCACTCTGCCCTCCGCGCGGCCGGTGGCGGGACCGGCGTGGCGCAGCCGCAGGAACGCGACGACGGCGTCGGCCGCGGGATCCTCGAGGGCGAGGAACGCCTCGGTGCCGCCGCTGGCCTCGTACTGGCTGCGCCGCAGCGCAAGCCGGTTCGCCCGGACCTCCACGCCCTCGCGCGCCCGGGTACCGGCCTCGCGGCAGCGGATGCAGCGGCAGGGGGGGAGGCCGCGGGTCGCGCGCAGCTGCTGCACGAGCTGGCGCAGGTTGCTGTTCATCACGCCGGCCTCCAGGTGCGTCGTCGGGATGTCGCGGTCGATGCGCTGGATGCGGCACCACTCGGGCACGAAGGATTTCCCGGCAGCCACGACGGCGGCCGCGGCGGCGGTGCCGTAGGGATGGTACTCGCCGCGGCGCCACTGCGCCTTGAGCAATGTTTCCCCTTCCATCACGACCAGGGTCGGATAGACCTTCAGCATGTCAGGCCGGTACGCGGGATCCTCGAAGAGGACGCGCATGTCGTCGACGTCCGCGACGGGGTCGGGGTCGAGGAGGGAAGCGCCGCGGGGGGGCAGCGGGATGCTTGCGTGGCCTCGGGCAGCCACGGAGGGCGCGGAATCCACGGAGGGTGGTTCGGCTGGTGACACACCTCCACTCGCCGTGGCTTCCGTGGGTTCCGTGGCCCGCGAAACCAGCAACGACCGCCTCTCGCTGAGCCGAGGCAAGCCTGGCAAGCTGGTGCCCATGTCCCTGCGGCCTTCGGCCTCCGGGCCAACGGCTTCCCTCGGCTGCGGCCGAGGCAAGCCTGGCATCATGTGCACACACACCTTGAACCCCGCATCGCGCGCCGCCTGCATGGCGTGGCGCGAGTCCGCCAGGGTGTGCCCGCGGTGCGTGGCCCGCAGGACCTCGTCGTCGAGGCACTGCAGGCCGATCTCCACGCGCGTGGCCCCATGGCGCAGCATCGCGTCGAGGTGCGGCTCGAGGCACCAGTCGGGCTTCGTCTCGATGGTGAGCCCGATGGCGCGGCAGGAGGCCTCCTCGTTGGCGCGCTGCAGCGCCTGCAGGCGCCGGTCGCGTCCGGCGGAATCCAGCGAGGCCCAGGCCGTTTCGCTTCCCCACAGGGCGGCCGTCGCGGCAGAGTGCGGCGGGTCCAGGGTCTCGGCGGCCGCCGCGGGACCGTCGTTGAGGGCGGCGTAGAGCCCCGCGACGAACCAGTCCTGGTACGCCATGGGCCGCGCCGGGAACGTGCCGCCCTGGACGACGAGGTCCACCTTGCCGATGGCGTGGCCGTTGGCGGCCAGCTGCGCCAGGCGGCCGCGCACGATGGCGTATGGGTCGTAGCCGTGGCGGCGCGCCCGCATCGTGGAGGGCTCGAAGCCGGTGTAGCTCTGCGGCGCGTCCACCTCGGGTCCTCCCGGGCAGAAGGAGCACTTGCCGTGGGGGCACGCGGCGGCGCTGGACATGACGGCCACGACCGCGACGCCAGATTGGCTGCGCATGGGCTTGCCGCGCAGCATGGGCGCGAAGCGCTCTCGGAGGTCCGGCGGAAGCAGCCGGCCCAGGTCAGGGTCGGTCGGCAGGTCCCGCACGCCAGAGGCCTTCGCGGCCTCCTGCTTGGCGCGCTGGAGGTCCTCCTTCACTCGGACGGTGCCCTGGCGGAGGCTCTGCTCGACGTGGGCGACGAAGGCAGGCAGGCCCTCCATGCCGCAACGACAGGGTGGGGGTCGAAAGACTTGTTCCCGGTTGGCCAGTCCGAATCCCTTGGGCCAAACAAGGGGGGACTCGAGCGATCGCGGCTGCCCTTGTTCGGGATAGCGGCGCTCCGCGTTCGGTTCTGGACTGCCGTGCGCCCCGCGTTCGGTTCTGGACCATTGACAGTCCAACGCCCCTTGGACGGCGGGGGCGTCTAGCACCAGAAAGATGCCACCGAATCTTTGCTAAGCAGCTATGTGCGGCCGCAGGCCGCACGACGCAGGGTGTCGACGGACCTTTC
>DATLBS010000008.1:0-17945 GCA_035526765.1 Thermoplasmatota archaeon | reverse complement strand
CCATCACCCGCGGCCTGGGCGCCGGCGGCTACCCTGAGGTCGCGGAGCGCTGCGCCGAGCAGGCCCGCGGCAAGCTCGAGGAGATGCTCAAGGGCGCCGACCTCGTCTTCATCACCGCCGGCATGGGTGGCGGCACCGGCACCGGCACCGCCCCCGTCGTGGCGGACGTCGCCAAGAAGATGGGCGCCATCGTCGTCGGCATGGTCAGCACTCCCTTCAACGTGGAGCGCGCCCGCATCATCCGCGGCGACGAAGGCCTGCAGAAGCTGCGCTCCCGCGCGGACTCGGTCATCGTCCTGGACAACAACCGTCTCCTGAAGTACGTCCCCAACCTCCCGATCGACCAGGCCTTCTCGGTCATGGACCAGCTGATCGCGGAGACCGTCAAGGGCATCTCCGAGACCATCACCCAGCCCAGCCTCATCAACCTGGACTACGCTGACGTGAAGGCCATCATGGGCGAGGGCGGCGTCGCCGTCATGCTCTGGGGCGAGGCCAAGGTCTCCGACGGCGCCTCCGCCGTCGTCTCCGAGGCCCTGAACCACCCGCTGCTCGATGTCGACTACCGCGGCGCCACCGGCGCCCTGGTGCACATCACCGGCGGCCCGGACCTCACCCTGAAGCACGCCGAGGAGGTCGCCGAGGGTCTCACCTACGAGCTCGACTCGCAGGCCAACGTCATCTGGGGCGCCCGCGTCCTGCCCCAGTTCGAGGGCCGCTGCCGCGTCATGGCCATCATGACCGGCATCAGCACCGTCGAGGCCGAGGCGCCCGCCCCTAAAGCCCAGGCTAACGCCCCCGTCCAGTTCCAGGTCGCCACCGTCCCCGGTGCCCGCACCCCGAGCGGCGGCCCGGCCCGCGCCGAGCCCAAGGGCTACCAGTTCGAGCGCCCGCAGAGCATGGGGACCCGCAACGGCCGCCAGGCCCGCGCCCCCAACGCCTCGGGCATCGACTTCGTCGAGTAGAATCCCGCGATAGCCTCCCTTCCCCCCCTTCCCCGACTCCGCCCCCGGCGCTCACGGTCGTCCTCCCACGACCCAAGGGCTCCTCCCACCGGGGACGGATGCCCGGGAGCCGTCCTCCCACGGCTCCCGGGCACCCACCTTTTCTTGCGGTCTCTCCCTAAGGGCGGGACTAGTTCGGTGCCCACAGACCGATGTGCGGGCCGCCGGGGATCTGCAGCACCACGATGGACCCGCTGCCCATCGAGACGCGCGGCGAGATGACCTTGGCACCCGCCCTGGTCGCGTCCGCCTCAGCCTGGCGGATGTCGGCGACCTCGACGTACGGGATGGCCAGGCGAGGCTCCGCCTTGCCGAGGGCGCGGATGCCACCGCCGCTGGCTGGCGTGGTGGACGGTGCGTTGCCCGTGCTGGCGTCGATGCGTGCCGAAGCGTTGCTGCCGGCACTGCCGCTAGGCGATGCGCCGGGCCGCGAGCCGACCGGGCCAGACGAGCCGAGGCCGGTGCCCCCGTAGCCGCTGGAGGGCTCGTTGCCGCCCTCGCCGCCGAAGCGGAACATGTGGTACGGCCCCGTCGGGCCGTCGAGCGTCTCGAACTGCCAGCCGAAGAGCCTCTCGCAGAAGGCGCGGGTGGCGGCGGGATCGCGGCTGGCGAACTCCGTGTGCGAGATGAAGCCGGGACGGGCTGTCGGCCGCGTCGCCGCTCCGGTCCGGGTGGTGGACTGGCTGGTCTGGCTGCTGGCGCTGCTTGGGCTGCTGGAGCTCCGGGTGCGTGGTTCGGCCATGGCGTTCAACTGCCACCCTCGGGGCGGCAACCCCTCGGCACAGGCGCCTCCGATTTGGGTCCTGGGCTGAGGGCACTTCCACCCATCGCCGCGTTCGACCTGGCAGGCCATGGGACCGGTGCAGCGCCTGGAACGCCGCTTCGCGAGGTGCGGCGTCCTGTTGCGCAACGCTGCCACCTGGAACCTGGAACCGGGCCTCGCTTGGTGCATCCTGGAGGGGTGGTTCGGCAAGTCGGAACCTTGGCCGTGCCTCCTTAGCCCGGACCCGCGATCCGCGCCGCGGTCGTGGTCCCCGTGCGAGCCGTCCCGTTCCTCCTGGCCAGCCTCTTCCTGTTGGGCGCATCGACGGCGCCCAACTCCGGGGGGCCCCCCGAGAACGCGGTGACCGTTGCCGCTCCTGCGCACCCCACGCTGCCTGCGAACGCGGTCCCTGTGCTCTTCGCGCAGGATGCCCAGGGCCTGGTGGCGCACGCGGGAACGGTGGCCGCCCGGTTCAGCCCCGGCGGCCCGCGCTTCACGAGCCCCGAAGGCTCCTGGTCGTTGCGTTTCGTCGGAGCCGCCGAGGCGCCCGCGAGCGCCGGCCCCAGCGTCGGCGGAGTGGCCAACTGGTACCTCGGCAACGATCCCGCGCAGTGGCGGGTGGGAGCGACCCTGCTGGGCGGCGTCGCCTACCGCTCCGTGTGGCCAGGCATCGATGTCCACTTCCACGACGGGGGCCAGGGCATCAAGTACGACGTCGTGGTCGCGCCGGGCGCCGACCCGGCCGCCGCGCGCTTTGCCATCGAGGAGGCGAGCCAGCTGGCCGTCACCCCGGACGGCGCGCTCCAGGCGATGGTGGGTGGGGGGGTGCTCACCCAGCCCGCCCCGCTTGCGTACCAGGAGGGGTCGGACGGGCCGACGATCGTCCCGTCGCGCTTCACGCTCGACGGCAAGGCCTTCGGCTTCGTTCTCGGTCCTCACGCCCATGACCGCGCGGTGGTCATCGACCCCGCCCTGGATTACGGGACCTACCTCGCAGGCTCGGGCACGGATGTCGCCTGGGCCGTGCAGGTGGGCAGCGACGGAGGGATCTACGTGACGGGCGAATCGCAGAGCCCAGAGCTCTACCCGCAGGGGACCGCCGGTTCGCGCCCCCCCATGGAGTGGACCACGGACCACAACCACGAGGCCACCAACGTCTTCGTGGCGAAGGTCCTGGCCGACGGTTCGGGGTACGAGTGGGGTTCCTTCATTGGCGGTGCCACCACCTTCGAGCCCGACACGGCGTATGCGCTGGCGCTGGGGCCAGGCGGCCTCGTCTACCTCACAGGCTACACGCACTCGTGGGACTTCCCCGCCAACAAGACCTCGTTCCAACCCGCCTTGCGCAGCCTGCATCCCTCGGGGCAGCTCACCGTCGACCGGGCCCATGACTTCTACGATGCGTTCGTGGCGAAGGTCGGCCCGCGCGGGGAACTGCAGTACGCCAGTTTCCTGGGGGGCGGCGGCGAGGACTTCGGGTACGCCATCGATGTCGATGACCGCAACGGCGACGTCGTGGTGGCGGGGGAGACCACCAGCCTCGACTTCCCGACCACGGTGGGCGCCTACCAGAACGCGAAGGAGGATGACTGCGGCGGCGACCTGCAGAAGGACACCTGGACCTTCGTGACCCGGTTCGTCGGCTGGGGCCACAGCGTCGCCGACGTAGGCGCCAGCACCATCATGGGCGCGTACGCGCACGTGGCCACCTACGACCTCGACCTCGACGCATCCGGGCGCCCCTGGATCGTGGGCTACAAGTACGTCTCCAACTGCCCCGCAGCCACACCAGGCGCCCCCAACAACGTGCCGAACACCAATGGCACCAAGAACCTCTTCGTGACCGCTCTCGAGCCGGCTCTCGACCGCATCCATTACACGGCGCGCCTGGGCGGCAACGGTGACGACCGGGCCTTCGGGGTGAAGGTCGTCGGTGGCGCGGCGGGCGCGGAGCCCCTTGTGTACGTCACGGGCCAGAGCGCCAGTTCGAACCTGCCCGTCACCGATGGTTCCCTGCCCGGCGGCAAGGAGGACGTGTTCGCCCTGAAGCTGGACCCTGGCCGCCCGGCGGGGCAGCACGTCGTCTACTTCACGCGCCTCGGGGGGCGGGACGACGACGTGGGCCGCGCCATCGAGGTCGATGGCCAAGGGCGGGCCTACATCGCTGGCCACACGGGAGGCTCGTTCTACTTTGCCCCCCAGTGGAAGACGACGGACGGCTCCAATGGCACCCTGGTTGCCTGCCAGGCGCAAAGCGCGCGGGGCCAGGAAGCGATCCTGGCGATCCTTGAACCGGATGGACGGCTGCGCTACTCGACGTACCTGGGCGGACGCGGCAACGATGCAGCCGAGGAACTGGCGCTCACCCCCGATGGCAAGGTGGTGCTGGTCGGGCAGACGACAAGCCCCAACTTCCCCACCACCGCCCTCCCCTTGGGCCAGGCCCTCAAGGGCGGCAAGGATGCCTTCATCGCGCGACTGGATCCCAACGCAGCACCAGATTGCCCGGCGACGCCGACGTCGCTGCCGGACCCCTGCATCGCTTGGCGACCCCCGGCTGCCATTTCGGTTCCCTTCAATCCGCAGGACCAGCCCGTCACGGTCCCGGTCCGCATCCTGAACTGCGGCCGCACCCTCAACAGCGCCGACCCGATGGAGCCGCGCCATTCCCTCGCTTGGTCCTTCTGGGCCGTCCAGGACGGTGGCGGCCATGGCGGCACGTCGGGATCCGGCCGAACGATCCCCATGACGCTGTCCGGCTCGGAGACCACCTTGTACGGGGAGGTCAACGTGAACAAGTGCTGGAACGCCGTCATCGGCTCCTCGCCGCCTTGCTATCCGGGGAAGTACCTGCTGCAGTGGGACATCCTCGAGACCAGCCCCGCCGACCCGTTCGTGCCGACCACCTTGTTCAGCCGGCAGGGCGTCGCCGTCGGCTATACCGAGCTCACCATCGCCCCCCTCTAGGCGGACAGGGGCCGGCACGCTGCGCCCTCGCCGGCGCGCGGCAGAGCGCTTAAATGGAATCCCCAAGTCGGCGACTCCGCCGGAGGAGCCGGCACCGCATCCGGGTCTGTGGTCTAGCGGTTATGACGTCACCTTGACATGGTGAATATCACCAGTTCAAATCTGGTCAGACCCATTCAAGCGAAGAGCGCCAGCGATGTGCTCACTGTCGGACCGCCAGTTTCCTGGCGTTTGGCTCGAGGATCCCCGAGGCCGCAAGGCCCCTGCGCGGCGGAAGCTCCAAAAGCCGCAGCCCCAGGGTGCTACCGGCTGCTCGCGCGTACCCGCATGGGCCCAAGGAACCAGTCTTCGGGGGACGGTGGTCAGCGGTCCCGTGCCCTACTCGTCATCGTCGTCGCCTTCGGCACCGGAGGCGCGGTCGGCCGCCTTCCACTTCAGGAAGACGTCGTCGATGGCGCCCTTGAGCTCCTTGCGGGCCATGCGCACGACACTGCGGGCCTTGCGCAGGTCGCGGTTCTGCTCCTGGTAGGGCTCGGAGTCCGCGAGGTAGCCGTTCATGACGGCCAGTGGCTCCTCCCACTTGACGAGGTCCTGCACCGACTTCACCTTCTCGCCCAGGGCCTCCTTGGCCAGGGTGACCATGTCCTGCGCCTGCTCGAGGTACGCCTCCACCCACTCCTCCTTGGTGGGCTCATCCTTGGCGACCTCCTCGCCTGCCGCGGCCGCCTCGAAGGCGACGACGGCGTCCGTGAGCCGCTTCTTGACCTCGCGGATCTCGGCGCGCTTGGCCTTGAAGCTGGCGTCGGGGACGGATTCGGTGTCGGCGAGGAAGTTGTCGAGTGCCGTGATCTGGTTGTCCCACATGTACAGCAGCTCTTCCTTGCCGACGGGGCGGCCGGCCAGCTCCTGCGCGTTCTTGAGGTGCGCATCGGCCTGGCGGGTGGCCTCTTGCAGTTCCATCATCCTGGGCACCGGCGCGTTGTGCATAAAGGGAACGGCATTGGCCATGGCGGCCGAACCGGGTGGTTTCCCAAAACCCTTCGTAAACGAGAAGTCCGGGACCGTCCCATCCACGCCTATGATGTCTTGCATCGTGTGATGAACGGAGATGGTCTGGGTGAAGGCGCACTACGATTGCCCGCGCTGCCATTGGGTCAAGCCTTGTTGTGAGCCTGACATGGCTTGCAGGTAGGGTTTCGAGCGCTCCGCGTTCGGTTCTGGACCATTGACAGTCCTACACCCTTTGGACGACGGCAGGGGCGAGGAGCACCAGAAAGATGCCGCCGAATCTTTGCTAAGCAGCTATGTGCGGCCGCAGGCCGCACGACGCAGGGTGTCGACGGACCTTTCCGTCGGCGTGGAGCGCATGGCCCCGACCAAAACCGCGGAGACCGCGGAACGCGCGGAATCGGTTTGGCCACAAGAATGGGTTCCGTGGTCTCGGCGAGTTCCGCGGTTTCGTCCGGGCGCACCTCCGGCGCGCCCCCATTCCATCGCTTGCAACACCAACACGTGGTGCTGGACGAAGGCGTCGGCGCCCAAGGGTGTAGGACTGGTCGTGGGGTAACCATGGACCGATGGCTCGATGCGAGCCAGGAGGCTTTGGAGTTCCGATGCGGCCAACCTTGGAGCATCTTCTCCATCTGTGAAATCTGTGGTTAGGTGGGGCGCCGAAGCCAACGGTGCTAGAAACCCCTGGGGGACAAGGTTATGCCCCCCTGCCCCGTGGAAATCGCATGCCCCCGCTCCTGGCGTTCCACCCATTGCGGGAGCACCAAGCCTCCGCGGCCCAGATGGCAGAGCTGCTGCAGGAATGCAAGGCGGTGCTGCTCGACCGCGGCATGGCGGACATGGAGGAGTATGGGGACATGCTGAAATGGGGGCTGCCCCGCAAGGGCGACGGCAGCAAGTGCCGCAGCATGCACGTCTACCACCCGGACTGGTGCAGCTGGGGCGACCGGTTCCGCGGCACGATCCACTACCATGGCGGCGCCATCCGGGGCACCATCCTGCTTGGCGGGTTCGACCACGGCATCTACGAGTCCCGCAAGGACCCCGCCGGCGACCGCTTCCACGCAGGCGAGGCCTACACCCTCACGCGCCACGCCCGGCGGCAACCTGCGGGCACGACGTACGAGCTGCCCGCCATGGTCCCCCACTGGCCCCGTCCAACGCAGCTCACCATGACCTCGTTCGAGGAGGACGACAACGGCCTCATGGGCGACCTCGTGAACCCCGGTCCGGATGTCGGCCTGGACGAGCACCGGTGGACGCAGGCGCAGGCGGACGCGTTGCTGCCCGTGCTGCTCACGATGATCGACGCGAAATTGGCGGAACTGACGATGGCGCCGCTCGTGCAGGCTTCAAGCCGCTGATGGCGGCGGGCGCAGCTTCGCCGCGCCCCCATTCCATCGCTCGCAATACCGACACGTCATGCTGCACGACGGCGTCGGCGCCACAGCCATGCTGGACGGGTCGAGGGGTTACGACGGACCGATGGGTCGATTCGGGATTGGTGGATTTGGAGTGTCGCGCCATGCGTTGCGTGACGTGCCAGGAGTGGGCATCGTGCCCATCTGTGGCTTCTGTTCCGTGGAGTCGAACGATCACAGAATAGCGCACCCTGCGGTCTCTGCGTCCTCTGCGGTTGGGGGTTGCTTCGCCGATCACATCTTGGTGATCATGCGGCGTTCCATCGCCGTCAGGTAGGAGACGTCGCCGCCCGGGACCAGGCCCTCGGCGAACTCCTCGGGCACCTGGATGTCGAAGGTCTCGAAGGAGTCCTTGTCCATGAGCTGCGCGACGCCGCCGTGGAAGCTCAGCAGCTGCGCGGTGCGGCGGTCCACGATGGGGACCCACACCTTGTCGGACACGGTGCCCAGGAGGGTGCGCTTCGAGTTGGTGAAGATGCTGCGGGCCTCGATGCGGGCCTTGGAGGCGCCATGCTTGCCCGGCTTGGACTTCTCGATGGAGTCGATCTTGCACGGCTCGTCGTCGATGAGGACGAAACGGCCTTCCTTGAGCTCACGGATCTCCACCTGTTCCTTCATGGCACTGCCTCGGGTGCGGCACGGAAAGGGGTTGATAAACTGTTTCGGGGAGGCGACCGTCTTCCTGGGCTGGCGGTGCATGCGCGGCGGGGGCGCAACCGCTTTGATGGGTGCCTTGCGTGCCGGGCGGCATGGTCAGGGCGGAGTCCTGGGACGTCGAGGATGAGCAGGTCATCGCCAAGACCGGCAAGCCCCTCGCGCACTGGATGAGGACCCTGAAGGCGTTCAAGGCCGCCACCAAGACCTCCGCGGAGACCGTCGCGTTCCTGCAGGAGAAGCACGGCGTCCCCCGCTCATGGGCGCGCACCCTCACCACGCATTTCCTGAAGAGCCACGCCTGAGCCGGCCCCCCGGTCGGCACCTCGCCCTTGCTGGACCATCGCCACTGCGCGGCCCTTCCCAATTGCCCCAACGGCGCCCACGCCGGGCGAAGGCACCCGCCGCTCCCGCGGGCAGATGGAGAACGGTCAAATGCCGCTCGCCACCATCGCGCCCGAGCATGACGGAGGTCGCCGCCCTGGAGCCGCCCCAGTCTCCGGACGGCCTCAGGCGCGAGCTGAACCTCTTCGGTGCCGTCTCGATGATCGTCGGCATCGTCATCGGCTCCGCCATCTTCCTCGGCGTCAACCGCGTGGCCGCGGGCGCCGGCAGCCCCTGGCTCGTCGCCCTCGTGTGGCTGCTGGGAGGCGCCCTCTCGCTCATCGGCGCGCTCACCTACGCGGAGCTGGGCACCCTGTTCCCGCGCGCCGGAGGGGAATACGTGTTCCTGCGCGAGGGCCTCGGCTCGCTGGCGGCCTTCCTGTCTGGCTGGACCGCGTTCACCATCAACCTCGCCGGGTCCGCGGCCGCCCTTGCCGTCATCTTCGCGGCCCAGCTGGACGCGCTCAAGCCTTCCGGCTTCGAGCCCCTCGTCCTCTTGGACGGCGTCCTGCGCATCGACGGCGTCAAGCTGACGGCGGCGGCGCTCATCGTGCTGCTGGCGCTGCTGAACTCGTTCGGCATCCGCTTCGGCGGCAACATCCAGAAGGCCCTCACGCTGCTGAAGTACGGCCTCATCATCCTCCTTGCGGGCGCAGCGCTCTTCTACTTCGGCGACCCGGCGACACCGCGGACCGGGCTGTTCGAGTCATCCACCTTCACGTACCACGAGGGCGGCGGTGCCACGGGGGCCCCCATCACCCACGCCTCCTTCGACCTGGGCCAGTTCCTCGGCCTCGCGATGGTGGCGGCCCTGTTTGCCTACGACGGCTGGACGAACGTCGTGCGCGTCGGCTCCGAGCTGCGGGACCCCGGGCGCAACCTCCCCAAGGCGATGCTGCTGGGCCTCGGATCGGTGATGCTGCTGTACATCCTCGTGAGCTTCGGCTACATGCAGGTGCTGGGGTTCACCGGCTTCGCGCTCTCCCCCAAGACGGTGGCCTCGGACGCGGCACGGGTCCTGTTCGGCGACGCCGGCCAGCGCATCGTGGCCGCCCTCATCCTGTTCTCCGTCTTCGGCAGCCTGAACGGCATCACGATCTCGGGGCCCCGCATCTACTACGCCATGAGCCGGGACCGCCTGTTCCCCCGCCTCTTCGACCAGGTGAACCGCCACCACGTGCCCAGCCGCGCCATCTGGGCGCAGGCCGCCCTCAGCATCGTCTTCGTGTTCTTCTTCGACTTCGACCAGCTCACCGATTCCGTGGTGTTCATCTCGTTCCTCTTCTACGCCCTCGCCGCCGTCTGCATGTTCGTGCTGCGCCGCACCCGCCCCGAGATCCCCCGCCCCTACAAGGTCCCCGGGTACCCCGTTGTCCCCGCCCTCTTCATCCTCGCGAGCCTCGCCTTCGTGGGATACCTTGCCTACCAGCAGGCCACCACCCTCTCCGGCAGCAACTTCAGCCGCCTTGCCGCCTTCACCATCGTCCTCATGGGGATCCCGGTGTACGCCTTCTTCCGGGCACGCCTGGCCCGAGAGGCAAGGCGGAACGGCACGCCGCCCCCGGAGCCCATGTTCGGCGCCCCTCGCCATCCGTGAGCGCTAGGCCGGTCCGGCAGGCCCGGCGGGAGCATCCGCGCGCAGGGCCTCCTTGCGGCGGCGCTTGCGGGCCTTCTCCGCCGCCTCATGCTCCTGCAGCCCCAGCCCCATCGTGATCGCAAGCTGCGCGAACTCCCAGGGGGCCACGTCGCGGGGCCTGCGGTCGCGCGCGCCCGACTGGCCCAGCGCCGCCTGCAGCACGGGCACGGGCACCCGGAGGCCGGCTTCCGGCGCGGCGAGGCTTTGCCCCAGCGTGAGGCGTTTGGCGGCCCAGGCGGCGTCCAGCAGGCGGTCGAGGAGCCCCCAGTCGAGCCCGGGTGCAGCCTTGGGGGTGACCTGCACCACGACGGAGGCCACCCGGGGCGGAGGGTCGAAGTCGCTGCGCTTGAGGGGGAAGAGGACCTTCGCCTTCCCGCGCAGGGCCACCTGGACGGTGAGCTTGCCATACTCGTCGCTGCCAGGTGCGGCCGTGAGGCGCGTGGCAAGCTCCTCCGGCATCACCAGCACGGCCCGACCGAAGCCATGCGCCAGCAGCCGCCGCAGCAGCGCCGGCAGGATGCGGTAAGGAGGGTTCGCGACGACGGCGTCGATGAGGCCCGGCAACGCGACCCTCAGCGCATCCCCCTGCGCCACCGTCGTGCCCGGCCAATCCATCTGCCGCAGGGCCTCGACCAGCTCCGGCTCCTTCTCGATGGCCAGCACGGATCCCCCGGGGGCCACGGCGGCTGCCAGGCGTCGCGTGATGGAGCCCCCCCCTGCGCCCACATCGAGGACGGATTCGCCGGGTTTCAGGGCCGCCGCCGCAACGACGCGTTCAAGGGCCGGTTTGGACGTGAGGAAGTGCGCGCCCTTCTCGCGGGTCTCCGGGTCCGTGCGTCGCACAGGGCGCGCAGGAGCCGCGCCTGTAAAGCCCCGACGACACGCGGAACACGCGGAAGACCATGGAAACCCACGCGGGCAGGGTTCCGTGGATTTCCGCGCGGTGCCGCGTGCAGCCGGCACGGCCAAAGCGCTAAACCGTGTCCTGGTGCCTGCGGGCGCCGTGCCCCCCCAGGCCGACGCATTGGCCATCGCCCACGCCCTGGCCGACGCAGCCTTCGCCGCCTGGCAAGGCGTTGCCCACCAGAGCGACCGCCACAGCAAGGTCGGCATGGGCGCGGGCGGCAACCTCACAAGCCGCGCCGACGACGCCCTGGAACAGGCCATCCTCGAGGCGGCCAAGGCCTACCCCGTCGCCGTCCTGTCCGAGGAGGCAGGCCTCATCACGCGCCCCGGCGCCAAGTGGCTGGCCGTCGTGGATCCCCTGGACGGCTCGCGCAACGCGGGGCGCGGCATCCCGTTCCATTGCACCAGCGTCGCCCTGGCCCCCCTCGGCGGCTCCCTGCGCACCCTCGAGGCCGGCGTCGTCCGGAACCTCGTGACCGGCGACACGTACGCCGCCGCCAAGGGCCGTGGTGCCACCGTGAACGGGGTCCCCGTGCAGCCCACCGCCTTCGACCCCGACGAGGTCCTCGTGGGCATCATCGCGGACTACTCCGAGTCCGAGATCCAGGACGCGCACGCCAAGCCGGACCACCACATCCGCGACCTCGGCTCGGCCGCCCTGGAGATGTGCCTCGTCGGGACTGGCGCCCTGGATGCCTTCGTCGTCCGGCGACCCTGGCTGCGCGTGCTGGACATCGCGGCCGCCGCCCTCTTCGTGCGGGAGGCGGGCGGCCTCGTCCTCGACCCCGTCACCGGCGCGGAACTCGACGTGGCCCTCACCATGGAGGTCCGCTCCGGCGTGCTGGCGGCGCACAACCCGGAGGCCCGCCGCGCCGTCAGCGGCACCCGCATCACCCCGAGCCGCGCCACCGGGACGACGAAGGCCCCCGGCCACGGCGCCGAGGGCAGCCTCACGTGGGCGCTCGTGGGCAAGGCGGGCATCCCGCACGTCCGCAAGGAGGCCCTGTGGATACGCGACCACCTCCTCGCCCGTGGGCAGCGTGTCCTCCTGGAGACCGACCTCGCGCAGGCCAGCGGGGAGCCCGGGCGCACCCTCGAGGCACTCGACAGGGAGGCCGACCTGTTCGTCACGGTGGGGGGCGACGGCACCATCCTCATGACGCAGCACGTCACCGACAAGCCGGTCTTCGGCGTCAACGCGGGCGCCATCGGCTTCCTCGCGGAGGTGGAGCCCCCCCAGGCCGCGGCCGCCATCGACCAGATCGTCAAGGGCGACTACCGCGTCGAGGAGCGCGACAAGCTCAGCTCCTGGCTGGGGGCGCAGCGCCTGCCGGACGCCACGAACGAGGTGACGCTGCAGACCAGCCGCATCGCGAAGCTGATCCGCTTCCGCGTCACCGTGGCCGGCGAGGTGCTGGACACGCTGCGCGGCGACGGCATCATCGTCTCCACGGCCACCGGGAGCACCGGGTACTCCATGAGCGTGGGCGGCCCCCTCGTCCACCCCCTCGTGCACGGCACCGTGCTCGCGCCGATCGCGCCGTTCCGCCTCTCCGCCCGGCCGTGGGTCATCCCCTCCGACGCCGTCGTCGAGCTGCTGCTCGAGGACCGCGACTCCCAGAGCGGCACCGGACAGGCCCGCGTCGTCGTGGATGGCCAGCACGGCTTCGAGGTGTCGCCGGGACAGACCGTCCGCATCGCGCCCTCCCCCCGCAAGGCGCGCTTCATCCGCCTCGGGTCCGGTTACTACGAGCGCGTGCGGTCGAAGCTGACGAGGTAGCATGGGCTGGGGCTGGCTCTCCCGCAAGCCGAAGCCGCGGTACCGCGAGGTCCGCCTGCGGCCGGGCTACGAGGCGCTCCCGCAGGAGGAGTGGACGGAGGACGAGTTCGACCACTGGTTCGACGGCCTCACCGAGGCGCAGCAATGGGACCACTGGGAGCAATGGAGCCGCGAGACGCACGACCACCCCACCATCAAGGCCGTCCGCCGCAGCGTCCTGGAGCTTGCCGCCGAGGCCGCCAAGGCCAGCTACCCCCAGGAGTTCGGGTGCTTCCTGCGCCTCGAGAAAGGCACGGACATCGTGAGCGAGCTCGTGCTGGTGCCAGGCACCATCCAGGGCGACCGCCACACGTTCCTGATGGTCCACAACCTCCCCGTCGACCGCACCATCCGCGGCACCCTGCACAGCCACCCCAGCCCCCACCCCTACCCCAGCGACGCGGACTTCGCCCTCTTCGAGAAGCACGGCGCCATCCACATCATCTACGGGCACCCCTACGGCCCCGACGACTGGCGCTGCTACGACCACACCGGCACGCCCACGCACCTTGACGTCGTGGAGGGTTGATGGCCCTGGACCCTGGCCTCTTCGCCGCCGCGGCCTTCGCCCCCATCGTGGTCTGGGTCCTTTGGCGCGGCCAGACGCTGTCCGTCGGATTCCTTCGTCTGCGGCTGCTTGCGATGGCCCGCGCGGGCGAGCTCAAATGGCTGTACGCGACCGTCAGCTGGTTCGGGACCCTCCTCCATGAGCTCAGCCATGCCAGCGTCCTCCTGCTCTCGGGGCATGGCATCTCGCGGTTCCGCGTCGCCGCCGAGCGCGGCCACGTCACCCCGACCCGCGTCAGGACGCGCGGCATCGGCATGCTCTCCTTCCTCGTGGCCGCCCTTGCGCCCCTGTTCATCCCGCCCCTGCTGGTCCTCGTCGCGTTGCTGCTGATGGTCGACCGGGGC
Source organism: Thermoplasmatota archaeon (assembly GCA_035526765.1). GTDB lineage: Archaea > Thermoplasmatota > E2 > JACPAO01 > JAHFTW01 > JAHFTW01. The sequence goes on along the minus strand of DATLBS010000008.1, from coordinate 4,468 downwards.
ATGCTCCACATTCCGACACCAGGTCCTGGCCTCCCCGAGGCGGTGGAGGGGCTCAAGGTCCTCCTTCTCGACTTCCCGGCCCGGCTCCTCGCGGCCCTCCTTCGCCTGGACCTTGCCCAGTGGCCGCACGTGGCCGTCCTTGTCCTGCTCCTGGTCGCCCTCCCGGGTTCGCGCCCCAGCCACGTCCGCACGCGCTTCCATGGCCCAGGCGAGGGCGACGTCCCCGTGCTGCGCGCCCACATCCGCTCGCATCCGTTCCCTTTCCTTCTGTTCCTGCTCGCACTCTACGCGGCCTATTTCCTGACGCTGGTCGCGCCCGCCGCGTACTGGCTCCCGATCGGGGCCGTCTGGGCCCTCGCCCTCACAGGCATCGTGCTGGCCCTCGTGGGTTGCCTGTGGTGGAGCCTCATGGCCCTCGCAGGGCGGGCGCACCCGCTGGTGGGCTGGCTCGGCATCGCCGCGTTCGCCGCCACCGAGGTCGGCATCCGGGCCGTCAGGCCCGCCACCGACCTCGCCATCATCAACCTCACCAGCCTAGCGGCGTGGCTTGCCGTCGCGCTGCTGCTGGCCGTCCTGACCCGGCGCCGTTGAGAAACGTCATCAAGACGACCGCGATGGAACCCCGATGGGGGGGCTCCAGCTGCTGCCGGGGGAACGCGAGGTCCTGCACACCCGCCCGAGCCCCCTCGGTTGGGGAGGCCGCTACGGTGCCGCCCTCCTCCCTGCCGCGTGGGGTGGCCTGCTGTGGGTCCTGTTCCACTCTGCCGCCTGGCGCGGCGGCGGCCTGCGCGAGCTCGTGCTGGGGTCCACGTTCGCGGCGCACGCCGACGTCCTCGGCGGACTCGTGCTGGGCGGCTGGGCCCTCGCCCGGCTTCGCCGGCAGGACCGCCTCCTTGCCCTCGGCGCCTGCCTCGGCGTGGCGGCAAGCCTCGTGGTGATCCTCGCCGGCGCAAGCCCCCGCGAAGGATTGCCCGTCGCCCTGGCCGCGGAGTCCGTGCCGCTCCTGGCGTGGGCCGAACTTCGCCGCCTGGGGACGCACCACCACGTCACGAACCTCCGGCTCGTCAAGCGCACGACGTTCCCCCGCCGCAAGGACGAGGCGGAACGGCACGCCGAGCTCAGCGACGTCGACGTCCGCCAAGGCCCCCTCGGGCGCGCCCTGGACGTCGGCACGCTGCTGCCGCTCACCACGCCCCCGGCGACCCACCCGCTGCGATGGGCCGGCGTGCGGCCGCTGGCGCGGATCCGCCACCTCGTCGAGGTGCTGGTGCGGCAAGCCACCGCCACCGAGTACCTGCGCGAGCAGCAAGGCCTCGAGCGCCAGCAGCAGGAAGCCCTGGCGGCCCTGCAGCGGCGATGAGGGGCGGGGCGACGGAAGGCATCAAGAGGCCGCCGCGCGTCCAGGCCTCGTGGCCTTCTGCCCGCAGTGCAAGAAGCTGGTCTACCCCAAGGACGGCGGGCTCGCCTGCCGCAACCCGTCCTGCGGGTGGAGCTCCAGCAAGCCCGCGGAGTCGCGCATCGTGAAGGCCGAGTCCGAGGGGAAGACCCGCGTCGTGCTGGAGGAGAAGCAGGAGGCCCGCCCGCAGCAGGTCACGACGTGCCCCAAGTGCGGGCACGACAAGGCCTACTTCCACCTCATGCAGACGCGCCGCAGCGACGAGCCGCCCACGCAGATCAACGAGTGCGTGAAGTGCGGGCACTCGTGGCGCGACTATGGATAACGGCCGAACGGCTTCCGCTTCGCCTCTGCCATCAGAATGTCTGCGTTCAATGCGGAGCGCACGGCACCCCACCTAGCCACGGAGACCACGGAAAACACGGAGACCTTGTCGGGGAGCGTTTCCGTAAGTTCCGTGGTTTCCGTGGCCAGCGGCGGCGGGCGCCGCCCCAATTCCATCGCCCGTGATACCAACTCGTTGTGCTGGACGACGGCGTCGGCGCCACAGCGTGTTTGACGGGCTGCGGTTTTACGACGGACCGATGGCTCGAATTGCGGATGGTGGCTTTGGAGTGAGGCGCGCGCCTTGTTTCAGCACTGGGGATGCGGAGGGCATCTTCATCTGTGGAATCTGTGGATCAGTGGGGCCGAAACCCTAGGGACTGCGCAAAAACTTCCACACTGGAACTTCTGAATTGGTGGACGGCGGGGCAATGCCCAAGAACTGCCCAGCGAGTCCTGACCCGTGAAGGGAGTGGCAGTGTTCGCCGTGGCGTTGCTGCTGTCGGGTTGCGCCGGCCCCGCCCCTGTCCCGCCCGGCGTCCCCCTCGACGAGAACGGCGACCCGCTGCCGACGCTCCACGGCGTCGTCGTCGACGAGGCCATCCGCCCCGTGGCCGGCGCCGTCGTGCGGTTCCTCGCCAGCGGCCTCAACACGACGACGGATGCGGCGGGCCGCTACGAGTTCCACCGGCCCACCATGAAGGCGGAGGCCGTGCTGGTCACGGCGTACAAGGACGGCTTCGTGCCACGGACGCAGCAGGTCCAACTCTCGGGGTCGCGGTCCGCGAAGGTGAACTTCGGCCTCACGGCGGACCGCTACGCGTTCCCCCGCCTGGACGTCCTGGAGCATTCGGGGCTCGTGCGCTGCACCGCGGCCATCGCGGCCTTGGGGCAGGCGCAGGGCGCCGGCTGCGACGAGGCCCGCCCTGACGCAGACGACAAGCTGCCAGAATGGATCTGGGGCCTGTACCCCCACCCCGGCCTTGCAGGAGCCGTGGTGGAGGTGCACTGGGAGGCCCAGACGGGCCTCGCGCAAAGGCTGCACGCCTGGATCACGGCCCCCGTCGCTGGCGGCAGGGAAGGGGAGGTGCGCGCATCGGCGACCGGGACCACTCCGCTTCGCCTGGAGGTCCCCGCGGCCGTCGCACAGGGCTTGCCGGAGTGGACGGCGGTGTGGCTCCATGTCGAATTGGCAAACGAGGGAAGCGGCGCGGGAGCCGTGCAGGACCAGCCCTTCGACGCGTACGCCGCGCTGGCGTACGTGGAGCCCCTGCCGCCAGACTACCGGTTCGGGTAGGGTTGCGCGGGGAAGGCTTGCCAGGATCCTGCGGCTTAAAAAAAAGGCACGTGGCACGAGAAAACGGGGGGGGGGGGGGGAGGGAGAAGGAAGGGAAGAGGATCGAGTCGCCCGCAGCCGGGTTCAGCTGCGGAGCATGATCTCGATGTTGACGCCGTCGGGCACCTGGATGCGCATGAGCTGGCGGAGAGCCCGGTCATCCGCATCCAAGTCGATGAGGCGCTTGTGGACGCGCATCTGCCAGCGGTCCCACGTCTCCGAGCCCTCGCCGTCCGGCGCCTTGCGGGTGGGGACGTTGAGCTTCTTGGTCGGAAGCGGGATGGGGCCCGACATGTTGACGCCGGTGCGCTCCGAGATCAGCTTGATCTGCGAGCACACCGAGTCGACCTTCGTCGGGTCCGTGCCGGTGAGGCTGATGCGAGCCTTCGCGTTGGCCATGTGAAGTCCTCCGGAGAGTCCTCACGTCAAGAGTTCCCGCGGGGGAACTCTAGCGGGGCTCGACCTCGATGGCGACGCCGACAGCGACGGTCTGGCCCATGTCACGGATGGCGAAGCGGCCCAGCGGAGGGAACTCCGTGGCCTTCTCGACGACCATGGGGCGGGTCGGGGTGATCTTCACGACGCCCGAGTCGCCCGTCTTCATGTGCGACTTGTCCTCCTGCTCCTTGCCGGCGCGCATGACCTTCTTGATCTCCGTGAAGGTGCACGCGTTCTGCGCCGTGTAGGCGTGGAACACGGGGGTGTAGCCGACGGTGATGACCGACGGGTGGTTCAGGACCAGCACCTGGGCGGTGAAGGTCTTGGCCACGAGGGCGGGCTTGTCGACGGGGGCGCCGACGTCGCCGCGGCGGATGTCGTTCTTGGCCAGGCCACGGCAGTTGAACCCGACGTTGTCGCCGGGGCCGGCCTGCGGCAGCTGCTCGTGGTGCATCTCCACCGACTTCACTTCAGCGGTCTTGTTGCTGGGGTTGAAGTGGATGGCCATGCCGGGCTTCAGCAGGCCGGTCTCTACCTTGCCGACGGGCACGGTGCCGATGCCGGTGATGGTGTAGACGTCCTGGATGGGGATGCGCAGGGGCTTGTCCGTGGGCTTGTTGGGCAGGGCGAAGTTGTCCAGCGCGGTCAGCAGGGTCGGACCCTTGTACCAGGCCATCTCGGGGGCCGGCTTGGAGATGTTGATGCCGCCGAAGGCACCGACGGGCACGTACTGCACCAGCTCCTCCTTGAAGCCGATGAGCTTCGTGAGCTTCTTGACGGCCTCGACGGTCTCCTTGAACTTGTCCTCGGAGAAGTTGACGGCGTCCATCTTGTTGACGGCGACGACGAGCTGGTCGATGCCGAGGGTCTTTGCAAGGAAGATGTGCTCCTTCGTCTGCGCCTGGGGGCCTTCGATGGCGGAGCAGGTGAGGATGGCGGCGTCGGCCTGCGAAGCACCCGTGATCATGTTCTTC
>DATLBS010000007.1:0-61962 GCA_035526765.1 Thermoplasmatota archaeon | reverse complement strand
CCCGCCAGGAGCGGCAGGAGCATGCGGTTCTTCTTGCTTGGCTTGGTTTGGTTGGTCATCTTGGACACCTACCCCTAGCTCATCCAGCCGAGTATATGGGGCGACGCGATGGCCACGGAATACGACGCCCCAACAGGAGGGAAAGCGGGCTGCGGCGGCCGCGTCCCTTGAAGGGGACAAGCATGGTCTCGGTGACCCAGGTCGCATGGGGAAGCGCCTCGGGCAGCCGCGGACGCGCCTGCCGCTTCAACTGTTATATACGAGGCCCTTGTGGGAAAACCGATGCTGGAGCGCGTGCCGACCATCCTGTCGGCGCAGGAGATCCTGGACAAGGCGTTCCTCAAGGCCAACAAGCTCGAGGTCCCCGACCCCGACAAGTACCACCGCATCCGCAAGACCGAGGAGGTGCAGATGAAGCACATCGCGGACACCTGCGCGGACACGCTGGAGAAGTACGTCGACAAGTTCCCCACCCTCGAGCGCATGTCGGCGTACGAGCAGGAGCTCCTCGACATCGTCGTGGGGCTGGACGGGCTGAAGCAGGCGCTGGGGCAGCTCACGTGGACGCACGACAAGATCCTCGACGTCTACCGCCAGTGCGCCCGCAGCATGCGCGAGATGCGCAACACCGTCGGCATCCAGGCCCAGAAACGCCGCTTCTCGGGGCGTTGCTCGAGCCTCATGGACGATTGCGACAAGGCCCTCACGTTCCTGCGGGAGGCCCGCGACAAGGTCCGCGCCCTGCCCACCATCCACCCCGAGTACCCGACCGTCGTCATCGCCGGGTTCCCCAACGTCGGCAAATCGAGCCTGCTGGCCGCCTGGACCCGCGCGGACCCGGAGATCGCGGCCTACGCCTTCACCACGAAGAACGCCAACGTCGGCCACTTCCCCATCAAGGCCGCGCACAACAAGGACACCTTCGTCCAGGTCGTCGACACCCCCGGCCTCCTCGACCGCCCCGCCTCCAAGCGCAACAACGTCGAGAAGCAGGCCGTCGCCGCCCTCCGCCACGCCGCCGACGCCGTCCTGTTCCTCATCGACATGAGCGAGACCTCCGGGTACTCCATCGACGAGCAGGAGCACCTGCTGCGCCAGACGGAGCGCGAGATGTCGGGCATCCCCCTCGTCGTGGCCGAGACGAAGGCGGACCTCCTCAAGTCCACCACGGACCGCCTCAAGATCAGCCCCCTCACCGGCGAAGGCCTGCCGGAGCTGCAGCGCGCCATCATCAAGGTGCTGCCCCTGGACGAGCCCGAGCTGGAGCGCGACCCGCTGGAGCTGTGGAAGTCCAAGCGCGACCCCATGTTCGGCGGCTAGCCACGCCCACGCCCCCCAACGAACCACAGATTTCACAGATCGCACAGATGCTTTCTGCACAGGCCGGGAAAATTTCTGTGAAACCTGTGAAATCCGTGGTTCGGCAGGTCGCGTAGCCCCGCGTCGAACCGTTGATAAGGAAGGGGACCTGAAGGAAACCTGACCCAATGCGAATCGCGGTGTTGCTTGCCGACCGGTGCCAACCGAAGAAGTGCCAGCAGGAGTGCATCCGCTTCTGCCCGCCGGTCCGCTCGGGCGTCATCGACACCATCAAGATGAGCCCGGAGACGGAGAAGCCCGTCATCTCGGAGGAGCTCTGCATCGGGTGCGGCATCTGCGTCAACAAGTGCCCCTTCGACGCCATCCGCATCATAGGGTTGCCGCAGGAACTCGAGGGCGACCTCGTCCACCAGTACGGCAAGAACGGGTTCCGCCTGTTCAAGCTCCCCGTCCCGAAGCTGGGCGCCGCCACCGGCATCCTGGGACCCAACGGCATGGGCAAGACGACGGCCATCAAGATCCTCGCCGGCGAGGAGATCCCCAACCTGGGCGAGTGGGAGAAGACCCCCAGCTGGGACCCCATCCTCGCGAAGTACAAGGGCACCGAGCTTGGCGAGTACCTGAAGATGGTCGTCGACAAGGGCGTCCGCACCGCCCGCAAGCCCCAGTACGTCGACCAGCTCCCCAAGGCCTTCAAGGGCACCGTCCGCAGCCTCCTCAAGAAGACCGACACGGACGGCCGCTGGGACCTCGTGGTGCCCCGCCTCAACATCGGCCACGTCATGGAACGCTCCATGGACCAGGTGTCCGGCGGCGAGCTGCAGCGCATCGCCATCGGCGCGACCTTGCTGAAGGACGCGGACGTCTACTTCTTCGACGAGCCCTCCTCCTACCTCGACATCCACGAGCGCCTGCGCGTGGCGCGGGTCATCCAGGACCTGGCGCAAAAAAAGCGCGTCATCGTCATCGAGCACGACCTGGCCATCCTCGACTTCCTCACCGAGCAGGTGCACCTCGTGTACGGCGAGGAGGGCACGTACGGCGTCATGACCTCCGCCCGCAACGTGCGGCACGGCATCAACACGTACCTCACCGGGTTCCTGCCGGAGGAGAACATCCGGGTGCGCGAGGAGCCCATCCGCTTCGAGTCCCGGCCGCCGCGCCCCAAGTCGGAGCTCATCGACCTCCTGGACTTCCCCGCCCTGCACAAGGACCTGGGCTCCTTCAAGCTGGACTCCGAGCAAGGAAGCATCCACCACGGCGAGGTCGTGGGAGTCGTGGGCCCCAACGGCACCGGCAAGACGACGTGCGTGAAGATGCTGGCCAAGGTCATCCCCCCCGACGGCGACCTGCAGCTGCCCGACGTCAAGGTCTCCTACAAGCCGCAGTACGTGAAGGCCGACTACGAGGGCACCGTGAAGGAGCTGTTCCTCACCCAGGCCCCGGAGCTGCTGACGTCAGGGTTCTACCAGTCCGAGATCGCCCGCCCCATGACCCTGAAGCCCCTCCTGGAGAAGGAGTGCCAGGCCCTCTCCGGTGGCGAGCTGCAGCGCGTGGCCGTGTCCCTCAGCCTCTACCGCGACGCGGACATCTACCTCCTCGACGAGCCATCCGCGTACCTGGACGTCAACCAGCGCATCAACACCGCCAAGACCATCCGCCGTGTCATGGAGAAGAAGGCGAAATCGGCCCTCATCGTCGACCACGACGTCTACTTCCTCGACCTGGTCGCCGACTCGATGATGGTCTTCGGCGGCCAGCCCGCCATCCACGGCACCGCCTCCGGGCCGCACCTGCTGCGCGACGGCATGAACCGGTTCCTGAAGGACGTCGGCGTCACCTTCCGACGGGACAACGAGACGCGCCGGCCCCGCATCAACAAGCCCGACTCGCGATTGGACAGGGAGCAGAGGGATGCAGGCGAGTACTACTACGCGCCCGAGGAATAGGACCTCGTGGCCCTCTCCGCAGCACGCCGGACGGGGCGGATGGAGCCCAGGGAGCAGCCGGAAAACCGAAACCTGAAGACCCCCCCGGGAAGTGGCCCCTTGTGCTGGGACTGCTCCTGAAGGTCGGGCTGGGGCTCATCGTGGCCCTGGGTGCCGGCGCAGGCATTGCCTACTACACCGATTACGGCCTGGAGGCGGTCGTCGTCAGCAAGGATTGCGGCTCCACGGGCGGCAGCGGTGGCGGCTTCTTCCCCTTCGCGGCCCCGAGCGTCACCGTGAAGACCAAGATCGGCGGCCTCAGGCACACGGAGCCGCTTTCCGCGCCCCAGTATTGCCACGCGATCGAGCCCGGGAACTTCGTCGTCTACCATATCCGAAGCGGCCACACCACCGTCTACTCGATGGAGGGCGGCCGCTGCATCTACGACTCCACCACCGGGCTTGCGAACTGCCCCACGTAGCAAGGCGGCCCATCTGGCAAGACCAGAACGGCACGGTCATGTAGCCGCTGCCCGGGTTCCCCCACGATGGCCACCACGCTCACCAACAACCAGGTCACCGGCATCGTCCTCATCGTCCTCGGCATCCTGCTGCTGGCCGGGTACCTGAGCCCCCTCATCATCCTGGTCGCCGGCATCCTGCTCCTCGTCTACGGTATCCTCGGGCTCCTCGGCAAGGCCGCGATGTCGCAGCTCATCGCCATCATCTGCATCATCGCCGGCGTCGTCCTGCTCCTGGGGTACTTCCCCTTCCTGGCCGCCATCATCCACATCCTCTCGATCGTGCTTGGCGTCATCCTCATCGTGGTCGGCGTCCTCAAGCTCATGGGCAAGATGTGAGGCCTGCGGGTCCAGCATCCACATTGGGCAGAAGGGTCTAGTCCCCGCAGGGCCGTCCTGAGAGATCTGGGTCAACCCGAGGAACGGATCACGGCAGACCCATCCTCAGATCCTCTCAGATGGGATCCGTCCGGGTCATCCAAGGAAGGGACGGTGCCTCGCCTCCAGGCGTCACCGAACCCCCTATGTAGGTCCCCCCAGTCGCGCCAGCCATGGCACTGAAGGACGGCGACGTCGTCAGGTTCGACTACACGCTCTGGGTCGACGGCAAACTGGTCGAGACCTCCGAGGAACCGGTCGCCAAGAAGGAAGGCATCTTCCGCGAGGGCCGCCGCTACCGCCCCCTCACCATCGCGCTGGGCAACCGGCAGATCATCCCGGGCCTCGAGTCGCACATGCGCAGCCACGGCCAGGTCGGCAAGCCCGTCAAGGTCGACATCGCCGCCAAGGACGCCTACGGGGAACGCCACGCCGACAAGGTGAAGGACGTCCCCATGGCCCAGTTCAAGAAGCAGAAGGTCGACCCCAAGGTCGGCATGCAGCTCAACATGGAGGGCCAGACCGGGGTCATCACCCGGGTGGCGGGCGGCCGCGTGCGCGTCGACCTCAACCACGACCTTGCCGGCAAGACTCTGGCCTACGAGTACACGATCCGCGAGGTCGTCGCCGACGACAAGGCCAAGGTCGCGGCCGTCCTCGACAACCTGTTCCAGCCCGGATCCTACAAGGTCACCGTCGACGACAAGGCGGTCATCCTCGAGGTCCCCGAGGGCGCGAAGTTCGACCAGAACTGGATGATTGCGAAGTTCCGCATCGTGGCCGAGCTGCGCGCCGCCACCGAGAAGAAGAAGGAGATCCGCCTCCTCGAGGTCTTCCCGGTCACCGAGGACGAGCCGGGCCACGAGGGCCACAACCACCCGCCGGGCGAAGGCCACTGAAAGCGACCAGCCGAACCACGAATTGCCGAAGCGGCGCGCCGCGCCTAGAGGTTCGTGAAATTCGTGGTTGGCAGGCCTCGGCAATGGCTATCAACGAGCCATCGGGCGCGCCGCCCCATGCGCCGCTGGCTCTTCGTGACCCTCCTGGTCGTGGCTTCCCTGCTCGTCGTCTACGCGGCGTACAGCCTGTTCGTCTCGTACGACAACGGCTCGAAGGTCACGGTCACCATCCACGCCGGTGTGCATGCGGACGGCCCCAACGCGGGGAAGATGTACTACCGCTGCAGCAACGACTCCCCTGACGGGGCCGCCAACGACTCCGACCAGTGCATCGTCACCGTCCACAAGCGCAACAAGGTCACCTTCACCGTCATCAGCGACGACGGCGCCGGCCGCAAGCACGACTTCAAGCTCCTTGGCGCCCCCTACCTCGTCTACCCGGCGGGCATCGAGATGGAGATCCAGGACTCCAACTCCCAGACGGGGACGTTCACGGCGTGGGCGACGGGGGACTACAAGTTCATCTGCGAATTGTCCGGCCACGAGGCGGCAGGCATGTGGGGCACGCTGCACGTCATCGACTGACGGCCGAACGGGTGCCTCCGCTCCGCTCAGGGCACCCCTTCGTCCGCTGCTGCGGAGTGCCCCCCAGCGCCGCCTCCCGGTGCGCTCATAAAGTGGTGCCTTCTCGCGCGCCCAGGAAGGACTGCCCTTGAGCCAGAGCAAGTTCCAGTGCATCGTCGTGGGCGGCGGGTTCGCAGGCTGCGCTGCCGCCATCCGCCTCGCCCAGAAAGGCGTCAAGGTGCTCCTCGTGGAGCGCGGCGACGAGGGCGGCGCCAAGAACCTCTCCGGCGGCATCCTGTGGGGCAACGACCTCGCCCGCATCCTGCCCGACTGGAAGGCAACAGCCCCCATCGAGCGCCCCGTCTCCAACAAGAAGGTCGGCTTCCTCAGCGAGAAGGGCTCCAGTTTCATCATCGACTACGCCGACCCGGCCCTCAAGACGGACACCCTGGGCTACGCGGTCCTTCGCGCCCGCACCGACAAGTGGCTGCTCGAGCAGTGCCGGAAAGCCGGCGTCACCGTCATCTCCGGCGTGAACGTGGAGGGGCTGCACAAGTCCAACGGGCACGTCGTGGGCGTCATCCAGGCCGGCGAGGTCACCTACGCGGACTGCGTCATCATCGCGGACGGCGCCAACTCCCGCCTCACCCTGCAGGGCGACCTGCGCCACGGCGACAGGAAGCTGGACATGGACCACTACGCCCTCGGCGTCAAGGAGGTCCTCAAGCTCCCCAAGGCCACGATCGAGGAGCGCTTTGGCTGCGGCACCGACGGCGGCATGGCCGCCGAGTTCGTCCTCGGGCGCTCGGACGGCGTCCTGGCGGGCGGCTTCCTCTACACCAACAACGACACGCTCTCCCTGGGCGTCGTCATCAACCTGCCCAGCATGAAGAACCAGGGCGAGCTCACCACGCACGACATCGTCGAGCAGTTCCGCCTCCACCCCTACATCCAGGGCCTCGTCAAGGGCGCCGAGCTGGTCGAGTACGGCGCGCACCTGGTCCCCGAGGGCGGCTACCAAGCCTTCAGCGAACTCTACGCGGACGGCGTCCTCGTGGCCGGCGACGCGGCAGGCTTCTGCTTCAGCAATGGCATCGTCATCCAGGGCATGAACTACGCTGTCCGCTCCGGCATCTGTGCCGCCGACACCGTCGTGCATGCCATCACGAAGGACGACTTCTCCGCCGTGACCCTGCAGCACTACGAGCGCCTGCTGGACCAGGATGGCATCATCGGGGACTTCAAGGAGTTCAAGTCGGTCTCCAAGGTGCTGTGGAACCCGCGCATGTTCCAGAAGTACCCCGACTTCCTGGCCGCCATCTTCCGCAACCTCCTCCGGGCCGAGGGCCCCAAGGTGAAGATGAAGAAGCACGTCTTCGCCGCCATGAAGGAGACCGGGCTGGGCAAGAAGGACCTCCTGATGGACGGCCTCCTGGCGGGAGGGAACCTCTGATGTCCGCCGTCACGCACGCCCCCGGCACGCCCCGTGCCCCCAGCCACGCGGACCCCCTCGACGGCCCCACCACGGACACCAAGCCCCGCACCGTGCCGCTGCCGATGTCGCCCCTCAGCAAGCTCCCCGTCATGAACGTCAAGGCGCGCCTCGGGGCCGCCAAGTTCGTCACGGACGCCCACGAGTTCCAGCACATCACCGTGGACCCCGACATCTGCGAGACCTGCCCGCACACCATGTGCGTGAACGGCTGCCCCGCCAAATGCTTCGAGTTCGTCTCCGGCCGCATGCAGTTCACCTACGAGGACTGCGTGGAGTGCGGCACCTGCGACATCGTGTGCACGCCCGGCTCCGTCAAGTGGCACAACCCGCGGGCCAGCTTCGGCGTCAACTATCGCTACGGCTGAGGCACCTAAGCTCGCTTCCGGGCGCGTTGCCCCTTCACGGCATGACCATGGCCCATGGGAACCTGGACCAGGCCACCAATGATCTCGTGGAAGGGTTGCCGCGGATGGACCTTGACGCGTTCCAGGGCGTCGCGTAGTTCGGTCGGGATGCGGATCGACGTGAAGCAGGTCGCGGCCACGGAACAGAGGATGGGGGGCATGGGCAAGACCCGGGTGGACGGGCGCTGGCCCATGCCAGGATCTCCTGCGTGGATGCCCACAGGCCGTCGCAGGCCAGCGTAGGGCCTCCTGCGACCACGATCGACCACATGCGGCTACACAGCCAATCAAAGACCTGCGCAGTCCTCTGTAGTCCTGTGACCCGCTGCATCGCCCTTCGCTCCCCCATGGCCTCCACGCACGCGCGACGCAGGACATCGTGTTCCCCTCCGGTTGCCATCTGCCCACGGTATCGCCGTCTTCCTCACCCCGCCCTTGCTCGCCTCCATGGAGGAAGGCGAGCGTTCGACCTGTGGTCCCTCCTCCACTTCGCCGCCGGCGCCATCCTGGGCGCCCTGCGGTCCCATGGTACGGCATGCTGGCCCTGACGGTCGGCTGGGAGGGATCCGAGGCCGGCCTGCGGGCCGGGAATCCCGGCAAAGGTGGCGTGTTCGCTGCCGAATCGTGGCAGAACATGTGCGTCGACATCGTCGTGGCCTCGGTCGCCTGGGGCCTTGCCTTCTGGGTGCGCGGCACCTATTTTTGGCACGCGTCGGTTTGGCGCGGCGTCGTGCGTCCCCTCAACGGAGCAGGCGGATGACCACCACGGCCAAGGTCAGGGCCGCCGTAAGGGCCGCGTAGAAACGGGCCCTGGCCGATTGCAGCCGCTTGGTCCGGGCTTCCAGATCCCTTGCAAGACGGGTGCGTTCCCGCGCCGCTTCCCGTTCTTGGCGCTCGAGCACCTTCACCTGCACCCGAAGCTCCGCCAGTTCCTTCCTTTCAGCGGCTGCCAGGTCGACGCGTTCCTGGGCATTGCTTGTGTTGCGGCGCACCTTTTCTGTCTTGTCCGCCAGCTCCTTGGCCTGCCGCCGCCGGTGCTCCAGCCACTCGGCCTGCTCCCGCTTCATGAGCTCGAGGCGGCGCGCGTGCTGCACCTTGAGGTCGGAGCGCTTGAGGTCGAACTCCCGCTCCAGCTCGCGCCTGCGGGCCGCCAGCATCCTTTGGGCGGCTTCCGGCAGGTCCGCGTCCTCGTCCCCCACGATGCCCCCATCCGGCGTGGCCCCATAGCCCCATCGAGGCCTTGGAGGCCAGGGCAGGGGAGGGGATGCTGGTGGTTGGCGGGCCTCCTTCATCCGTGGTCCGGTGGCCGTCGTCGAGCCCGCGGCAAACCCCTTAAATCGCACTCCTTAGTCGCCGCCCCCAGGGCCAGTTCCAGGAGTCCAGCCCTGGCCAGGCCCACAGGTCGCGCATGGCCCACTCCCCGCCGCCCGCAACGCCGTCCCCCTACAGCCCGGCCAGGCCGTTCCTGCTGCGTGGCCAGAACCGTCCGCTGCACGTCGCCGTCTGCATGAAGATGACGCCTGACGCAACCGACCTCACGATCGACCCCGTCAAGAAGACGCTCGACCGCACGAAGGTCAAGAACATCATCAATCCCCCCGACGAGAACGCCTTCGAGCTTGCCCTGCAACTGAAGGACCGCTTCGGCGCGCAGGTCTCCGTCGTCACGATGGGGCCCCCCTTCTTCGACATCATGCTGCGCGAATGCATCTCCCGCGGCGCCGACCACGGCGTCCTCATCACGGACCGCGCCTTCGCAGGGGCCGACACGTGGCCCACCAGCATGACGCTGGCGGCCGGCATCAAGAAGATCTCCCGCACCTGGGGTGACGTCGACATCGTCCTCTTCGGCGAGGAGACCACGGACGCATCCACCGGCCAGGTCGGGCCCGGGGTCGCGGGCCAGTTGGCCACCGAGCAGGCCACCTACATCCACTCCCTCGAGTTCGACCCCGCCACCGAGACCGTCACCGCCACTCGCAGCATCGGCGGCGGCCACGAGGTCCTCCGCATGCCGCTCCCGGCCGCAGTGACGTGCGAACTCAAGATCAACACGCCCCGCCTGGCCTCCCTCAACGGCAAGCTGCGTGGCTCCTCGGCGCAGTTGACGGTATGGGCGCTCTCGGACCTCACCGACATCAAGGACCCCTCCTGGGTCGGCCTCAAGGGCTCCCCCACCATCGTCGGCAAGGTCGACATCTCCAGCGGCTTCGAGCGCCATGCCAAGAAGGTCCCCACCGCCGCCGAAGCGGTGCAGGAGCTCTTCACGCGCGGGGTGGTGTCGTAATGGCTGCGCCCCAACTCATGAAGGCCTCCCGCTACGACGCCGTGACCTTCCGCGCGTGCCGCCCCGCCGAGTCGTTCGCGGACTGGAAGGGCGTCTGGGTCATCGTCGAGCACCGCGACGGGCAACTGCGCGACGTCACCCTCGAGCTTCTGGGCGCGGCCCGCCCCATGGCCGACAAGCTGGGCCACAAGGTCACCGCCGTCCTCCTCGGCCACAAGTGCGCCGAGCTGCCCACGCGCCTGTTGGCCGCCGGCGCCGACGACGTCATCCTGGTCGAGCACCCCATCCTCGCGACCCCGCTGGCCCGCCCCAGCACGGACGTCATCAACAAGCTCATCGAGGACCGCAAGCCCAACATCGTCCTCATCGGCGCGACCCACACCGGCCGCGACATCTCGAGCCGCGTCGCCGCCACCCTGGATGCCGGCATGACCGCGGACTGCACCGAACTCGACGTCGACGCCGTCAACGGGGAACTGCTGGCCCGCCGCCCTGCCTTCGGCGGCAAGATGCTGGCCACCATCCGCTGCGACCGCCACCGCCCCCAGATGGCGACCGCGCGCCCGGGCATCTTCAAGCCCCTCGAGGCGGACCCCGCCCGCAAGGGCAAGGTGGACAAGGTCGACGTCTCCTGGCTCTCGACCCGCACCTACGCGGCGCAGGTCATCGACCACGTCGTCGAGTCCGGCTTCGACATCACGAAGGAGCAGGTCCTTGTCGCCGGCGGCCTTGGCGTCGGCGGCCCCGAAGGCTTCCAGAAGCTCGAGGAGCTGGCGCAAGCCCTCGGAGGCCAGGTCGCCTGCAGCCGCCCTGTAGCGGACAAGGGCTGGATGGAGCGCAGCCGCCAGGTCGGCCAGACCGGCGTGAGCGTGCGGCCCAAACTGTACATCGCCGTCGGCATCTCGGGCGCCATCCAGCACATCGAGGGCATGAAGGAGTCCGGCACGATCATCGCCATCAACTCCGACCCCGGCGCCGCCATCTTCCAGTACGCCGACATCGGCCTGGTCGGCGACTGGAAGGCGCACGTTGACGCCCTCATCGCGGAGGCCCGCCAACGCCACCTCGCGCAGGCCAAGTGGATGGTCCCCGTGAAGGACACCCTCGACGCGGACCGCCAGGCTGCGGCCGAGCGCGCCGCCAAGTCCGGCAAGGGCCCGGCCCAAGTGGCCCCCCAGCCCGGCACCGCGGCACCGACGCCCTCCAAGCCGCAACCGAGTGCCGCGACGAAGCCCGCAGTGCCCGTGCAGGCCGCCCCCTCGCCCACGCCCATGACCAACCAGCAGGGAGTCGCCGTGGCCCCCCTGGCGGAGCAGGCCAAGCCGCTCAGCACCCCCGCCACCGGCACGAAAGCGCCGCCCACGCCCGCGACGCAGCCCGCCGCGCAGGCCATGGCCCCCGAGCAGGTCGGCGGCAAGTTCACCGGCAACCCGAAGGACATCGGCGCCGTGAAGGCCTTCGCGGCCAAGGTGCCCGAGGCGAAGAAGGCCTGGGTGCTGGCCGCCGACTGCATCGTGTGCAACGGCTGCCAGGCCGCCTGCCCGACGGATGCCGCCATCGTCACGGACATGGCGCGCGTGGACCGCGACCTCTGCATCGCGGACGGCGCCTGCTTCGACGCGTGCCCCACCAACGCGATCCGCCCCGGCATCGAGGAGCCCGCCAGGTCGGGCGGATGGCCGAAGGGGTCCAGGCTGGCCGGGAAGTTCGGCGTGCCGGAACCCTAGGTCATATCCAGGGCTTTCACGATTCCGTTGGCGTCGCCGGCAAGTGGATGCGCCAGATAGGCGCGGAGCGCCGCCCGCACGTAGTTGCGTGCTACCTGGCGCGCGGCCGTCACCGTTTCGTGAGCCCCCGAGGGAAGCCGCACATTAGGCCCAGCCAACCTTATGAGCGCCTTCGAATCCTGGATTTTTTCGTAATGTCCTCCATGGACAATCTCGCTTCTCACCTTGTATAATGCCCGAACGGCCGCGATGTCGTGTTCTTTGGGCGGATACGAGAGCAGACGGGCGGACCGTGCTGCAATTTTGTATCCGATCTCGCCAGGGCCATCGACCGCGAATAGCGATTCCAATCCCACGGTCAGGTCAAGCAGTTCGTCCGCCGGCAAATCACGCGTGTACGAGTAGTTGAATCGACGCAATGCCAGGGAAAGGTTTGGATTTGCAGTTCGTAGCGTTTTAACCCGTTCGCTGAGGTTCTCTGCCGCAGATAAATCCGCTGTGCTTACTTTCGAAGTATTGACTCGAAAGGGCGCTTCCCAAATTGGATGGAACATATAGGCCGAATCGTCCACATGTCCGTCAACGAGCATCCGTTGATACTGTGGGCCTCGGCCAATGTCACCTTCAACCAGCAAACGCAGGGATGTAAGGAAGTCCTCGATGCGCTCTGATTCGTGGTTCAACAGGACGGCCTGGGGGGTGCGTGGACTGCAACCATGCAAGGCGTGAGTCGCTAAATGGAGTACTCGATGGACGCGGAAATCCTTCCCACCTTTTAGCCAGTCTTTCCGAAGCTCATGCGAAAATTCCACAATGCTCAGGCCCATGCGCAGTTCGAACGGCTGCTTCGGGCCTTCTCCCCAAAGCAATGGAATCAAGATTTCCTGGACTTCCATAAGCGGTCAGCGCTTCTTCTCGCCCCTGGACTTGCGTTCCTTGGCAGCCGCCCCGCGCGCCACCGACACGGACGAATCCTTCAGAAGGTGGCCGTACAATGGGTAGTCGTCGTCGAACGTCTCGTAGTCGTCCGTCAGCTCCTCACCCACCTTGATGTCGCGCAGGGCCAGCGTCTGGGTGCCGTGGCCGCTGCGGCAATTGGGCGTCTTGGAGTGGTTGAAGTACCGCGCGTCGTCGCCGCACAGGATGATGTGGTCCCCCTCGCGGTACCCGTAGATGCCGATGTATTTGCGCACCCAGGGCGCAAGCGTGGGGAGCGTCGCGACGGGGATGGTCTGGTCGATGGGGGCGTCGTAGTCCCACACGAGGCCGCCGGCCGGGATGGGTTCCGCGGCGAACAGCCCAAGACCGTGGATCGCGCTGGGGGCAAGCCGGACCGGCACCCGCATCATGGGCCCCGCCAACCGGCGCGCAACGTTTCAATGATTGGCTCTGGCCAACCTTATGCCCAGGAGGGGCGTGGGCCGCCCCGTGGCCGACTCGCGGCATTCCCGCCAACTCCCCCTCACCGGTGAGGCGGGCCAGGACCGGCTGCGCCGCGGCAGGGTCCTGCTGGTTGGCCTGGGCGGCCTCGGCTGCCCCGCCGCCTGGTACCTGGCGGGGGCCGGCGTCGGCACTCTGGCCCTCATGGACTTCGACCGCGTCGAGGAATCCAACCTCCACCGCCAACCCCTGTACGCCCTCGCGGACGTCGGCCGGCCCAAGGTCGAGGCCGCCCGCGACCGCCTCATGCGGCTGGACCCGACCCTCCAGGTGACGCTGCACCCATCGTCGTTCACGGCCGGCCGCTCCGTGGCTGGGCACGACGTGGTGCTCTCCTGCACCGACGACGTGGAGGCGCAGTACGCCCTCAGCGACGCCTGCCAAAAAGCCAGGGTCCCCCTGGTCCACGCGGCGGTGTCCGCATGGGAAGGGGAACTCGCGGTCTTCATGCCGGGCGGACCGTGCCTGCGCTGCCTGCGCCCAACACCTGCCGCAGCCCCGTCGTGCGCCGAGGAAGGTGTACTCGGCCCCGTCCCCGGCGTGATGGGGACGATGCAGGCCCTCGAGGCGGTCAAGCTCCTGCTGACGGAACCGGGGGCTTCCGCAAGGAACCCCGCGGACCCCGCAGGAGCCGCAAGGGCCCCTGCCGAGGGGCGCCTTCTGCTCTGGGACGCGCGCTCGCAGTCGTTCGACGGGGTCGCCCTCAAGAGGGTGGACGGGTGCAAAGGGCACGTGGGCGATGGGCACGCCGGACCTCCGGCAGGACCGCAGGAACAGGGGCCGGCGTGCCCGCTGCCGTGGAACGCGCCGGATGTCACGGACATCCCGGTCCACGAGCTGGCGCCAAAGCTGGCGCAGTTCTTCCTCCTCGACGTGCGGGAGCCGGACGAGCACGAGGAGTTCGCCCTCCCCCGCTCGACCCTCATCCCCCTGGGCCAGCTGCCCCGCCGCCTGGCCGAGGTGCCGAAGGACCGCCCCATCGCGGTGTACTGCGCGGTGGGCGGCCGCAGCGCCCGGGCCACCGATTTCCTGCGCGCCCACGGCTACACGGCCGTGAACGTCCGCGGCGGCCTGCGGGCGTGGCACATGATGCAGCGCTAGCCAAGGAAGACGGATCAGGTGCGCAAGGCACGAAGGCTGGCAGGGCAACCGTTCCTCGCAGAAAACCGTCGCCCACCGCAACGGCTTGAAGGGCGGGCCGGTACGCGAGTCCGTGAGCCCCGAGTGGCCCCGTGACTTCAACGACCGCCAGACAGCGAAGTTGCCGGGCGCCCGCGACATGCTGCGCATCCTGCGCTCCGGCGGCTTCAAGGGCCGGGGCAAGCCGCAGCTGGACGCGCACCGTGTCCCCCGGATGGGCGGCCCGCTTCCCCCCGTCCCCTCAGGTGGCATCGGGCTCACCTGGATCGGGCACGCCACGTACCTGGTGCGCCTGGGCGGGCTCAACATCCTGACCGACCCCGTGTACTCCGCCAAGCTCCCGGGAGGCATCCCGCGCCTGGTCCCCCCTGGCATCGCCTTCGAGGACCTCCCCCCCATCGACGCCGTCGTGGTCAGCCACAACCACTACGACCACCTCGACGCGAAGACCCTCCGGCGGCTTGGGCCCTCCGTCCACTACTTCGTCCCCGCCAAGATGGCGCCCTGGTTCCGGCGCAAGGGCCTTCCCAACGTCACCGAGATGGACTGGTGGGACGCCACCGACTTCAAGGGCGTGCGCTTCACCTTCGTGCCCGCCCACCACTGGACGCGGCGGGGGCTCACCGACACCAACAAGACCCTCTGGGGCGGCTGGGTGCTGGCGGCGGGGGGACGCGGCGTCCACTTCGCGGGCGACACCGCCTACGGGTCGCGCTTCAGGGAGGTCGGGGAGCGCGTGCCCGACCTCGAGGTGTCCCTCATGCCCATCGGCGCCTACGAGCCCCGCTGGTTCATGCGCAACGTCCACCTCGACCCCGACGAAGCCGTCCAGGCGGTGCAGGACCTCGGCGCCCGGCGGATGGCCACGATGCACTGGGGCACCTTCGTCCTCACGCAGGAGCCCCTCATGGAGCCCCTCGCCCGCGTGCGCGCCGCCTGGGAGCGGGCCGGGCTGCGTCGCGAGGACCTCCTGGACCTCGCCATCGGCGAGTCCCGCGTGCTCTAGGCCGGCCCTGCAAGTCCAGGACCCAACCCTTTTTCCAAGCGGCGCGCTCGAAGCGCCCGTGACGGGACTGCCAGGACTCCCCAGCCTGCCGGTCGTGGGCTCCCCCGGCGAGTCCCCCAGCGGCCGGCCCCGTCTTCCCGAGTGGTTCAAGGTGAAGGCGCCCGGCGGCGAGGCCTACGCGGCCATCAAGCAGGCCCTGCGGGCGCGCGGCCTCAGCACGGTGTGCGAGGAGGCGCGCTGCCCCAACCTGGCCGAGTGCTGGAGCGGCGGGTCCGGCGGCAACGGCGTCGGGACCGCGACGATCATGGTCATGGGCGGCACGTGCACGCGGGGCTGCCGCTTCTGCTCCGTGCCGACCGGACGCCCCGGCGCCCTCGACCCCGAGGAGCCGCGCAAGGCCTCGGAGACCGTCGGCATCATGGGCGTCGGCTACGTCGTCGTGACCTCGGTCGACCGCGACGACCTGCCGGATGGGGGCGCCGACCACTTCGGGAAGGTGATCGAGCGCTGCAAGGTGGACCACGCGGACCTCCTCGTCGAGGTCCTGACGCCCGACTTCCAGGGGGACACGAAGGCCCTGGCCCGCATCGTCTCGGCGCGCCCCGACGTCGTGGCCCACAACATCGAGACCGTCGAGCGCCTCACCCCCCTCATCCGGGACCGGCGCGCGGGGTACAGGCAGTCCCTGCAGGTGCTGCGCGACTACAAGCGGCTTGGCGCGCGCTTCACCAAGACGTCCATCATGCTGGGCCTGGGGGAGACGGAGGCGGAGGTCCGGCAGTGCCTCGCCGACCTGCGCGCCGCCAGCGTCGACATCGTCACCTTCGGCCAGTACCTGCGCCCCACCCAGGAGGCTCGCCACCTCCCCGTCCTGGAGTTCGTCCATCCCGACCGCTTCGCCGCATACCAGGAGATGGCGCAGCGCATGGGCTTCCTCTACGTGGCCTCCGGGCCCCTTGTGCGCTCCAGCTACAAGGCGGGGGAGCTCTTCCTCGAGGGAATGGTGCGGGACAGCAACCGGCACGCCGTCCGCCCCACCTGAACCCCCATCCATCCACACCCACCCCGTCACCCACCCGCCCTCCCCGTCCCCACCCGGCCCACCCCTCACCCCCCACCGCCCACTGCGCCACCCCCTCCCGCGGACATGTCAACTTCGTCCCGTCAGGTTCAACATCCCCCCGGCGCGTCGCCGGGGCATGGACATCCAGACCGCGGCCAGCGTGGGCCAGCTGGCCGCCATCCTGGCCGCACTCGCCATCGGCATCGTCCTCGTGCGCCAATCCGAGCGCAAGGCGCGCAACCAGGCCGCGATCGACCTCATCGACAGCTTCGCCCAGGCCGACCTGCGCCGGGCCTACCCGCTGGTGCGCGACCTCCCGGACGACTGCGACCCCGACGAGATCCGCGTCCACCCCGAGCTGCGCACCGCCGCCGAGACCCTGGACTTCTTCTACGAGACGAAGGGGCTAATGGTGGAGCGCGGCGTCATCACCGTGCAGGAGTTCGACGCCGTCCTGGGCCCCAGCTGCCGCATGGCCTGGCGCAAGCTGCGCGTCTACGTGCGGCAGGAGCGCCAGCGGAGCGGCAACGCCAGCTACGGCGAATGGTTCGAGCGGCTCGTGCACAGCCTGGGTCCCGATCCCGCCGCACCGGTGCCTCGCGGCATCGACCCCCTCGCCCTCGCGCTGGGCGGCGAGCCTGGCGGGCAGGAACTGGTCGCGCGCTGAGCCCCCAAGCCATCAGGTTTAGGCGACCCGGAGGATGACCCTCCCATGGCGCCCGCCTTTCCCGACAGGAAGGCCTTCCTGGCGGGGCTGTGGCGCGCCCACCCGTCCGTGCAGGGCGCCGCGGCGCAGCGCAAGGCGCGCGTGGCCGCCGCCGTCCTGCTGTGCCTCCTCCTGGTCGGCCTCGTGGCCCTTGCCACGATTCCCCTGCTCGGCTCGGATCCCCAGGGGGCCGGCCTCCTGGTGGGCGCCCTGCTGGGCATCGCCGTCTCCTACCTCCTGGTGCGGCGTGGCCACGTCACCGCCGGGACCCTGGTCGCGCTCGTCCTGGTCGAAGGGGTCGTGTGGATCTCCCGCCTGCAGTCCGTCACCCACACCGACGCGCAAGCCACCCTGTACTACCTCGGTCTCCCCCTCCTGGTGGGAGGCCTGCTCCTGCCCACCCGGGCCGCCGCGGGCGTGGGCCTTGCCACCCTCGCCTCGGCCTGGCTTCTCGAGGCCCTCTTCGACCAGCGCTTCGGAGGCGGGGTCGGCGACGAGGACGCGCGCCTGCTGATCTTCCTCGTCGGCATCGCGGCGCTGTCCGTGGCAGCCTCCGCCATCATGCAGCGCGAGGCGAGGCAGGCCGAGGCCAGCACGGCCCAGATGCTGCAACTGTCCGAGAACATCCCGGAGGTCTTCTTCATCGTGGCCCCCGACTTCTCGCGCTCCTACTACGTGAGCCCCGCCTACGCGAGCGTGTGGGGACGCCCCGTGGAGGGCTCGTTGGCAGATCCCCTGGACTGGCTCAAGGGCGTCCACCCGGAGGACGCCCCGGCCCTGCAGGCCTCGCTGGCCTCCTTCGCGCAGGGCACCGCCGGCATGGAGTTCCGCGTCGTGCAGCCAAGCGGTGCCATCCGCCACGTCCGCAGCCGCACCTTCCCCGTGCATGACGCGCAGGGCGCCATCGTGAGCATCGTCGGCATCTCCCAGGACGTCACGGAGGCCAGGCAGGCGCAGGAGCTGCTGCAGGAGGCCAACGGCAAGCTGCAGGCCGCCGCGGCGGAGCGCCAACGCATGTTCCAGCAAATCTCGCACGACCTGGCCAACCCCCTGAGCCCCATCCTCCTCCACCTGGGCATCCTCGCGCGCGGCAGGCCGGACCAGGACAAGTCCCCGTCCCTGGCCGTCATCCGGCGCAACATCGAGCAGATCAAGCGCCAGGTGGAGGACCTGCGCGACCTGGCCCGCATCGAGGGCAGCCGCCTGCGGCTGGCCCTCGCGCCCGTCGACGTCGCCGCGCTGGCCCGGGAGACCCTGGAGTCGTTCGAGGAGGTCGCCAAGGAGAAGGGCGTGCGCCTGGACGTGGAGGCGGCCGGCCCCGTGTTGGCGCCGGCCGACAAGGGCCGCATCGCGCAGGTCCTCTACAACCTCGCCACGAACGCGTTCAAGTTCACGCCTGGCGGCGGCACGGTCCGCGTCTCGTGCAGGGCCCAGGAGAACACGGTGGAGGTCACTGTCCAGGACTCCGGGCGCGGCCTGACGCCCGAGGAGGCGGGGCGATTGTTCCAGCCGTTCTCCCAGGTCCACGAGGAGGGCGAGGTCAAGGAGCGGGGGACGGGGCTGGGGCTCTTCATCTGCAAGGGGATCGTGGAGGCGCACGGCGGCTTCATCGGTGTCACCAGCGACGGCAGGGGCACGGGGGCTACCTTCACGTTCCGGCTCCCCCTGCGGGCGCCCGTCCCCTCGTGAGCGTCACCGACTACCTCCCGTACTTCCAGCTGGCCGGCCAGGTCTCGCTTGTGGTCGGTGCCTGCTTCGCGTTCTACCAGCTCTTGCAGGTCGAGAGGGGCCGGCGGGAGCAGACGGCGCTGCAGACGGTGACCTCGTTCAACACGCAGGAGTTCCGCGACGCCTTCGCCAAGGTGTACACGCTTCCCCTGGGCGCATCGGCGCAGCAGGTGCGGGACGGCGGCCTGGAGGAGGCGGCCACGGCCGTCATGATGACCTTCGAGATGATGGGCGTCCTCGTGCACAGCCGCATGGTGCCCGTGGAGACCGTCGACCAGGCCATCGGGGGTTTCGCCCGCGAGTCGTGGCGGCGCCTGGAGCACTACGTGCAGTGGAAGCGGAAGGAGGTTGAGTCGGTGCGGTGGGGGGAATGGTACCAGTGGCTGTTCGAGCAGCTGGCCAAGAACCCGCGGCGCACGATGCCGGCGTACGAGGCGTTCAAGGGATGGAAGCCGGAGCCGTACAAGGTGTGGTTGCGTCGCTGATCCGCC
This sequence comes from Thermoplasmatota archaeon, assembly GCA_035526765.1. Classification (GTDB taxonomy): domain Archaea; phylum Thermoplasmatota; class E2; order JACPAO01; family JAHFTW01; genus JAHFTW01. Next base: position 42,865 of record DATLBS010000007.1, on the reverse strand, counting down.
CTCCGCAACACCGAAGACAGTGGCACTACCGACCAACCATGGGCGCCTTTGTCGGGGATTTGCCCTTTTCTCCGACCCTTACGTGACCTTGGTGGATGGTCGCGGGGCACAATCCGAATGTTAGCCTGAAGCGCTTCCAAGGCGACAGGAGCCGCCTTGAGAACCAGGCGGTCCTTGCTCCCTACCGTACGTGAGAAGGCCAGGTCTGTTCCTGGTAGCTGCGAATGTCTTGCCAATCTTGGTCATCGAAATGCCAAACGGGATCGCCGCCATCCTCCGTTCGGACGTTGGTGATGTCCGTATTGTAGTGCGTGGCGAAATTCATGACGCTCTGTTGATGGATGCTATGGCATTTGCTTTGGGGGTCTTCCCGGGGTTGGACCATCGGTATGCCGCAGTTGACCAAACCCCACGCGTGCCCCAGCTCGTGCACCAAGGTGCTTCGCTCGGTGGCTTGCCGGATGCGCGTGTCGGGCATTTGCAGGTTCGAAGGGATCACCTTCGGCGAAAAGGGGTTGCGATCCTGGAACACGGCAATCAGCCCGTAATTCACGAATGTGACGCCTGTCAGGTTCTTGTCCCGTGCATATGCCTGGTCAAGGAACAGGATATCCAGATCGGTTCCATTGGGTCGGTGCGCGTGGAGCTCCATTAAGTCAGCACTGCCGTAGGGCTTGTCTGAGTTGGGGACGTAGGTTGTTGGAAGGATTGTAAAGGAATGGACCCGGGAATCGCCCAGATTCTGGCGCAAGGCATCCAGAGTCAATGCAGCCGGTTCCCTGCCGCGAACCGCTCGGATGCTGATCAGCAGGTCGGCGGCCGGGTCAAGCAGTGCGAACACCGGCAATGGGGGCTCAAGATGGGGCGAGGCCACCGGCGAGGTTGAACAGCCTGCAAAGGCAATCGCCAAAATGAGGTGCAAGAATTTCTTGGGCATGCTCGCGCAGGTCTGGGTCTGGCCTCCCTACAATGCGCCCCTCTTGTAGATGTCGGCCCCACGGCAAACAATGCATGAAATTATTTTCATGCGTTCTGGGGCACCCTTAAACCGGGGAACCCCGTCCCCCACCTTGAGCCCCATGGCCGACAAGCCCTTGTCCATCCTGGAGAGCAAGAAGAAGGACCTGGAGCTCGACCTCTCGGACGCCGACCTGCGCCACCTGTACACGACGATGGTGCGGGTCCGCCGCATGGACGAGAAGCTCATCCTGCTGCAGCGACAGGGCCGCATCGGGTTCTACCTCAGCTGCCTCGGACAGGAGGCCTGCCACATCGGGGCCGCCTTCGCCCTCAACGAGGACGACTGGCTGTACCCGCACTACCGCAACCCCGGCACCCCCCTCCTGCGGGGCGTGTCGATGCAGCGCATGGTGCACCAGTGCTACGGCAACGCCGAGGACGAGATCAAAGGCCGCCAGATGCCCGTCCACTACTCCTTCAAGGACATCAACTTCTTCTCCATCAGCAGCCCCCTTGGCACGCAGATCGTGCAGGCCGCCGGCACCGCCTACGCCATGAAGCTCAAGGGCACGAAGCAGGTCGCGATGACCTCGTTCGGCGACGGCTCGAGTTCGGAGATCGACTTCCACTCGGGCCTCAATTTCGCCGCCGTCACCAAGTCCCCCTGCATCTTCATGCTGGAGAACAACCAGTGGGCCATCTCGGTCCCCACCAGCAAGCAGTCGGCCTCGGAATCCTACGCCATCAAGGCGGCCGCGTACGGCATGCCCGGCATCCAGGTCGACGGCAACGACGTCCTCGCGGTCTACAAGGTCACGAAGGAAGCCGTCGACCGCGCCCGCCGCGGCGAGGGCCCCACCCTCATCGAGCTCGTCACGTTCCGCATGGGCGCCCACAGCACCAGTGACGACCCCAGCCGCTACTGCCCTCCCGAGCAACTCAAGGAGTGGGCCCTGAAGGACCCCCTCAAGCGCTTCGAGGCGTTCCTCCTGAAGAACAAGGTCTTCTCGCAGGCCGACATGGACAAGCTGGCGAAGGACGCGGTGGCCGAGGTCGAGGAAGCCATCAAGAACGCCGAGAAGGCAGCCCCCATGCCGGAGGTCGGCACCATGTTCGACGACGTCTACGAGAACGTCCCCGAGCAACTCCTCAGCCAGCGCGACGACATGCTGCGCGACCACAAGGAGCACGGCGTGCCCGGGAGCCACTGACATGATGCCACTCATCCCCCTCAAGCTCCTTCTCCTTGCGGGCGGCGTCTGTGCTGCATGCCTCTACTGCACCGGAGGCCTCTGAATGGCCGGTTCTTTCCGTGAGATGCCCCGCCTGCGGTCCTTCTCCTTGGGTGGGCTCGTCGCCATCCTCGGCATGACCCTGCTCTACATGGGCGGTCTGCTTGCGACGGAACGCCAGTGGACGTCGATTGGCATGGCGGTCGTCGGCCTGTTCATTCTCCTCCTGATCGGTTCCTACATCATCCCTGTGAAGGAGGCTCTCTGACATGCCCGTGATGACACTCATCCAAGCCGTGACGCACACCCTCGACCAGGCGATGGGCCGCGACGAGAACGTCGTCGTCCTCGGGGAAGACGTCGGCAAGAACGGCGGCGTCTTCCGCGCCACCGACGGCCTGTGGGCCAAGTACGGCGACGCCCGTGTCCTGGACACCCCCCTGAACGAGTCGCTCATCATCGGCGCCGCCATCGGCATGGCCACGTACGGCCTCAGGCCGGTGCCGGAGATCCAGTTCCAGGACTTCATCTTCCCCGGCTTCGACCAACTGGTGTCCGAGGCCGCGAAGATCCGCTACCGCTCCGGCGGCCAGTACCAGGTCCCGATGGTCGTGCGCACCCCGTACGGCGGCGGCATCCGCGGCGGCCACTACCACTCCCAGTCCGGCGAGGCGTACTTCGCGCACACCCCCGGCCTCACGGTGGTCATCCCCTCCAACCCGCACGACGCCAAGGGCCTGCTGCACTCCGCCATCGCCTCGAACGACCCGGTCATCTTCATGGAGCCCAAGAAGATCTACCGCGCCGTCAAGGCGGACGTCTCGGAGGACTACTTCACGGAGCCCATCGGGAAGGCCAAGGTCGTCCGCGAGGGCGACCACGTCACCCTGGTCTCCTACGGCGCCATGCTGCCCCTGTGCCTGGCCGCCGCTGAAGCCGCGGAGAAGTCCCGCATCAGCTGCGAGGTCATCGACCTCAGGACCATCAATCCATGGGACCGCCACACCGTCCTGGCCTCCGTCCGCAAGACGGGTCGCGCGGTCATCGTCAACGAGGCCCCCCTCACGGGCGGCTTCGCCGGCGAGGTCTCCGCCACCATCGCGGAGCACGCGCTCGAGTACCTGGAGGCGCCCATCAAGCGCGTCACCGGCTACGACACGCCGTTCCCCTTCACGCTGGAGAACCTCTACATGCCCAACGCGAACAAGGTCCTGCACGCCATCGAGCAGACCATCAATTTCTGAGGAGTGGTGAATCCGTGACGTTCAAGTTCAAGCTGCCGGACATCGGCGAGGGCATCCAGGAAGGGGAGATCGTCCGCTGGATCAAGAAGGAGGGCGAGCAGGTCGCGGAGGACGAGCCGTTCGTGGAGGTCATGACGGACAAGGCCACCGTGGAGCTCACGAGCCCCCGCAAGGGCACCATCGCCAAGCAGCACCTGAAAGAGGGCGAGATGGCGAAGGTCGGGCAGGTCATCGTCGAGATCGAGGAAGGTGGCGCGCCTGGTTCCGCACCTGCCCAACCGCAGAGCGCGCAGAGTTCGCAGAGTGAGGCGTCTGCCGCCAAATCCAAGCCTGATGGGGGCGCCAAGCAGGCGGCGACCCCCGTGAAGGAAGCCAAGGAAGAGAAAACGCTGTTCGAGCTCCCCAAGGAGATCGCTGCCGCCACGAAGGTCATCGCCCGCCGCGACGCCGGTTCGGCTCCCACGGCGCAGCAACCTGCGCGCCCGGCGGTCCCTGCCGGCTACAAGGCCACGGCGGCTCCCGCGGTGCGCAGGCTCGCGCGCGAGAAGGGCATCGACATCGACACCATCCTGGGGACCGGCCAGAACGGCCGCGTGACCCGCGAGGACATCGAGGGAGCCGGCAAGCGCCCGGTGCAGGGCGTGGGCGAGCCGGCACCCGCGCAGGGCGGCGCCCGCTTCAGCTACGCGGACGTCAAGTACAGCACCGACGCGAGCCGCGAGGAGCGCGTGCCGCTGCGGGGCCTGCGCCGCACCATCTCGAAGGCGATGGAGCGCTCGAAGTTCACGGCGACGCACTTCACGTACGTGGCCGAGGTCGACTGCGACAAGCTCGTGGCCCTCAAGGAGGCCGCGAAGGCGACGGCGGAGGAGCGCGGCGTCAAGCTGACGTACCTCCCCTTCATCGTGAAGGCCGCCGTGGCCGCCCTCAAGCGCCACCCCGACGTGAACGTCGCCTTCGATGAGACGACGCAGGAGATCGTGAAGAAGTCGTACCTGCACATCGGCATCGCGACGGCCACCGATTCCGGCCTCATCGTGCCCGTCATCAAGGACGCGGACCGCAAGGGCATGCTGGACATCGCCAAGGAGATCGTCGGCCTCTCGGAGCGCACGCGCGCCGGGAAGGCCAAGCTGGACGAGCTCACCGGCTCCACGTTCACGATCACGAGCCTCGGCAAGCTGGGGGGCCTCCTCGCGACGCCCATCCTGAACTACCCCGAGGTCGCCATCATGGGCGTCCACGAGATGAAGCAGGTCCCCGTCGTCAAGGACGGCAAGGTGGCGATCGGGTGGCGCATGAACCTCAGCTTCAGCTTCGACCACCGCATCGTGGACGGCTACAACGGCGCCATGTTCGCCAACACCCTGCTGCGTTACCTTGAGGATCCCCAGCTGATGCTCTTGGAGTCCTTGTAATGGTCCAGGCGCAGGAACAAGCCGCCGCGCCCAAGCCCGCGCCTGGCGACTCGTACGACGTCATCGTGATCGGGGCGGGACCCGGCGGCTACGTGGCGGCCATCCGCTGCGCCCAGCTCGGGCTTCGCACGCTCTGCGTGGACGAGGGCAAGCTGGGGGGAGTCTGCCTCAACGTGGGCTGCATCCCCTCGAAGGCCATCATCAGCGCCGCCAAGGACCACAAGCACGCCCTGCACGGCGCCGAGAAGGGCCTCACCTACGCGGACCCCATCATCGACATGGCCACGATGGTCAGGTGGAAGCAGTCCGTCGTCGACAGGCTCGTCCATGGCATCTCCGGGCTGTTCAAGGCCAACAAGGTCGAGTTCGCGCAGGGCCGCGCCACGTTCCTGTCCGCCGACCGCATCGAGCTTGCGTCCACGGCCGGCAAGAAGGCCATCCAGGCCAAGGCGTTCATCGTCGCCACCGGCAGCAGCACCATCGAGATCCCCGGCTTCAGGTTCGACGAGCAGCGCGTCCTTTCCTCCACGGGCGCCCTGGAGCTCAAGCAGGTCCCCAAGCACCTCTGCATCATCGGCGGCGGCGTCATCGGCCTCGAGCTGGGCTGCGCGTACGCCAACCTCGGAAGCAAGGTCACCGTCGTCGAGATGATGGACCAGCTGGTCCCCGGCGTGGACGTCGACATCGCCAAGGGCCTCGAGCGCATCCTCAAGCGCCGCAAGTGGGACCTCCACCTCGGCGCCCGCGCCAAGCAGGCCAAACCTTCTGCCTCGGGCGTCAAGGTCACCTTCGAGGTCAAGGGCCTCGACCAGACCATCGACTGCGACCACGTCCTCGTCTCCGTGGGCCGCCGCCCCAACACGCGCGACCTTGGCCTGGACAAGGCAGGCGTCAAGGTGGACGAGCGCGGCTTCGTCCCGACCGACCTGCAGCGCCGCACCAACGTCGCCAGCATCCACGCCATCGGCGACATCACGCACGGCCCCATGCTGGCGCACAAGGCCAGCAAGGAAGGCATCGTCGCCGCGGAGGCCCTCGCCGCCCGCATCAAGGGCACCAAGACCGGGGCCGCAGCCGACTGGGCCACCATCCCCGGCGTCATCTTCACGGACCCGGAGATCGCCACCGCCGGCCTCACCGAGGCGCAGGCGAAGGCCACCGGCGCCACCGTCAAGGTCGGCACCTTCAACGTCGCCGCCCTCGGCCGCGCGTTGGCCGCCAGCGAGACGGAAGGCTTCTACAAGGTCATCGCGGACGCCAAGACCGACCGGCTCCTTGGGGTCCACATCCTCGGCCCCGGCGCCAGCGACCTCATCTCGGAGGCGGTCCTGGCCCTCGAGATGGGAGCCACCGCCGAGGACCTCGCCCTGACCGTCCACCCGCACCCGACGCTGTCAGAGGGGCTCATGGAGGCCGCGGAGGCGCTGCACGGGAAGGCCGTCCACGCGGTGAACAAGTCCTGATGGCGCCGCGTCGCTGGGGCCGCCGCGCCGGCAAGCCGCGCACGGTCCTCGTCATCGAGGGCGGCGGCATGAAGGCCGCGTACGCCAACGGGGTCCTCAGCAGCTTCGAGGAGGCCGGCCACGCCCCCTGGGACGCCGTCTACGGCACCAGCGCAGGCGGCGCGATGGCGGCGTGGTACTCGGCAGGGCAGGCACGCTACGCCGAGAAGACGTGGGACTATGCAGCCGACCGCCGTATCCTGAGCTACCGTCGCGCCCTGCTGCGCCGCGGCCCCATCCTGGACCATGACGCGCTGCTGGAGATCATCTACGAGACCGAGCGCCCCATCGACCAGGAGGCGGTGCGGAACGCGGAGTGGCCCATCTACGTCTCCGCGGTGGACGTGCATTCGGGCAGTGTCGTGTACACGGACCTGCGGGAGGCTCCCATCATCCCCTGGCTGAAGGCCACAGGGCGGCTGCCCTTCGCGGCGGGCGACCCGGTGCACATCGAGGGCCGGGACTACCTGGACGGCGGCATCGGCGACCCCATCCCCGTCTACAAGGCGGTGGAGGACGGCGCCACCGACGTGACCCTGATCCTGAACACGCAGATCGGCCCCCGTCGCAGGGACAACGGCGCCCTGGCCCGCTACACCGCGCGCAAGTACCCGGCCCTGCGGCAGGGCATCCTGCACCACCAGGAACTGAAGCAGGCCGCCATCCACTACGCCGAGGACCCTCCGAAGGGAGTCAAGATCCGCATCGTCCGCCCCGACCACCCGACGGGCCTGCACCGCCTCAGCCGGGACCTCAACGTCATCCACGAGGGGCTGCGCCGGGGCCGCGAGGACGGCCGCAAGTTCCTCAAGTCCCTGGAAGAATGAGGTTCGCCCCGCTGCAGGCTCCAGTCAACCGGCACTTCCGACGGGGGCGCGTCCCACGGCCAGAACGCCGTGGGGTTCCGGTTGTGAGCAGGCGATGGATAGAGGCGCGCGAAGCGCGCCCTGACGAAACCACACATCCCAAAGGTCACGGGACCATGCGCTCCGCGCACCACAAGGCATTGTTCTCGTCCTGGACGCCCCACACACAGGAGTTGGAGAGTCGATGGTCCAGAATCGAACGCGGAGCGCCCGCCAACCCAAGCAAGGAACGTGTGAGCCAACGCGCTACGCAAGGTCATCCCCGGATTTTCCCCCGATCCCTGCGATGTCCCATTTCGGTCGCAGGTGCCCAGGGTTGTTCCTCCCTCGTCATCTGCTCTAAATCCGCAGCCACGGAGTTCCGGTCCGTCGTTCATGGTGGACGTTGCCGTCATCGGCGCCCGGGGCTACCTGGGCCGTGAGCTCCTGCGCTGGCTTCTCCTGCACCCCAAGGTCGCCTCCATCGCGCCCATCACCAGCGGCGAGACCGGCAGGCCCTACGGCGACTCCGTCCCCGCCTTCCGCCACCGCACCGACCTGACGATGAAGGGCCCCGAGGCCGCCCGGGACGCCGACGTCGTCTTCCTCGCCACGGACGGGGAGGACGCCAGGCACCACGTCGCGGCCCTCCAGGATGCCCCGCTCATCGTCGACCTCAGCCGCGCCCACCGCGCCCAGGCCCTGGAGGGGCGCGATGGCTGGGTGTACGGCCTGAGCGAGTTCCTGCCGGTGGCCAAGGGCACGCGGCGCATCGCCAACCCCGGCTGCTACCCCACCGCCACCCTCATCGCGGCCGGCCCTGCCCTGAAGGCTGGCCTCGCCACCGCGGGTCCCCTGATCAGCGACGGCAAGTCCGGCGTCTCCGGCGCGGGCGCGACACCCCGCCCCGACCTGCACTACGCGGAGGCCCACGACGCCGTGCGCGCCTACAAGGTCCTCGGCCACGACCACCTCGGCGAGATCCGCGGCGCCGCCGCCCGCATCGAAGGCAAGGCCGCCGCATCGCCGCAGGCGCGCCCCGTCCGCTTCACCCCGCACCTCGTGCCCATGAACCGCGGCCTGCTGGCCACCGTGTACCTCCCCGTATCCGCCGGCAGCGAGGAGGTCAAGGCCGCCTACGCCAAGCAGTACGCGGCAACCCCCTTCGTCCGCGCCGTCACCGAACCCGACACCTCGCACGTGCGGGGCAGCAACTTCGCGGACGTCGCCGTCGACGTCGACCCCGCCTCCGGGCTCCTCGTGGCCCGCTGCGCCATCGACAACCTCGTCAAGGGTGGTTCCGGCGCCGCCATCCAGAACATGAACCTCGCCCTCGGCCACGCCCCCACGCTGGGCCTCGACCGCGTCGCCGGAGGCCCCTGATGCTCCTCGGGTGGCGCCGCACCGTCGCCAAGCTTCAAGGGGACTCGCCGGCATCCGACGGCCCGCCCGTGGCCAACGAACCCGTCCGCCTCGAGGGGACCACCGTGCCCCAGCCTTACACGCTCACGGTCATCCCGGACCGCCACCTCAACCACGTGCCCGGCTTCCGCGCCCAGGGCGTGTGGGCCCAGATCAAGAAGAAGTCCAAGGACGTCTGCCTCATCGTCAGCGACCGCCCCTCCAAGGGCGCCGCGGTGTTCACCCAGAACGCCTTCTGCGCAGCGCCCGTCCTCGTCAGCCGCGGGCACGTCGAGAACGGCGACATCCGCGCCATCGTGTGCAACGCCGGCAACGCCAACGCCGTGACCGGCGAGCAGGGCCTGGCCGACGCGCGCGAGATGGCCGCGCACGCGGCGCGCGCCCTGGGCCTGCAGGCGGACCAGTTCGTCGTCTGCAGCACCGGCATCATCGGACGCCCCCTGCCCCTGGACAAGGTCAAGGCCGGCATCGACGAGTGCGCCCGCACCCTGCTCCAGGCCGAGGGCGGCGAGGCGGCGGAGGCCATCACGACCACGGACTCCCACCCCAAGCACGTCTTCGTGCAGGTCGAGGTCGCGGGCCGCAAGTTCCACATCGCGGGCATCGCCAAGGGAGCCGGCATGATCCACCCCAACATGGCCACCATGCTGTCGTTCCTGGTCACCGACGCCCCCTTCAACGCGACCTACCTGCAGGCACAGCTCAAGCAGGCCGTGGACGCGACCTTCAACATGATCTCCATCGACGGCGACCAGAGCACCAATGACACCTGCGCCATCATCGCCAATGGTGCCGCCGGCGGCGCCAACCTCCGCAAGGGCACCGCAGAGGCGGAGGCCTTCCAGGCGGGGCTGCAGCTGGCCTGCAAGACGCTGGCCAAGCACATCGCCGGCGACGGCGAGGGCGCCACCGCCCTCCTCGAGGTCCGCGTCGAGGGCGCCAACTCCCTGGCCGACGCCCGCACGATCGCGCGCGCGGTCACGAAGTCCTCCCTCGTCAAGTCGGCCCTCCACGGCAAGGACCCCAACTGGGGCCGCATCGTGGCCGCCGTGGGCGCCTGCGGCGCGCAGGTGGACCCCAACCGCGTCAGCGTCCGCTTCGAGTCCACCCTGGGCTCCGTCCCCGTCATGGACAACGGCGAGCCGCTGGGCGGCACCCAGCTGAAGGAGGCCAACGCCGTCCTGCAGGCCCCCGAGGTCCGCATCCTGGTCACCCTCAACATGGGTCCCTACAGCGCCGAGGCCTGGGGATGCGACCTCTCCGAGGAGTACGTCACCTTCAACTCGGCCTACACGACGTGAACCCATGACCGTCCTCCTGGAATTCGTCCGTCGGCGCCCGCAGGGCGCCGCGTCCCTCAACAGCGCCTGCACGGCGTGAGGCCCGCCATGCAGGTCGTCCTGAAGCTTGGAGGCGCCGTCGTCCTTGATTCGGCCCAGGTGCGCATGGTGGCGCGCGACATCGACGCGCTCCTGGACGAAGGCCACCACGTCGCCGTCGTCCACGGCGGCGGCCCCCAGCTGGACAAGGCCCTGCAGGAGGCGGGGGAGGCGGGCGCCAAGCTGGACGGCCTGCGCGTCACCAGCAAGGCCGCCGCGGCCATCGTGCACAAGGTCATGGACGGAATCGGAGCCGACCTCGCGGAGCTGCTGCAGGACGAGGGCCTGCAGGCCGAGCATGTCGCGGGCGCACCGGACCGGCTGGCCGCCAGCGTCAAGAAGGTGAAGGCAGGGGACCTGGGGCGGGTGGGCACCGTGGAATCCTTCGGCGCCAAGGACCTCCCCGAGGGCGTCCCCATCATCACCCCCGTCGGCTTCGACCGCAGGGGACCCCTCAACGTGAACGCCGACGAGGGCGCCTGCGCCGTCGCGGCCGCCCTGCACGCCGACTGGCTCATCCTGGGCACCGACGTGTCCGCCGTCCGCGACGCGCGCGGCACGAGCATCCAGTCGCTCACTCCCGCCAAGGCGCGCGAGCTGATCGCCACCTCCGCGGCCACCGGCGGCATGATCCCCAAGCTCACGAGCGCCATGGCGGCCCTCGGCCACGGCGTGCGCCGCGTCCTCATCACGAAGCTGCAACCTGGCACCCTCGCCGACGCCGTCCTGGAGGGCCGCTGCGAAGGTACCCTCGTCACGGAAGAGCGAACCCCATGACCTACTCCCCAGCCCGCTGGGAGGCCACGATGGCCCCCAACTACCCCACCCCCCCCATCCAGCTCGTGGGCGGCAAGGGTGCCAAGGTCACCGACTCGGAGGGCCGCACCTACACCGACCTCCTCGCGGGCATCGCCGTCAGCATCCTCGGGCACGCCCACCCCGCCCTCGTGCGCGCCGTGTCGACGCAGGTGGGCCTCATCGCGCACACCAGCAACCTGTACGCCAATGCCCCGAGCCTGCGCCTTGCCGAGCGGCTGCAGGCAAGGACCTCCGCCTTCTCCGACCCGCACAAGGTCATCTTCCAGAACTCCGGCACGGAGGCCAACGAGGCGGCCCTGAAGCTGGTCCGCCGCCACGCCCACGCGCAGGGCACGCCGGATGCGGTCGTGCTGTCCTTCCAGAACTCGTTCCATGGCCGCACGGCGGGCGCCGTCAGGCTCACCGGCCAGGCGCACTACCAGGAGGGTTTCACGCCGCTGCCGGAGCAGATCGTCCATGTCCCCTTCAACGATCCAGGCGCCCTGGAGCAGGCCTTCGCGGCGCACCGCGTCTCCGGGGTCTTCTTCGAATCCGTCCAGGGGGAGGGCGGCGTCCTGCCCATGAGCCCCGACACCGCCAGGACCCTGCAGCGTCTCTGCTCGGCGCATGACGCGCTCCTGGTCGCGGACGAGATCCAGACCGGCATCGGGCGCACGGGGCGTTTCTTTGCGTTCGAGCACGACGGCCTGGCGCCGGACGCCATCACGCTGGCCAAGGGGCTCGGGGGCGGTCTTCCCATCGGGGCCATCCTCATCCGCCCCTCGCGGGCCGGTTTGCTCCCCAGCGGCACGCATGGCACCACGTTCGGAGGGAACCCGGTCGCCTGCGCGGCCGGCAACGCCGTGCTGGACGTCCTCGAGTCCGACAACCTGGTGGGGCGCGCGAAGGCCCTTGGGCTCACGTTCCAGTCTGCGCTCGCCGAGGCTGGCGTGGCCAGCCGGGGCCGTGGCCTGCTGCTGGGCCTGCCCCTCGGTGGCCCCGTGGCGCCCGATGCCGTCAAGGCGATGCGCGAGGCGGGGTATTTGGTGGGACAGGCCGGGAAGTCCGTGGTGCGCGTCGCGCCACCGATCATCATCCCAGAGGCGGACCTGGTGGGGGCCGTGCCGCACTTGGCGAAGGCGATGCAAGCTGTCTCCGTCCAAGCGAAGTGAACTAGCGGCATCAGCTGAACTCCTCACGTTCGTTCCAGTCACGTTACGGGGTTCTCCGACTGTTAGCCGCTCCGCGTTCGGTGCTGGATCGATTCCAGCCTAACACCCCCTGGACGACGATCGGGGTGGAGTTCCAGTAGATCTGTTCGGGGTGCGCGGAGCGCACGGCCCTGAAACTGGCCACGAGGTTTCGGCGGGCGCGCTTCGCGCGCCCCATTCCATCGCTTGTGGCAACAGGAAACCCAAGGCGTTCTGGCCGTGGTGCGCGCCGCCGTCGGAGGTCCCGGTCGACGGGAGCCTGTACCAACACGCGATGGGTCGTTGCTCGTCCCGAGCTGGGCGAAGACAACGTTTCTGTGGAATCTGTGAAATCTGTGGTTCGGGGGGCGCCGAACCAACGCTCGTGAATCTACGAGGTCTTGATCAACCCGTTCAGGACCTCGAACGCCGGGAACAGGTCCCCCTCGTCGATGAGGAAGATGTTGTCCTTGTAGCACGAGACGACCTCGTTGAAATTGATGCCCTTCCCCGCAAGGCTCGAGGCCAGGAACGCCACGATGCCCGGGACATCCTCGACCGAATCGGGGCTCCGGATGTTCAGCTCCACCAGTCCGCGGCGCGCCTTGATGGTCTCGTCCCCCATGATCTCCTCCACCTCCGCCATGAGGGCCTCGTCCGTGATGATCGTGATCGACTCGCTGCCGTGCAGGACATGGATGGGATGCCCCCGCCCCTGCAGGGCGCCGAGGGCCTTCTCCAGGCGCGCGAAGCTCTTCCAGTTCGGGTGCGCGGTCAGGGTGGCGACCTTGGTGCGCACCTCCAGCTTCGACTTGTCGAGGACCTTCCGGATGGCGGATTGGTAGTCGGGGCTCGCATGCTTGGGCTTGTAGCGCCGGCACGCCACCAGCACCGCCTCCTCGGAGCCGAGCCCCGTCTCGTCCCGGATGCGCCGCGTCAGGGCGGAGAGGTTCACGATGCCCAGGCCCAGCGCGTCGCGGACCGTGGGGCGCGCGTCGATGTAGGCCCGCACCGACTGCGCCACGCTGGTGGGCTCCGGCTGCGGCCGCTTGCGCTTCGGCACGCACCGCGCAACGGCCCCCAGGATTTCAGGTGTCCGATTCTGGTCACCGGTGCCCGGGCGAGTCGAGGAATCGCCATGCGCTTCAAATGCCGGCCAGGAGGATTCCGGGTGTGCCCAAGCACATCGTCCTAGCCTACTCCGGCGGTCTCGACACCTCCGTCATGGTCCACTGGCTCAAGAAGCACCACAACGCGAAGGTCACCGCGGCCATCCTGGACCTGGGCCAGGGCGCCGAGAGCATCGCCGAGGCCAAGGGCCGCGCCCTGGCCAACGGCGCCTCCAACTTCGTCGTCCTGCCCGCCAAGGAGGAGTTCGCCAACGACTTCCTCGCGCCCTCCATCCGCGCGAATGCCGTCTACGAGGGCGTCTACCCGCTGGCCACCGCCATCGGCCGCCCCCTCATCGCCAAGAAGCTGGTCGAGGCGGTGCAGCAGGTCGGCGGCGACGCCGTCGCGCACGGCTGCACCGGCAAGGGCAACGACCAGGTCCGCATCGAGGCGGGCGTCAAGGCCCTCCTGCCCGGCATGGTCTGCCTTGCCCCCCAGCGCAGCCACCCCATGACCCGCGTCGCGACCGTCGAGTACGCGCAGAAGCACGGCCTGCAGATCCCCCAGCTCAAGCGCAGCACGTACTCCACGGACGAGAACCTGTGGGGCCGCAGCATCGAGGGCGGCGACACCGAGGACCCGGCACATGCCGTCCATGAGGATGCCTACCTGTGGACCGTCAGCCCCCAGAAGGCCCCGAACACCCCTGCCGAGATGGCGATCGCCTTCGAGGCCGGCCTCCCCGTCGCCGTCGACGGCAAGCGCATGCCCCTTTGGGACCTCGTCGCCCACGTCGGGAAGCTGGCTGGGGCGCACGGCGTCGGGCGCATCGACCATGTCGAGAACCGCCTCGTCGGCATCAAGAGCCGCGAGATCTACGAGGCCCCCGCCGCGGTCACCGTCCTCTTCGCCAAGAAGGCCCTCGAGGCCCTGACGCTCACGAAGGAGGAGATGAAGCTCAAGCCCTTCCTCGAGCAGCAGTTCGCCCAGAACGTCTACGACGGCCTATGGTACGCCCCCGTCATGCAGGCCCTCCGCGCCGGCATCGACACCATGCAGCAGCACGTCACCGGCACCGTCAGGGTCCAGCTCTACAAGGGCAACGTGAGCCTCCTCGGCCGGACGAGCCCCCTGTCGCTGTTCAAGGACAACCTGGCCACGTACGGCACGAAGGACTCCTTCAACCACCAGGCCTCCGAGGGCTTCATCGAGATCTGGAGCCTGCCGACGGAGACCGCCAACGCCGTCCGCCAGGGCCAGAAGAAGGGCAAGGCGACGAAGTCCGCCAACGCCGGGAAGGCCGGCAAGGGGGTCAAGGGCCTCGGCGGCCTCAAGGGCCTCAAAGGGATCGAGGGCGTCCAGGGCATCAAGGAGGCCGTGGCGAAGAAGGGCGCCAAGGTCACCGTGAAGGCCCGCGCATGAGCACCCCGAAGCCCACCACGAGGGTGTGGGAGGCCCGCACCGGCACCGGACTGCACCCCGACCTGCTGGCGTACTCGCACACCATCCACGAGGACGGCCCCTTCCTCGTGCACGACCTCGCAGGCAGCAGCGCCCACGTGCTGGGCCTCGCCAAGGCCGGCCTGCTGGGCCAGGAGGAGGCGCGTCAGCTGCTGGACGGGCTGCGCGCCATCCACCGCGGGCACGAGGCCGGGACCTTCGACCTGAAGGTGGAGCTGGAGGACGTCCACATGAACATCGAGTCGCGCCTCACCGCGCAGCTCGGCGACGTCGGCCGGCGCCTCCACACGGGGCGCTCCCGCAACGACCAGGTCGCCACCTGCATCGTCCTGTACGCGCGCGCCGGCCTCGCCCGCCTCGCGCAGGGCCTGCACGCGCTTTCCGCGGCGTTGGCCCAGCAGGCGCAGGCGAACCTGGAGACGCCCTGGGTGGCGCGCACGCACGGCATGCCCGCGCAGCCCGCCACGGCAGGCTTCCTCCTCGCCGCGCACGCCCACCGCCTCCAGGACGCCGCCAGGTCCACCCTTGCCACGTTCGAGGCCATCGGCGAGTCGCCCCTGGGCTCCGGAGCCATCGCCGGGTCGACGTTGCCCCTGCAGCCCGCCTACACGGCAGGCCTGCTGGGGCTGCGCCCTCCGCGCAGTGCGCTGCTGGCCACCGGGACCCGCGATGCCGTCCTGCACGCATGCCGGTGCGCACAGGAGGCCGGCGTCGCCTTGGCAGGCCTCAGCCAAGACCTCCTGGACCTCTTCAGGGAAGGCGCGCTCCGGCTGCCTTCCGGGTACACGACCGGATCCAGCCTGATGCCGCAGAAGCGCAACCCTGACGCCCTGGAGCTCGCGCGCGGCCGCGGCAAGGCTTTGGCGGGGCCGGCGGCCGCGGTGTCGGGCATCCTGTCGGGGATGGGGCTCGGGTACCAGCGGGACTTCCAGCTGACGAAGCCCTACCTCGTGCAGGCGCTGGGGGATGCGGCCGCGACCGCCGAGTTGCTGGCGCCCCTCGTCGAGGGCATGCAGGTGGGCGCCGCGGGGGCGGAATGGACCCGTCCCGGCATCGTCGCCACCGACGTGGCGGAGGCCCTCGTGCGCGCCGGCCAGCCGTTCCGCACCGCGTATGGCACCGTCGCCAAGGCGTTCGCCCTCGTCGAGTCGGGATCCACCTTCCAGGCTGCCCTAGAGGCGCAGCACCTTGCGCCGGCGCACCTCGAGGCCGCCCTGTCGGCGCTGCAGCCGGACCCGTCGCGGCGGGCCACCATGGGCGGACCCGCACCTATGGCCGTGCAGTCCAGCCTGGCCGCTTTCCGCCAATCCGCGCAGGACGTCGCCGCTCGCGTGGCGGCTGCCCACAGCGCAGCGGAGAAACCCGTCGACCTGCTGTCGCGACCCCTTGCCGACCTCCTGGAGGCCTGACATGGCAGACACCCTCACGAAGCAGAGGCAGACCACCGCCCCCCCCGCTGCCCCCCAGCCGGCGGCGCCGCCCCGCGGGGGCGCGCCCGGCGCCAAGAGCGTGCTGGGCATGCTGGACGTCCAACCCTACCTGCGGGACCTGCTGGAGGATGCCATGGCCCTCAAGGCGCAAGGCAGGAAGGGCCCCTTGCCCCAGTCGCTCTCGGGCAAGGCGGTGCTGATGATCTACGAGAAGAACTCCACCCGCACCCGCGTCAGCTTCGAGGTCGGCGTGCAGCGGCTGGGTGGCATCGCCATCAACCTCGATTCCCAGACCAGCCAGCTCTCCCGCGGCGAGTCGATGGAGGACACGGCCCAGGTCCTGTCGCGCTATGGGCATGCCCTGGTGTACCGCGCCAACCGCCACGATTCCCTTGAGGCCCTGGCCCGCTATGCGACCGTGCCCGTCGTCAACGCGCTCACCGACCGCGAGCACCCCTGCCAGATCCTCGCCGACTGGATGACGCTGGCCGAGCGGTACGGCGGGGTGCGGGCCCTGCGCGGGAAGGTGTTTTGCTACGTGGGCGACGGCAACAACATGCTGCACTCGTACCTGCTGGGTGCCCCCATGGTCGGCATGAACGTGCAGGCCGCGTGCCCCAAGGGCTACGAGCCTGACCCAGAGATCCTGGCGCAGGCCAAGGCACTGGCGGAGGCCAACGGGACGACGATCACCATCGTCCGGCAGCCTGTGGCGGCCCTCAAGGGGGCAGACATCGTGGCCACCGACACATGGGTCAGCATGGGCGACGAGGCGGAGGTCCTGCAGCGCCAGAAGGCCTTCGCGGGCTACACGCTGACGGACGCGCTCATGGACCAGCACGCGGCGCCCGACGCCGTGTTCCTGCACTGCCTGCCCGGCCACTGGGGCGAGGAGGCCACCTACGAGCTTGCGCATGGCCCACGCAGTCTCATCTACGACGAGGCGGAGAACCGGATGTGGGCCCAGATGGCCCTCCTCGTCCGCCTCTTGGCCGCGCAACCCTGATACGGCTGCAGGGGCTGGAAGCTCCGTGCGGGTCCGGGACCTCGGCCACATGGAGTACGGGACCTGCCTGGAGCTCCAGCACCAGCTGCGCGACCTGCGCCAGCGCGGCGAGGGCGAGGACACCCTCCTTGTCGTCGAGCATCCCGCCGTGGCGACCCTGGGCCGCCGGGGCTCGCCAGATGACGTGTTCGACAAGTCGCTGCCCGTCTTCGTCATCGAGCGCGGCGGCAAGGCCACGTACCACGCCCCAGGCCAGCTTGTTCTCTACCCCATCGTCCACCTGGGCGAGGGGAACCGGGATGTGCGTGCCTGGGTGCAGCACCTGGAGAAGTTCGTCATCGCCCTGCTTCAGGCACACGGCATCACGGCCCGCATCGAGCCGGACCTTCCTGGCGTGTGGACGGGGGCGAGGAAGATCGCCAGCATCGGCATCGCGATCCAGCATTGGGTCAGCTTCCACGGCATCGCCCTGAACGTGACGCTCGACCCCAAGGAGTTCGAGCGCATCGACCCCTGTGGGCTGGGGGCCGCCAGCATGACCAGCATGCGGCAGGAGGGGTGCACCGCCTCACTTCAGGATGTGAAGGATTGGGTCATCGCGCACGCCCGACCCCATTTCGCTTCCTTTCGCGTAGAGAGCAATCGATTCATGTCATAATGATTCGATAAGAATCAAATGCACTGAATAGAGCTCATTCACTGGTTATTATAAATTTTAAATACCGGCTAGCCGGGCCGGGCGAATTCGGCGGCTTCTTGTGGAGAATCCAGGAATGCACCGGCATGGTCCGGGTCGCCCTCTACACGCGCGTGTCCACCGAGGACCAGGCCAAGGAAGGGTTCAGCCTCGACGCGCAACTTGACCGCCTGCGCTTCTACGCCAAGGCCCAGGGATGGCAGGTCGCCGGCGAGTACGTCGACGAGGGCCATTCCGGACGGACCCCGAAGCGCCCGCAGTACCAGCGCATGATGGAGGAGCGGGCGTCCTGGGACGTCGTGCTGGTCCTCAAGATGGACCGCATCCATCGCAACTCCCGCAACTTCATGGCGATGATGGACGCCCTCTCCAAGGAAGGGAAGGGCTTCGCGAGCGTCACCGAGAGCCTCGACACCGGCACCGCCATGGGCCGCTTCGTCATGGACATCATCCAGCGCATCGCCCAGCTCGAGTCCGACCAGATCGGCGAGCGCACCTACGTCGGCATGGAGCAGAAGGCGAAGTCGCGGGCCGGGAACCTCGGCAAGCCAGCCCCTTTCGGCTACCGCTACACGCCGGAGGGCCCTTTTGCCATCGTCCAGGAGGAAGCCGCGCTTGTCAAGATTATGTTCGATTCATTCGTGAAAGGCGAAAAGAGGAGCGATATAGCGCAAAAGCTAGTCGATAACGGGTACAGGACCCGGGCCGGCAAACCGTGGACACGGTGGAATGTCGGAGAGGTCCTGCAGAATCCCACCTACGCGGGAGCAACGCGCTGGGGGAACCAGCTTCAATTGCAGACCCATCCAGCAATAGTCAGTGCAGCGCAGTATGATGCTGCACAGGGGCGCATGATGCAGGACAATCCGGCTGCCCGCGTGATGTTCCTGCAGCGTTTGACCATCTCGTGAAAGCATCTCGGTTGCTTTCAGTTGGCCTGGTGACCAACGGGTTCCCGTACATCACTCGGAGGGACGGCCACTGCAGCGCAATCACTTCAGCGGCAATCAGCAGCATGCTGATTCATGCTGAAAGCAGCATGAGGATGTCCGCCTCGATCTGGCTGAGGAGGCGGCTGAGGAAGAGGTACGCAAGTGTCATGAGACCGGTGAGGGCGCTTGCGGCCCCCACCAGCGTCCGGAGGTACGGGGCAGCTTCCGCAAGGAAGGGCACGAAGTTCCCCGCGTAGGCGATGGCGGCGGCGGCGAACCCGATGTAAAGGAGGACGCTGACCCCGGTCCGCACGCGGTCCCACTTGCGCAAGGACCGGGCGCGCTCTGAGACCAGGGAGTCGTGCCTGGGGTGGGGTTTGAGCTCGAGCGCCTGGAGGATGTGGTTGTAGCGGCTGGAGAGGATCCACCGCAGGCGGGACTCGTAAGGGTACATACCCAGGGCACAGACCGGACACAAAAGGGGTTGCCGGTCGTGGAGGAGAGAGGGGGAGAAGGGGGAAGATTGGGGTGGTCACGCCAGGCGTTCGGTGTATTCCCACTCGGTGGTGACCACACGGATCCAGACGTAGCTGTCCATGCGATGCCTCCCATTCCCGTGGGCGCCGGACGGCCTCCCAGCCGTGCGCCCGGCGGACCGGGCGCGGGGCTCCCGCGGGAAACCGGACTACGGCTTGGCTGATTTAAGGCGTTCCAAGCGAAGCAGAGGTTCCTTTCCAGGCAGAATATAAAATTTATATTGCGCCTGGAGCGACAACTGTACAGACAACATGGATTGCATCCAATCGTATTAAGGCAATTAGATTGCGTAAACTGCACTAGTTGTTGGAATGGCGTTTTTGGCCATTCAGTCGAGGAGGGTGAACAGCACGTCGTCCTGCCCCACGTCGAACACGCCCAGACGCGCCCCAGCATCCAGCCACCCATGGGCATAGTTGACCTGGGCGAACGCGTTCACGAAGTCCCCCCTGGCATGGAAATGCTGCGCGTCCGCGTAGTAGCGGTTCGCCATGTCAAGGAAATTCTCCGCGATCCTCGCCGCGAACGACTTCGGGGGCGCAACGACCTTGACCTTCCCGAAGGCGCGCCGCGTGGTGTCGAGGTACTTGGCGATCTTCTCGGCCGTGATCTCGCCCTGCGTCAACGCCACAGCCGCCGCAAGGGGCTGCGGGTCTTTTGCCGTTCCTGCTGCAGGGCCCGGTGGAACAGGCAGTGCGCCTGCTCGGGGCACCGGATGCACGCAGGCACCTCCGGCAGGCACGCGTTGTCGGCGATCTCCAACAAGAGCCGCAGACGCTCATCGGGGTCGCGGTGATGGGAGGCCTCGAGGTCGCCCACGATGGCGACGCTGCGCGCGGGGTCCTGGTCCGGGCCGACCAGACCGATGCGGGCGGCCACGCGGTGGATCTCGCCAGCATCCTTGGCTCCCCAGGTGCGGCGCACCTTCGGCGCGAGGTAGGCCTCGTCGGCGATGAGCCGTCTTGGGCGGGGACTGGCCTGGAAGGCGACGGGCTCCTCATCGCGCGCCGCCGGGGCGGAGCGTGGGACCGGGGCAGAAGGTGGCTGGGGGCTGGGTCGGGGCGCCGGCAGGGGCGCCGCCACAGGCCCTGCGGCAGGGGTCCAGGCGGGCACGGCACGGGGCGCGGGCGGGGAGGGCGCGGGGGGGTTCAGGGGCGGGGCCGGATGCGTCGCGGCATGCGGGGTCTCAGCGTTGTCCGCTTCCTCTTCCTCCTCGTCGTCGGCATCCTGGTGCAGGACCGAGACAGAGCGGCCGCCGTGGCGCGTGATGCGGGGCCGCACGGAGACGAAGACGGGCTGCGTGAGGCCGCCGCCCGCGACCAGGGCCTCGCCCACCGCAAGGCGCTGGATCTCGTCGGCCACCTCCGCGGAGATGCCCTCGACGCTCTGGACGATGGCCTTCAGGTCGTTGGGGTTCGTGACCTTGAGGACGACCTGGGTGTTGCATTGCGACAGCACGTTCTTGTCGATCTTGGCGGGCCGCTGGCTCACGATGATGAGGCCCATGCCGAACTTGCGGCCCTCGCTGGCCACCGTGCGGATGATGGCCCCCGACACGGCGTTGCCGACGTTGCGTTCCGGGCAGAAGTTGTGCGCCTCCTCGACGACCAGGATGTGGGCGGGGACCTCGGCGCGCTTGCGGGCCTCCCACAGCAGGTTCGCGATGCGGGTGACGACGACCTCCTGGATGTCGGGGTTGACCCCCTTGAGGTTGATGATGGTGCATTGGCCGGGCGCGACGAGGTCCTTGACGGGGGTGCCGCGGATGTCGAAGACCTTCGTGGATTCCAGGACCTCGAGGGCGTTGAGGACGTTCCATTTCGCGTTGGACTTGTTGCGCGACACACCGTCCATGATGTCGTGCAGGGTGTAGGCGGGGAGGTGTTCCTTCACTTCCTTGATGGCCTGGTACAGCACGCCGACCTGGCCGCCGGAGAGCTTGCCGCCGAGAAGGTCGACGATGTCGCGACCCTCGAGGTTCATGCCTTCCAGGACGAGGCGCTGGGCATCGGGGTTGAGCTGGACGTCGAGGGCGTACTCCTTCACCTGCTTGGCGAACGACTTGGGCTTCACCTTGAAGCGCACCATCGCCTCCATCTCGCCGTCGTCGAGGTTGGGGCTGCGCAGGGACCCGTACTCGCCGTGCGGGTCGAGGATGACGAGGGGGACGTTGGCCTTGAGGAGCTCCTCGAGGATGACGCCGACGGTGTAGGATTTGCCCGCTCCCGTCTTGGCCAGCACCGACAGGTGCTTCTGGGCCAGGGTGTCCATGGAGAGGGCGACGGGGATCTTGCTGCCCTTCACGAAGCCGAGGTAGGCGCCTTCGTCGGCGCTCTGCTCGAGGCCGAGGATCGCGGTGACCAGCCGCTCGTCGGCGTTGTAGACCGGGACGCCGGCGCGGAACGGGGTGCGGGGCGTCTGGATGCGGCCCTGCTGGTCCTGGTACCCGATGACGCGGATGCCGGCCGACAACTGGTCCTCGGCGTCGGCGGCCAGGCCTTCGGGGATGGCGACGGCCTGCTCGTAGCTGAGGTTGCTGCGGCGCACGACGGCATCCACCTGCGCCAGCACGCGGTGGCCTTCGGATTCGACCTCCACGTAGTCCAGGCGCTTGAGGCCGGAGTCCCCGACCGCGATGTCGAAGCTGGTGCTCGACACGTTGCCGTAGATGATGCCGACCTGGCGTCGGAGGCCCATCAGGAGACCACTCGAAGAGGCCCTATATCAGGGATGGCAAATGGCGCGCCCTGCGGCCAGCCGCCGAGGCACCGAGCGGGGGGAGTCGCCTCGATGCAGTTTCGCGTCCCGGGATCAATCCTCAGGTTGTCGCGGGGGGCTCGTCTTTGGTTCTCAGATTGTCGTGCGCTCCGCGTTCGATTCTGGATCAATGGCCGCCTAACACTCCTTGGAGGACGGCGGGGGCGTCCAGCACCAGAAAAGTTGTTCTTGGTGCGCGGAGCGCACGGCGCACCGCGGAACCCGCGGAACGCGCGGAAACGCCCTTCAGCAAGGGTTCCGCGATCTCCGCGAGTTCCGGGGTTGGTTCTCGGGAGACGCGGCTCCCCGGCGCCCCATGCCATCGCTTGTGACAACAGGAACCCAAGGCGTTCTGGCCGTGGTACGCGCCGCCGTCGGAGGTGCCGGTGCCCTGGAGCCCATGCCAACACGCGATGGTTCGTCAGGTCACACCCGTTGGGCCCTGTGGAATCGGTGAATCGGTGGTTCGGCCGGTGCCGAATCAGATCTGCCGGCTGGCCCACATCTCGTCGGGGATCTGGGTGTACACAGTGGCCTCGGTGGGCTGCGCCTTCTTGCGGCGGCGGACCTCGCGCTCCTCCTCCGACATGAGGAAGACCTGGTTCTTCTTGAACAGCCAGTAGTGGGTGCGCCACTCGCGGCCGTCGTAGAGGGTGGTCTCCTCTCGCTCGGTCGTGAGCATGCCCTCTTCCTCGAGGATGTAGAACAGTTGGCGGTCCTCGGGCTCAAGCACGTTGTCGATGACGCGGTCGTCGAAGCCGAAGATGTCCATGACGAAGTTGGCGTCCCGCATGGCGTCCTCCTCGTCGATGCCGATTCGGTTGGACACGGCCATGGCGAGGTCTTCGAGGGTCAGGATTCGTTGGGTCAAAACAGGCGCCTCGGGGACATGTTTGGTTTGCTGGGCCCCCTATATAACCAATCCCGGGCGGGCAACCCGTCGTTCGCCGGGTCAGCGCAGGCTGGCGGGGAGGACGGGGGGGACGTACAGCCGTTCCTCGTGCCTGAGGACCCACATGGTGGCCCCCTCGGCCACGTAGCCCTCCGGGCGGGGGAGGTCCACGGTATGCAGGGAGACGGGGTCCAGGACCTGCAGGTTCGCGGCGTCCTGGCTGACCAGCACCGCCTCCTTGAGCAGCTCCGGCCCCCCAAGGCGGCGAAGCTCCTCCTCGGGCACCTTGTCGCGGCGGTGGGTCAGCATGTCGTAGATGAGGACCTTGCCGCGGTCGAGCTGCAGGACCTGCACGAGCCCCTCCGCACCACGGCGGGCGAAGTCCCCGGTGGAGTACAGGGCGATGCGGACCAGGAAGGTGACGCGGTAGATGTCCTCCCCTTCCTTGCGGCCCGCCAGCTTCGCGGTCTCCTGCACGGTCGCCCCAAGACGCGACGCGACGAGCTTGGACAGGATGCGCGCGGCCTCGATGTCGCCGATGTAGTAGTCGAACCCACCCGGCACGGGGCCGGACTTGGTGAGGAAGGCCTGGCGGTTGCCGGCCGCGCGCAGGCGGTCCAGCTCGTCGCCGATGGCCTTGTGCGCCTTCTTGATCTCCTCCGGGCGCGCATCGCGCTGGGAGCCCCGCAGCTGGATGACGGCCGCATAGTAGCCGCCGAACATGCGGCTGCAGCGGTCGCACACCGACTTGCGCATCCGGACCAGGACCTGTTTCTCGTCCTGCACGGTGACGCCCTCGACGTCGCCGAGGAGCTTCACGCGGTTGCGGAAGTGGCGGTCGTCCTGCGGGGTCTCCGTGACCTCGACGCCGGCGCCCCGCACCAAGGGGTGCACGCGGACGGCGCCGCGCAGGGCCTCCTCGCGGATGTGCGACAGGGGCACGCCCTCGTCGGGGTCGAACCAGTGGGAGCCGACGTGCCGCGCGTCGCAATGGGCGCACAGCTCGACATCGAGGACCTCAGGGACCATCAGCAGGGGCTCCTTCTTGACGAAGCAGTCGGGGCAGGAGCCGTTGATGAGCTTGGGCACCTGGGCGCCGCACTCGACGCAGGTCTGCATCATGGGAGATCCATCACCAGGACCTGCGCATGGGGCACCCCGCCGATGACAAGCACGTTCGCGGGCTCGACGAGGCCCAGGTCGATCGCGACGCCGACCGTCCGCTTGCCCACCAGGTTCGCCACGGTGCAGGACTTCAGGTAGTGGCCGAGCTCCGGCTCGCCGCATCGCATCCCGTCGTAGAAGGTGGGCGCGACATCCAACCGGAATTTCCCTTCCGCGTGGCGGGTCCCGAGGAGCTCCTCGTCGCACGCGGCCAGGAGCCTCTGGACGCCCTGCTGGTAGTTCTTGACGGCGAACACGCGACGATTTTCCTACTAGCCCCCCCTACATAACGGGGAGGGATGAGGCGGGAGCCGTCGGGCGCTTAGTTGCTGAGGGGGGCGTACTTGCCGGCGCCGCCCTTGGCGAAGATGCTGCCGTTGCGGTGCATCGTCTCCAGGGACTTGCGCGCCAGGTCGGGCGTGATGCCCTGCTTGCTGGCCTCGCGCACGATGTCGTCCTCGGCGGCGTAGCCCTTGTCGTTCTTGGCCAGGGTGCGCACGATGTCGAGCAGGATGCGCATGCGGTCGTGCTGGGAGTGGCTCACCCCTGTGGCGATGACATCGATGTCGAACTTGCCGGTCTCGCGGTCGACGCCCACGGACTTGAGGTACGACTCTACGATGTGGATGGCCCGCTGCGCATCGCGCAGGTCGGCCTCCTGGCTGAGGCGGATGCGGGCGGAGGCCTCCGCCAGGCGCACGAAGGCCTCGAGCTGGCGGGCCGTGAAGGGGATCGAGCCATCGCCAGAGTTGCGCAGGTTGACGTAGTACTGCTGGATGGTGGCCAGTGCCTCCTCGCTCAGCACGGGGAAGACGTTGCGCTTGGCGTACGCCACGTACTTGCGCAGGAGCTCGGCGCTGAGGTCCGGCTTGACGCGGCGCATGAGGCGCTCCTCGTCCTCCATGGTGTAGGCGCCCCCCGGATGGGCGAGGCGGTGCTCACGGACCTCGCCGGCCTGGTGGGTCTTCAGGAGGTGGCCGGCCAGCTGGTTGTCCTTGTCGCGGCCGGGCTTGTCCAGGAGGCTGAAGATGAGGTCGAAGCGCGACAGCAGCGCCGGGGGCATGTTGATCTGCTCGTGGATGGGGGTGAACTCGTCGAAGCGGCCCAGCTTCGGGTTGGCGGCCCCGATGACGGCGCAGCGCGACTTCAGGGTGGCGCTGATGCCGGCCTTGGCGATGGAGATCTCCTGCTGCTCCATGGCCTGGTGCATGCTGGACTGGTCGTTCTTGTCCATCTTGTCCAGCTCGTCGATGCAGGCGATGCCCTTGTCCGCCAGCACGAGGGCGCCGGCCTCCAGGGTCCACTGCCCCTCCCCGAACTCGTCCTTGACGGCGGCTGCCGTGAGACCAGCGGCACTTGCGCCCTTGCCGCTGGTGAAGATGGCGCGGGGGGCCAGCTTCGAAAGGTAGCGCAGCAGCTGCGACTTGGCGACACCGGGGTCACCGACCAGCAGGACGTGGATGTCGCCGCGGCTGCGGCTGCCGTCCTTGTAGGTCTTCTCGACGCCGCCGAAGAGGCTCAGGATGAGGGCGTCCTTCTCGACGTCGAGGCCGTAGATGGTGGGCGCGAAGCTGGCGCGCAGGCGGTCGTAGATGGCGGGGTCCTCGCCGAGGGTGCAGATCTCGTCCTCCTCCTCGGCCGTGTACTGCACCTCGCTGAACTCCTGCTGCTGGACCTCGATGCTGACGCCGTTGAGGATCTTGTTGAACTCGACCCGTTTCTGGCTGCCCTGGCGGCGCGCCTGCGTGGTGAGGATGCCGTTCATGCGGATGCGGTCGCCAGGGGCCACCCGGTGCACGAGGTCGTCGGTGAGGTGGATGGTGAGGCGCTCGGGCTGGGAGCCGCCGCGCAGGCCTTCGGGGGCCTCCTGGATCTCCACCTTCTGGTGGTCGAGGTAGCGGGACTCCTCCTCCACGAAGCGCCAGGGACGCTGGGCGTCGCAGGTCTCGCACAGCACGGGCTCGGAGAGGAACTCGTCGTCCTGGAGGATGCGGACCTGCGTCGTGCACACCTTGCACTCGAACACCGCCTCCTGGACGGTGGGGCGGACCTCCGTGACCTTCTTGACCAGCCCCTCGACGGCGAGGAACTTGCCGAGGTGCTCGGCCCGCAGGTTGCGCGGGATGATGCGCTGCGAGTCCGGCAGCCCCGTGATGCGCAGGTGCAGCTTGGGGCGGGGCTCCACCGTGACGTCCATCTGGTGCAGGACCTGGGCGCCCAGGCGCAGCGACTGGCCGGGCTTGTGCAGGAGGTAGTTGGCAAGGTCGGGGTCGCGCAGCTGGATGTCGTTGAACGCGACGGTGACGCTGCGGGTCTCGGGGTAGTCCAGGGCGGCCTGCTGGACCTGGGCCTTCATGTAGTCCTGCAGGAAGGAGTCCCACTTGGCGGCAAGCTGCGCGTCCTGCACGGTCAATTGGACGCTGGGGACGGGGGACATGGACTGCAAGGGGATGGGCTCCGGGGTTTGATGAGAGTAGGGCCGAGAGGGGAGTGAACGGACTCGGCGGACCTTCGCCAAAACGCGGGGATATATGACGGGAAACGAGAAGCGCCGCCGCTAGGCCTGGACAGGAGTGGGGCACGCTGCACGCGAAGCCAGGGGGGTCAAAGTTGGTTAGGAAGCCAGGGGGTGCCCAAACCCTCAGGATGCCTGCCTCCCTCCTGGGCCAGTGGATCCCCCGCCGCGCGTCCTCGTCGTCGGCCCCGGCGCCATCGGCACCCTCGTGGCCGCACGGCTCCAGGCCGCCGGCACGCCGGTCACGCTGGCCTGCCGGAGCCCGGAGGCGGCCCGTTTCCTGTCGGGCAAGGGCCTGGAGGCCACCGGCGCGGAAGGAGTCCGCCTGCGCGCCCACGTGCCGGCCGTCAGCGACCCCGCCGAGGTGCGCGCGCCCGCCCCGATGCTGGTGCTGGCCACGAAGTGCGCGGATGCCGCCCCCGCCCTGCGGCACTGGCTGGCTGCGGCAAGCCCGGAGGCCCCCGTGGTCGCGATGCAGAACGGCGTGCTGGGGGACGAGCTTGCGGCCCTCGTGCCGGGCCGCCTCGTGGAGTGCACCGTCAGCTTCCCCGCGACCCTGACGGCGCCGGGATGCAGCCTGCAGACGGGTCCGGGCCACCTCATCCTGGGCGCCTGGCCCGGCGGCCGCGGCCCCGTCGCGCAGCGGGTGTCGGAGGCCGCCTCCCGCCTTGCTCCGGCCGCGCCCGTGCGGACGAGCCTGAACATGGCCGGCACCAAGTGGAGCAAGCTCCTGGTCAACTCCTGCATCTCCACGCTGGGGGTCGCGGCCGGCACGGAGTTGGGCCCCCTCATGGAGTCCCCCCGTGCGCGCAGGGCGTTCCTGCGCGTCGTCGAGGAGGGCTACCGCGCCGGCCGGGCGGCAGGCATCCGCTTCGAGCCTGTGGCTGGGTTCCGGCCGGCCCTCTTCGCAAGCCCCGTCCCGGGCCGGCAGCTCCTGTTGCGCGCCCTCGGCCGGCGGCAGGCCAGGCACCGCTCCAGCAGCCTGCAGAGCCTGGAGCGGGGCCAGCGCACGGAAGTGGATTTCCTCAACGGCCACATCGTGGCGACCGCGCGGCGGCTTGGGATCGCGGCCCCCGTGAACGAGGCGCTGGTGGATCTCGTCCACGCCATCGAGGAAGGCCGGCTGCACCCGGACATCACCAACCTTGACGGGTTGCCGACCTGAAGGGGTCCCAGCGTTCGGTTCCACGACCTCGACCGCGCCGCGTTCGGTCCTGGGCCCGTGACAGCCTTGCGCTCCTTGGACGACGACGGGGAGTCCCAGCAAGCTGCCATTGCGTGCGCGGCGCACGGCCCTGACCCAACGAGAATGCTTCGGGGCGCGCCGCGCCGCGCCCCCCTTCCATCGCTTGCAGTTCCAACAGGTAGTGCTGGCCGGCGTCGTCGGCGCCAACGGAGTGTTTGACGGGTTGCCGATTTACGACTGACCGATGGGTCGAACGTCGATGCCGTCCCCAGTCCAGTCCCGCCAACGCCAAAGGGATGCCCTTGCGTGAATCCTTTCACCGCGTCCGGCGAATCCTTCATCCCGGAGTGCCGCTTGGAACCGGCGTGCACGTGACCCACCCCCTCCTCAAGGCGGAGACGGTGGAGTTCCGCGGCTACCAGGCGAACCTCGCCCGCATCGCGCAGAAGGACGACACCCTCGTGGTCCTGCCCACGGGCATGGGGAAGACCATCGTGGCGCTTCTGGCCATCGCAGACGCCCTCCAGGGTGGCGCCAAGCGCATCCTCCTCCTCGCCCCGACGCGCCCCCTCGTGGAGCAGCACGCCGCCTTCTTCGGCGCCGTCCTGGCCGCGCCGTGGGGGGAACGCGTGCAGGGGCTCACGGGCACGCAGACCCCCGAGAAGCGGGCCAGGGCGTACGCTTCAGAAGGTCTCGTGTGCGCCACGCCGCAGGTCATCCAGAACGACATGGTGGGCGGCCGCCTCGACCTCTCCACGTTCGACTGGGTGGTGTTCGACGAGGCCCATCGTGCCGTCGGCGACTACCCCTATGCCTTCATCGGCACCGAACTGCAGCGCCGGCACCCCAAGGGTCGCCGCCTTGGCCTCACCGCCAGCCCCGGCCATGACGTCCGGAAGATCGACGAGGTCCGCCAGAACCTCGGCCTCGCGCATGTCGAGATCCGCACCCCTGCGGACGCCGACGTGGCCCCCTACGTCCAGACCGTTCAGATGGAGTGGGAGACGCTGCCGCTGCCCCCCACCATGGCGCGGGTCTCGGCCAAGCTGCAGGAGGCACTGGCGGAGCGCGTGCGGACGCTGAAGGGACTGGGGATCCTCAAGACGGCGGGCAGCAAGCCGAACCGCCGCGAGCTGCTGGAGCTGGCCGGCATCCTGCAGGCCAAGATCACCCAGGCCGCCAACCCCGACCCCTCCCTCTACCAGGGCCTCAGCCTGCAGGCGCAGGCCCTCAAGATCCAGCATGCCATCGAGCAGGTCGAGACGCAGGGCTCGGCGGCCTTCATCGAGTACATGGAGGGCGTCCGCGCCGAGGCCGCAAGCCCGAAAGCCTCCAAGGCCAGCCGCTCCATCGCCGAGGACCCCCGCATCAACGAGGCCTACCATGTGGCGCGCTTCGACACCAGCGAGACCCCGAAGCTGGCCCGCACCGGCGTCCTCGTGCGCGAGTTCATCGCCTCCGACCCGGCCGCCCGCTGCATCGTGTTCACGCATTACCGCTCGACCTGCGAAGTCGTCGCCGGCCACCTGGCCAAGCTTCCTGGCGTCCGCCCCGTCGTGTTCGTCGGTCAAGGTAAACGCGGCGGCCAGGAAGGCATGAGCCAGAAGAGCCAGAAGGAGACCCTGGACCGCTTCCGGGCCGGCGAGGTCAACGTCCTGGTTGCCACCAGCGTCGCGGAGGAAGGACTCGACATCCCGGACACCGACCTCGTCGTCTTCTTCGAGCCCATCCCCAGCGAGATCCGCGCCATCCAGCGCCGCGGCCGCACCGGCCGCCAGCGCGAAGGCCGTGTCGTCGTCCTCATGACGAAAGGGACGCAGGACGAGGCCGCGCACTGGTCGGCCCGGCGCAAGGAGCAGGAGATGGTGCGCGAGATGCACAACCTGCGCGCCACCATCGGCAAGTCGCCGCTTCCTGCGGTCGGCGCCCCGCTGGCCAAGGGGCAGCGGACGCTGGAATCCTCGCCCGCCGCCCCCGCCAACGGAGCCGCGAAGGTCGTGCAGGCATCCTCCCCCGCAACGGGCCCCAAGGTCCTCTTCGACCACCGCGAGCAGTCTGGCGCCGTGGTGCGCCACCTGCACGAGATGGGCTGCACGCTCGAGGCGAGGCAGCTGGACATCGCGGACTTCATCCTCAGCGACCGCGTCGCCGTGGAGCGCAAGACCTGCGCCGATTTCGTGGACTCCCTCGTCGACGGGCGTCTCTTCGAGCAGATGCGCCAGCTGAAGTCGTATCCACGCCCCTTCCTCGTCCTGGAGGGCGAGTCCCTGCACGGCCACCGCAGCCTGAGCCCGGAGGCCATCCTGGGCGCGGTCGCTTCCGTCACGGTGGACTACGGCATCCCCATCCTGCAGACCCGCGACGGCCTCGAGACGGCGCGGTTCCTGCACGCGGCCGCCAAGCGCGAGCAGGAGCGCGAGGGCCGCAAGCTGGCGGTGCGGCCCGGCAAGCCCGCCAGCGACGAGGAGCTCCGGCTGTTCCTCGTGTGCGGATTGCCGGGCATCAGCGAGGTGCTGGGGCAAAGGCTGCTGGAGGCCTTCGGCACCCCGGAGCGGGTGTTCGCGGCCTCCGCGCAGGAGCTGTCGGAGGTCGAAGGCATCGGCGGCGCGAAGGCATCCGAGATCCGGCGCATCCTCGCCACCGCGGGCCGCGCGCTTCGCGCCTCTGCTGTGCGCTCCACCGAAACGGCTTAACAGGGGACCCCCGTCGCGCGACGCGTCAGGGGGCGTTTTGCTCCTGGGGTCACTCATGGCGTCGCGCATCCAGAACATCACGACGGGGCTCGACATGCTGGTCGAGGACACGAGCGTGCCCCGCAACATCCGGCGCGCGGCCGAGCAGATCAAGGCGCTGCTCACGAACCAGGGCGAGCCCCTGGACGTCCGCAAGGCCAAGGCCATCGGCACCCTGGACGACATGGCCAACGACCCCAACATCCCGCTGCACGGCCGCACCCTGGTGTGGAACATCATGTCGCAGCTCGAGACGCTGGCCTAGTCGGGCCAGCTCCGCCCCCGCCGAATCAGGTGCCGCAGATTGCCTAGGCTGCTCATCATGTCGCGGGGGCCTCGTTCGGGTCCGGACACGCTCCAAATCCCACGGATCGGATCGACCCATCGCGTGTTGGTCCAGGCTCAAGGTAGCCGGCACCTCCGGCGGGGGCGCGTGGCACGGCCAGCACGGCTCGCGCCCAACGGAAAGGTCGGTTGACACCCTGCATCGTGCGGTCTGCGACCGCACATGGCCTCCAGCCCAAGGAACAGACACACGCGACACGAGGGGCCTGCGGGACTGCAGAGAGGTCCGGCCTCCAAGACCAGCCTGAACTTTCACCGCCCTCCCCCGAACCCCTTTCCCCGCGCAACCAATGGTGATGCGTGCGGCTGCCCTACACCCCCAGGCCGGGCCAGGAGGAGATGGGCGCCGCCATCGAGGCCGCCCAGAAGGACGGCATGCACCTCCTCGTCGAGGCAGGCACGGGCACCGGCAAGACCGTCGTGGCCCTGTCAGCCACCCTTGCCACCACGGACCGGGACGCCCGCCGGCTTGTCTACGCCACGCGCACCAACAGCCAGCAGAGCCAGGTCGTCGCCGAGCACAGCGCCCTCCAGGACGGAGGCCAGCAGCCCGGCCTCCTCGTCCCTTTCATGGGTCGCCGCCAGTACTGCCCCCTCCTGCGCACACGCGAGGAGTTCCGCGACGCCACACCCGAGGAGCTTGGCCGCCTGTGCCGCGACGCCAAGCGCAAGGCGCAGCAGCAGCAGGAGACCGGCGGCACCGTGCAGGGAGCCTGCCCCTTCTACCTCAGGCTCCTCCAGGATGGCCCCGGCCCCGTCGAAGCCCTCCTCTCCTCCGGTGGCCTCGACGGGGGGAGCCTCGCCGCTCGCATCGAGCAGGCAGGATCCTGCCCGTACGAGGCCCTCAAGCTCCTGATGCCCAAGGCACGCACCGTCGTCGTCCCGTACATCTTCCTGCTCGACGACCGCCTGCGCGCCACGCTGCTGGAATGGATGGGCACCAGCGCCACGGAATGCCACCTGGTCGTTGACGAGGCGCACAACCTCCCGGATGCGGCCCGCGACCACCACAGCCCCCGCCTCACGCAGGCCACCCTGCAGCGCGCCCAGAAGGAGGCCGAGGAGTACGACGACCCCACCCTGGCCAAGCTCACCCTCACGACCAGTGTCCTCGACGCCATGCTGGGTGCCCTGCACGACCTGGCCGACGAGCACGTCCGCGACGGCGAGGACGGCCTCGTGCCCCCCGATGGCCTTGACGAGGCGCTCATGCGCCGCCTGCGGTTGCCGACGCCCGCCATCCAGCGCGTGGCCACCGACCTCGAGAGGTGGGGGGAGACGATCCGCGAGGACCGCCGCGCCAAGGGCCGCCTGCCCCGCAGCTACCTCGGTGCCATCGGGGCGTTCCTCACCTTCTGGATGGCCAGCCGCGACGAGCCCTACGTGCAACTGGTCTCCGGGGGCGAGAACCCCGGCCTTGAGATGTTCCTCCTCGATCCTGCCGCGGTCCTGGGCTGGCTCGGCGAGTTCCACTCCACGACGCACATGAGCGGCACCCTGGCGCCCCTGGACGACCACCGGACGCTCTGCGGCCTCGATGCCTCCTCGACCAAGCAGGTCCTCCTGCCCAGCGCCTTCCCGGTGGGCAACCTGCGCATCTACGGCATCGAGGGGGTGCAGCGCCGTTTCGAGGCCATCCAGCGGGACCCGTCCCTCGTGGCGCGGCAGCAGGAAACCGCCCGCGAGGCGCTGCTGCACTGCCCTGGCAGGACCGCGCTCTTCTTCCCAAGCCACCAGATGATGAGGGACTACCTGGAGGAAGGATTCCTGCACGGCACGGGCCGCCCGCTCTTCATCGAGCACGCCGAGGCCAGCACCGGCGACCTGGTCCGGCTCGTCGCGGCGTTCAAGGCGGACCCTTCCGGGAAGTCCCTCCTCCTGGGGGTCCTGGGGGGGCGATTGTCCGAGGGCATGGACTTCCCCGGCAAGGCCATGGAGCATCTCCTGGTCTTCGGCATCCCCTACCCTCGACCCTCGGCGCGCAGCCAGGCCCTGATCCACCACTACGACCGCAAGACCGGCAACGGGTGGCAGGTCGCCGTCCACAACCCCGTCGGGCGTACGCTGCGGCAGGCCGTGGGCCGCCTCATCCGGGGCCCGGAGGACCAGGGGACCGCCATCATCCTGGACGATCGGGTCGTGCGCTTCCACGCCCACCTCAAGGGCCTGCGCATGGTCGCGGATCCCCGGGAGATGCAAGCGCCGGGGAGCGCTTCCGATGCGGGGGAAACCTACCAGACCGCCGACCGCCTTCCCAGGAAGGCCCCTCCTGGTGTGGCTTAAAAGACAATTCCTTTATATGCACGGGAAATAGAGGTCAATACGGAAGCGGTGTGCTGGAACTTTTGAGTGCATCCCATCCCCTCCTCGTGAGGCCAGTGCCCCTTCCTCGGTGAGTGTGTCGGCGTCAAACCCGGCACACTCACCGTTAATTTTCTTGATCCACTTCGCGTCCATTTTTAGGCTGTCGGGCGCCCTGCGTTCGGTTCCGGACCGACGGCTCGCTCCGTCGACACGCGCGACACGAGGGGCCTACGGCCCCTCAAGGACAAGGCCCTTGCCCAAAGTCTTGCCAGCCTGACACCCGTGGACGACGGCGGGGGCGTCCAGTACCAGAAAAGTTGTCCTTGGTGCGCGGAGCGCACGGCCTGCAACCCTTGACCGGGGCTTCGCCGGGCGCGGCTTCGCCGCGCCTCCATGCCATCGCTTGCTGGAACAACCCGACGCCGCCCACACACACCCGTTGGACTCGAGCCTCGGGTCTTCGCGGCGACCGATGGCTCGTTGAGCGCACTCAAAGTGAGCTCTGTGGAACCTGTGGTTAGGTGGGCGCGAAACCTAAGCCGCAGGTCCAGGTCCCCATCGCTCCTTGTGGGCGATGTCATAGTTGCGGATGACGCTGAGCGTGCCCCGCTTGCTCAACGCCTTCACTTTCCGGATGTCCTCGGCGCTCAGCTCGATGTCCTCGAACTTCAGCACGTCCTTCTGGCCGGCGCGGCCGCTGGGGAGGTTCATGCTGAGGCTCACGACCTTGTGGGAGCCCGCCACGGGGTGGCCCAGCGCCTGGATGATCTGCAGGGCGCGCCCCGCCTCGATGTGGTCCAGCACGGTGCCGTTGCGGATGGGGACGATCTTGAACTCCTTCATGCGTCACCCAGGAGGGAGGCAAGGACGGCCATGCGGACGGGCACGGCATTCCGGGCCTGGTCAAAATACTTGGCCGCGGGGTGGGAGTCGACCTCGGTCGCGATCTCGTCCACGCGCGGCAGCGGGTGCAGGACGATGGCCTTGCTCTTGGTGCGCTGCAGCAGGGGCACGTCGATGCGGAACGACCCGGCGACGCGCTCGTACTCGGCAAGGTCGGTGAAGCGCTCCTTCTGCACGCGGGTCACGTACAGCACGTCGCAGCTGGCGGCCGCCTCCTCCAGGCTCATCGTGGGCACTCCCTTGCCGACGGCGGGGGGCAACTCGAGGCCAGGCGCCGCCACCGCGACGGGGTGCGCCCCGAGGCGGCGGAGGGCGGGCACGAGGCTGTGCACGGTGCGGCCGAACTTGAGGTCCCCCACGAGGGCGACCTCGAGGTCCTCGATGCCTCCCTTGCACCGCTCCATCGTGTAGAGGTCCAGCAGCGTCTGCGTGGGGTGCTCGCCGGGGCCGTCTCCCGCGTTCACGATGGGGACCGACGAGACGGCCACGGCGCGCTTGGCGGCGCCCTCCTTGGGGTGTCGCATCACGATGAGGTCGCAGTACCCCGCCAGCATGCGGATCGTGTCCTCCAGCGTCTCGCCCTTGGCGCTGCTGGTGGTGGCGGGGTCGGAGAACCCGATGACTCCCGAACCCAGCCGCTGCGCCGCCGCCTCGAAGCTGAGGCGCGTCCGGGTGCTGGGCTCGAAGAAGGCCGTGCAGATGACGCGGCCGTCCAGCACGTGGCGTTGCTCGCGCGTGTCCTCGGCCATGGCGCGGGCGGAGCGCAGGAGGGCGCGCATGTCCTCGTCGGTCAGGTCGTGGATGCTGGCCAGGTGACGCATGGCGACCTCGACCGCAAGACCCTGGGTCGCTGCGGATAGCCCCGACCGGATTCGAACCGATGCCAAAAGCTCCAGAGGCTCCTATCCTTGACCACTAGACTACGGGGCTGGCGGGTTGGTGCTGCAGGTGTTGGAGGTCCCAACGGGTCGGGGTCTGGAGTCCCGGCGGCCTGCTAGCAAGGCGGCGACTCGGGGCGCTCATATAAACGGAATGGCGGCGATGGGCCCGGCCGGAATCGAACCGGCGACCTGCGCTTTGTAAGAGCGCCGTCATGAACCCCTAGACCACGGGCCCGTGGCGGGCGCTGCGGCCCTTGCGCGCGACCCTGGGCATCGGTGATAAGGCATCCGCCGCAGGCGACTACCCTGTGGAATAGAGGACGCCGCGGACGTACAGCAGGACGATGAAACCGAGGGCCAGGAGGAGGGCGGCGGCGTAGGCGAACGCGTTCCAGCGCAGGACCTTGCGGCCGTCCAGGGGGCCGAAGGGAAGCAGGTTGAAGACGCAGAGGAAGGCGTTGGCGATGGACACGATGGCCATCGTGTGCGGCAGGGGCCGGCTGGGGTCCACGACCTGGGTGAACGGGAACGTGGCGGCGGCGATGAGGAAGTTGGTGCCGGGGCCGACGAGGCTGATGAGGCCGTTCTCGCGCCGCGTCACGGCGCCCTGGATGATGACCGCCCCGGGAGCCGCGAACAGGAACCCGGTCCCCGCCGCCAGCAGGAGGCTGATGAGGAGGTTCGTGAACTGCGCGCGGAACTCAGCCCAATGACCGTAACGCTGGGCGACGACCTTGTGCGCAAGCTCGTGCAGCACGAAGCCGGACCCCACGGCGAGGAAGGAGGCCAGGAGGTCCATCAGCGGGGGGATCGAATCCAGCAGGACGTCCCCGAGGGGGCGGCCCTTGCTGGCGACCTGGATGCCGCCTTCCCGCGCGAAGGCGAAGCAGAGGGTCAGGATCGCGACGGCTCCCATGAGGTGCAGGACCTCGTCCCGGCTGA
Organism: Thermoplasmatota archaeon; assembly: GCA_035526765.1. Lineage (GTDB taxonomy): Archaea > Thermoplasmatota > E2 > JACPAO01 > JAHFTW01 > JAHFTW01. The sequence goes on along the minus strand of DATLBS010000007.1, from coordinate 7,081 downwards.
ACGTGATGCGGGGGCGGCCGGCGTGGGGGGCGGGCTCGGGCACGTAGAAGGGGTTGTAGCCGTCGCGCAGGGACATGTCACACCAGCTTCGCGATGTAGACGAGGGCCATCCAGGTGCCGATGAAGACGCCGAGGTTCACGAGGGCGGTCACCAGCAGCACGCGGACGACGCCGTTGCGCCAGAACTCGCCCAGGGTCTCGATCTGCTTGATGGCCTGGAAGTCTGCCACCTTGGGGGTGCGGACCTTGGCCTCGCAGGCGCCGGCCAGCCATCCGGCGCCGATGGGTCCCCGGAACACCTTGAGGGGGGCGGAGGCGGTCGCCACCAGGATGCTCCAGGGGTGGCCGAAGGCCAGGATGGCGCCGAGGGCGCCGCCGGCGCAGGTGAAGAGCACGTAGGCGAGGATGCCCCGCTGGAGCTGCTCGGTCTGCCCGTTCATGATGAAGTAGGCCAGCAGCCCGGCGATCAGCAACGGGACAGCGTACCCGACCAGCTTGAGGACGCTCACGCGCTTGCGGGGGGGCACGTTGAGCGAGTCCCGCGCCGGGATCGCAGCGGGCGCCTCGAGGTGGCGGCGGATCCCCGCGATGTGGCCTGCGCCGACGACGGCGACGAGCGGGCCCTGTGCCGCGCGCTCGTGGATGTGGCTGGCCATGAAGGCGTCGCGCTCGTCGATGAGGGCGACCTTCACGACGGGGGCGAACCTGGCGAACTGCTCCGTCATCTCCGTGATGGCGTCCTGCTGGAGCATCTTCTCCACGTCCACCGGCTCCGCCTGCCCCGGCGTGAAGACCTGCATCATGACGTTCCATGCCAGGCGCATCTTGGCCCAGCCTCCCATCGCGCCGAAGCCGCGCTTGAGCGTGATGGCGACGTCGCGGTCGATCAGGACGACCTCGGCGCCCACTTCCTCGGCCACCGTGACGGCGCGCAGCAGCTCGGTGCCGGGGGCAACCCCCGTCTCCCGGCCCATGCTGCTCTGCATCGCGGAGAGGTACAGCTGCAGGAGGAAGAGGTGCTGCTTCTTCTGCCGCAGCACCTGGATGATGTCCGTGTTCTGCCACGCCTCGGGGTCCCGGATGGCCTTGAGGCGGCCCGCGTCGAGCTCGACGAGGACCTGCTTGGGGCGCAGGGCGCGGATCGTGTCCTCCACCTCCGCCACGCTGGTGGCGCTGATGTGGGCCGTCCCGATGAGGACGACGCCACGAGGCAGGGTCTCGATCACGGCAGGCGCAGCAAAGGGGGGGCCGATATCACGGCTTTGGATGACGCGCGCTGGCGGGCAGGGCGACACGGGGGACACCGGACTGCAAGGGCTGCGCCGGCGGGCTGGCTTGCCTCGGTCAGCGCTTGACCTGGTCCGCCATGTGCCGGGCGTAGAGCTCCGTCACGATCCTCTCGAGGCCGACGCCCTTCGTGCGGCAGGCCACAAGCAGGTGGTAGAGGACGTCCGCGGCCTCGTGCTCGAGAGGGTCCTTGTTGGGCTTGCCCTGCAGGACGCGGGTGACCTCGTTGGCCTCCTCGACGAACTTCTTGAGCGCCTCGATGGGCTCGGCCAGGAGCTTGCTGGTGTGCGAATCGGGACGGGGGTTCTTGGCCGTGTCCGCGATGAGGCGGTCCAGCTCCCCCAGGAACCCGCCCAGGGGGATGGCGCGCGCGTCGGTCCAGCAGGTCCCGGTGTCGCGGTGGCAGGCGGGGCCTTCCTGGTCGACGGTGGCCAGGATGGCATCCTTGTCGCAGTCGACCTCGATCCTGACCATGCGCTGCGTGTGCCCCGACTCCTCCCCCTTGACCCAGACCTTGTTGCGGCTGCGGCTCCAGTACGTCATGTTCTTGGTGCGCAGGGTCTGCTCGAGGGTCTCCTTGTTCGTGTGCGCCAGCATGAGGACGGCCCCGGTGCGGCGGTCCTGGGCCACGACGGGGATGAGCCCTTCGGCGTCCCACTTGAGCTCCTCGAAGTTGATGCCCTCGACGACCTGCCCACCGCCCTTGACCTTGATGGCGGACTTCAGCAGCTCCAGGTCCTCGAGGGAGAACTTGCTCGGACCCTTCGCGACGACCTGGATGCCGTCCGGCTCGGCGGGGGCCGGCGAGGGGGCCGGTGCGGCGGGGGCGGGGGAGGGGGCGCCCCGCGGCGTGGAAGGCAGGGAGGGAGCGGGAGGCGCATGGCCGCCTGCATGGGTCCCCCGGGAGCCCGGACCAAGGTCCTCCGGGCTGGGAGGATGCGCTGGGCCCGGCCGGGGCGGCTCGTCCACCTCGCCGAAGGGGTCCACCATGGGGGGGCCCGGCCGGGGCCGCGCCATCTCGGGCTCGTCCTGCATCGCCGCGCTCGCGGCAGCCATGGCGGCCAGGCGCGCCGCCATGCCCTTGGGCGGGGCCTTCGGCGTCCCCTGCGGCGGCTCGGGCGCGGCCTCGGCGTCCTTGTGGCCAGGCTTCGGCTTGGAGTACTTGTGGACGGCGGGCTTGGCGTGGCTGCGCGAGGACTTCTTCGTCCGGCCGGACTTGCCGGCCACCCGCACCTTGCGCTTCGTCATGGTCGGACCGCCAGCCCCGCGGAGGCGACCAGCGCCTTGGCTTCTTTTACGGTTGCCTTCCGCTCATGGAACAGGCTGGCCACGAGGGCGGCGTCCGCGCCCGCCCCCAGGGCCTCGACGATGTGCAGCGCCCTGCCGCAGCCGCCCGAGGCCACGACGGGGACGGGGACGGCGCCGCTCACCGCGCGGACGAGGGGGAGGTCGTATCCTTGCCCGGTGCCGTCGGCGTCCATGCTGGTGAGGAGGATCTCGCCGGCGCCGCGCTGCGCCCCCTCCAGGCACCAGGCCAGGGCGTCGCGTCCGGTGTCGCGGCGGCCGCCATGCGAGAACGCCGTCCACCGGCCGGACCCCGTCGCCTTGCAGTCGACCGCCAGGACGACGCATTGCGCACCGAAGCGCCGGCTGCAGGCATCGAGGAGGGCAGGGTCCGCGAGGGCCGCGGAGTTCACCGCCACCTTGTCGGCGCCGGCATTCAGGGCGGCGCGCATGTCGTCGGGCGAGCGGATGCCGCCCCCCACGGTGAGCGGGATCGAGAGGGACTCGGAGGTCCGCCGCACGACGTCCAGCAGGGTGGCGCGGGCCTCGTGGGAGGCCGTGATGTCCAGGAAGACCACCTCGTCGGCGCCCTCCTCCTGGTAGCGCAGCGCCAGCTCGACGGGGTCCCCCATGTCGCGCAGGTCCTGGAAACGGACCCCCTTGACGACGCGGCCGGCGGCCACGTCGAGGCAGGCCACGATGCGGCGCGCGAGGGTCAAGGCTCCTCCTTGCCGCCCTCGCCGTGGATCTCCTTGTCGCGCTCGCGGGCCGCCTTCACCTCGGGAAGCTCCGCCTTGCGCATCTTGCTGCGGACCTCCCGGCTGGCGGCGGCCAGGCTCGCAGGAGTCGCATGCGCGGCCTCGGGCCCGACGTCCCCGGAGTCCGGCAGGGGGCCGGCATCCGTCCTGCCGCCCAACTTGGGCAGCGTGGCCCCCGCGGGGTCGCTGGCCTTCTTCTTGCGCGGCTTGGCCTCGAGGCGGGGACGGCCATCCTTGCCGACATGGCGGACCTCGAGGTCGCCGATGGCCTTGCGGACGCTGGGCTCCGTCGAGCCCTCGCGCCAGCTCCATCCAAGCGAGGCGGGGTCGTTGGAGAGGCGGTCCAGCTCTGCCTCCTCCAGGGAACGGGCTGTGGCCTCGGCGGCGGCATCCGCCATCGCCTGTTCGGCCGATCTCGCGGTGGTCGCCTTTTCCTCCTCGGCGGGGGCTGGCGCGGCGGCCAGGGTTGCGGCGCGTGGCGGAAGGGGACGACTGGCGACGGTGGGCGGCGTCCGGGCCGGCGGCGCTCCGGGCGTGCGCGCGACGGGCTGCGGGGCTGCCGGTGCACGGGGGTGCGCGTGCTGGGCGGACCCGGAAGGGGTCTCGGGTGGAGTGGCGGGCGTGGCGTCCTGGATGGCCGGTGCCGCAGGGCTCCTGGCGCGCACCGTGGCCTGCACCTTCCCCTTCGTGGACACCTCGTCTTCGCGGGGCTCGAGGGCGCGGCGCAGGGCGCGCGCGAAGGCCTTCATCGAGGCCTCGACGCAGTGGTGGGTGTCACGTCCGCGCAGGCAGTCGACGTGCAGGTTGATGCGCGCCTCCATCGCGAAACTGCGAAGGAAGTGCTCCCAGAGGGGGATCGGAAGCTGTCCCTCGTAGTAGGGGCGGTCGACGAGGTCGACGGCCACGAGGACGAGGGCGTCGTCCATGGGCACGATGTCGTAAGCGATGCGTTGGCAGGGCGCCAGGGCGAAGGCGGCGCGGAAGGCCTGCCCCAAGGCGATGCCGACGTCCTCCACGAGGTGGTGGTCCAGGTCGCCGGTGGCGCGCACCCTCAGGTCGAAGCCTGCGTACCGGGTCCACGTCTCCAGCATGTGGGTGAGGAACGGATTGGGCGTGTGGACGTCGTAGGCCCCCTTCCCGTCGAGGTCGAGGCGGACAGTGACCTTCGTCTCCTTCGTGGCGCGCTCCACCTCCCCGGTGCGGGCCGCGGTCATCCGGCGTCCTCCATGTCTTCCGCCTCGCCTTCGCCGGCCAGCTCCTCGCGGGCGTGCAGCACCCGCACGACGGGGACGGCGGGGGGCGGGAACCGGGAGAAGGCCTCGCCAAGGTCGATGGTGCCCTTGTAGATGCTCATGCCCAGGACCGCTCCGGCGACGCCGGCCCCCTTGAGCCATTCGAGGTCGTCGAGGGTCGTGATGCCGCCGGAGGCCAGCAGCGGGGTGCGCGGTGCGGCGAGGCGGATGGCGGCGATGGTGTCGCGGTCGATGCCGCCCAGGCGTCCTTCCTTGTCGACGTTGGTGTAGAGGAATCCGGCCAGCCCGGCGCCGTCGAGGCTGGCGGCCAGTTCGACGACGTCGACGCCTGCCGCCTCGGTCCATCCGGAGACGGCCACGTCGCGGCCGCGCGCGTCGATGGCCAGCACGACGCGGCCGGGGAACAGGATGGCCAGTTCGCGCGCCCACGCCGGGTGGCGCACCCCCTGGGTGCCGACGACGACGCGCGCGACACCCAGGTCCAGCAGCTGCTGCACCTGCGTCATGCTGCGGACGCCGCCGCCGAACTGCACCTGCGTGCCTGCGCGCAGGATGCGCGTGAGGTGGGTCCACTGGTTGCGCTCGCCGAAGGCGGCATCCAGGTCGATGACGTGCAGCCAGGTGGCGCCGGCCTCGGCGAAGAGGTCCGCCTGGGCTTCGGGGTCGGGGCGCTCCAGGGCCACCTGGGCTGGGTCGCCTCCCACCAGCTGGACGACCTTGCCGTGCCGGAGGTCGATGGCGGGGTAGAGGGTGAAGGTCAAGCCAGGGTCTCCAGCTCCCGCACGAGGTTGGCGAGGATGCGTGCCCCGACGGGGCCCGATTTCTCGGGGTGGAACTGCGTGCCGATGGTGTGGCCGCGGCGGAGGGCCGCGGCGAAGCGCATGCCGTACGTCGTGGCGGCCAGGCAGTCGGCTCCAGGCACGCTGCCGAAGGAGTGGACGTAATACACGTGGCTTCCGGTCTCCACACCCTCCAGCATCGGGTCGGGGCGCAGGACCTCCAGGGTGTTCCAGCCCATGTGCGGCACCTTGCCCTCGGTGGCGGGCAGGCGGCGCACACGGCCCGGCAGCAGTCCCAGCCCAGGGACGCTGGGGGCCTCCTCGGAGGACTCGTGCAGGACCTGCTGGCCGATGCAGACGGCCAGGATGGGGCGGCCCTCGCGGTGCCGTTCCAGCAACCCGCGCCGGGCGCCCGCGAGGCTCTGCATGACGGGGCCGAAGGCGCCCACGCCCGGCAGGACGGCGACGTCCGCCTCCGCCAGGTGGCGCGCCTCCTGCGTCACGTGGACGGAGGCGCCCGCCCGCTCGAGGCCCCGGCGCAGGCTGTGCAGGTTGCCGGCGCCGTAGTCGAAGAGGACCCAGCGCTTCATGCCGCGGCCCCCAGGATGTCCTTGAGGGCGGCGGCCAGCTGGTCCGTGTGCTCGGGGCGTCCCACCGTGAACCGGATGCAGTGGCGGACGGGGGGCGCGTTGGGGAAGGTGCGGGCCAGGATGCCGCGGGAGCGCAGGGCCAGCAGCAGCTCGCCGGCGTCCATGGGGGGATCGGTCAGGAGGAAGTTGGCGTCGCTGGGGTGGACGCGGAACCCGAGGCCTCGCAGCTTGGTGGCCATGCGCTCGCGTTCGCCGCGCACCATGCGCACCCCGGCGTCGACCCAGGCCTGGCCTTCGAGGGCGGCCCGGGCGGCGCGCTCCGAGAAGGTGGAGAGGTTGAAGGGGGGCTTCACGAGGCGCAGGCGCTCCATGAGGTCGCGGTTGGCTGCCAGGACGCCGATGCGGAGCCCCGCCAGGCCGTAGGCCTTGCTGAAGGTGCGCAGGACCACGAGGTTGTCGTGCGACTCGATGCGGGGCAGGAGGCTGTGCCTGAGGCCCGCGTACTCGATGTAGGCCTCGTCCACGACGACGACACCGTCCACCGAGTCAATGAGGCGCTGGACCTCATCGGCCGGGAAGCGGTTGCCGGTCGGGTTGTTGGGGGAGGCCAGCAGGACGATGCGGGGCTTGGCGGCCAGGATGGCGGCGACGTCCAGGCTGGCGAATCCGGCTCGCAGGGGGACCTCGAGGTGCCTCATCTGCGCAAGCTTGGGGTAGAACGGGTAGAGGCTGTAGCTGGGCGTGGGCGTCACGATGGTGGAGCCTGCCTCGCCGAAGGCCTTGACGAGGATGTCGAGGGCCTCGTCGCCCCCGTTGGCGGCGAGGAAGTTGTCCGGCGAGTGGCCGTGGAAGTCCGCGAGGGCCTGCAGGAGGCCGTCGGCGTCGCGGCTTGGGTATTGCGTCTCGGCGTCCCCGGCGCGCAGGTCCGCCAGGACGGGGTTGGCTCCCACGAGGTTGGTGTTCTGGTCCAGGCGCAGGGCCCCTTCCATCTCTGGGGCCTTGTAGTAGGGCTTGAGGGAGCGGACGGGGGGGCGCACCCAGGCGTCGATGCGGGATCGCCGCTCCGTCATGGCCGCTCCAGCCTCCCGGTCACGGCCCTGGCATGCGCGTCCAGGCCCTCGGCCTGCGCG